>NZ_BAFQ01000036.1 GCF_000308375.1 Nocardia aobensis NBRC 100429 | reverse complement strand
GTGCCCTCCGGACGTCGACTGGTGTCGACCACCGAACCCCGCTGAGCCCGAATGATTTCCGCCACCACCGGCCCCGGCCGCCTGGGTCGGCGGGGCGGGAGCCGGGCGCGACGGCGTCATGTAATTCGGATCCGAGGGATCACGGAAACCACCACCCTGCTGATGATTTCCGCCCGTATTCGTCGTGGTGCCGGGGTGCGTCGTCGACGTCGACTCGGTCTGTCCCGGCACCGGCCGGGGCGTCAGCGGATTGTTGGTGGGTGGTGTCTTCGGCGGAGCCCACGGCGCTTTCGCATTCATCCACAGGTTGAATCGCGGGTCCCCCTCGGTATTGGTGGTCGTCTTCGTACCGAGACCGCGCATACCGCCGACCATGCCACCGCGAGCCGCGCTACCGACCCACCCCTCCGGCCCCGCGAAGGCGCCCGCGATATCGCCGGTCACCGCGCCCGCGCCGATATTGCCGAAGATGTTGCCGAAGACACCGGCCGTGGCGCCGATGGTCGCCCCTTGCAGGAACATTCCCGACCGGAACGGCATATTGGTGATCGCGCCGCCGAATTTCTTGTCGAGATTTCCGATCCCGAAGCCCATGTAGCGGCCGAGTTCGCGACTGGGAATGGTGCTCAACGCCGACGCCGCCCAGGAGGCGCCGAATTCCTTCCAGTTGAATCCGTGCCGTTTACCGTCCGCGATCTGCGCGCCCTGCACGATCGCATTGGTGACCGGCGCCCAGAGCGCGCCCTCGCCGAATTTCAGCGTGTAGACGCCCATGCCCTTGGCGGTGGGCAGAATCGTCTTGGCCTTGTACTTCCAGGTCTGCCCCTTCATCCCCTTCCAGGTATCGGCCGAGAGGATGTGTTTGAACCAGTACCGGGAGGCCCCGTTGAGTTCGCCGCGGGTCGCGAATCCCAGTTTGGCCCAAGCCCGTTCGAGTGCGTTCTGCAGTGCGTCGGCGATGAACTTCACGATCGATCGGGTGGTGCCGATCGCGGCCGCCTCCACCGCCGGTGCGGTCGGCGGGAACAGCCATGCCCAGGCGATCTCGACCAGCAGAATGCACAGCGAGACAATGATGTTGATCTTCGCCGACTGCAGTTCGGTACCGACGTCGAAGGTCGAATCGCCGATGGTCTTGAACGATTCGGCCAGCGCCGCGAGCGACTGGTCCCCCTGCAGGAAGACGTCGAACAGCTTGCCGATCTGATCGGCGGCATCACCCGCCGGAAAGGCCGCCATCGCCGCGGTTTTCGCGCTCTCGATGCCGGGGACCTGCGCCGCGAGATCCTTGGACGCCTGCTCCCAGGCCCGCGACACCGCCCACATCTTGTCTTCGTCACCGTCGGGCCAACTCGCACCGGCAACCCAGGCGATCGGACGTACGGGCGGGGGCAGGTACAGGCTCACGGCGGATCAGTCCTCGTCGGACACCATCGAGCGGTGCGCGCTACCGTCCATCGGATGCGCGGGCGGGACGTCGCGATAATCCTCGACCCTGGTCGGCGTCGGTGGCGCGGTGGGCATCATCTGCCCGAGATCCGGTGCGCCCTCGATGAATTCCGACAATTTGGGCAACTGCAGTTTGCGTTCACGCAGCGGCTGCATCAGTTCGGCACCCAGGCGCAGCACCTCGGCCGCGGCCTGCTGCACCGCCGCGGTCATCCCGGCGGCGATCTCGTCGTAGGTCAGATCCGCGATATCGTCGGCGAACTTCGTGTCGATCAGCAGTCCGTCGGCATTGACCGTCACCTGAATTCGCTGCTCACAGGTGCTCGCCGTGGCCGTCAGGCGGGAGCGTCGCAACTGGATCTCCGCGATCCCGCGCAATTGCTCGTCGAGCCCCTCGAGCACCGTCATCATGTCGGCATGGAGCCGTTCGTTGACCACTGCCACCTCCACCGTCGACGCGCGCAGTAGCAACAACAGCACACCAGATTGAATATCCGGTGGCGCCCAAGGAAATTCAGTGTCGACTACCGCCGTGCACCCGGGACAGATGGGTGGCCAGCGCCTCGAAGATCAGGAAGTTCGGAATATCGCTCACCAGCGCCGAGGTCAGCGCGAACCAGCGTCCGACGACGTCGACGCTGAGCCGGCCGTCGGAGATCGACACCTGATTCACCTGCGTCCACGGCCCAGACTTGCGCGGCGAGCCGACCTCGAACCACGTCATCCACAGCTCGCCGAACACGAGCCGATGTCCCGCCTGCAGGGCCGCCAGCGCCTGCGGCAGCTGAGCGTCGGTGACGGCCCGCTGAATCGCCGGGCCTCACTGCTGCGGATCCGATATGCCGTCGCCGACAACGAAATTCGTACCGGCGAGATCGGTGAGGGTGTAGGCGTAGGTGGTGCCGATGTGATGGCCGTCGCGCATATGCCGAATCAGCTCGAACGCCCCGGCGCGACCGGCACCGCTGTGGCACACCCGCAGCGCCTCGCCGCACCGCTTGTGAGATGTCCAATGCGCACACCGGAACCGATCGATCGCACCGGCCCGCGAGTTAGGTTCACGACCAGCAGATATTCATCGACACGTGCGGTCACGACACCGTACGCCGACTGAGAGGAGGGCCCGTGACCGAACGCAGTATCGCCATGAACCCCGGAATGCACGAGGTTCTCGACTACTTCGGCAAATGTCCCGAATGCGGTTATCCCGCACGGGCTTCGGCCGATTTCGCCGGGGCGCCCACCGTCGTCGCCAGCTGCGACCGCCCGTGTGGCTGGACGGGCGTGGTACCACTCACCACCATGACCGGGCGCACGGCGTAACAGTCCGCCGACAGCACGACGCACCCGCGCCGACGAGGCCACGGGTGCGTCGCGAAACGAATTATTCGGGGCGAACCGTCAGGATCCGCGGACCGTCCTCGGTGACCGCCACGGTGTGCTCCCAGTGCGCGGCGCGACTGCCGTCGGTGGTGACGACGGTCCAATCATCTTCCAGCACAGTGGTTTCCGTGGTGCCGAGGGTCAACATCGGCTCGATGGCCAGCACCGAACCGACCACCAGTTTCGGACCGCGTCCGGGTGCACCCTCGTTGGCGAGGAACGGATCCATATGCATCTGACGGCCGATGCCGTGTCCGCCGTAGCCGTCGACGATGCCGTAGGCGCGGCCGTGTTCCTTCTCCGCGGCGCGCGTGCCCAGCTCGATCGCGTGCGAGACGTCGGTCAGGCGGTTGCCCGGCAGCATGGCCGCGATACCGGCGTCCATCGACAGCCTGGTGGCCTCGCTGAGCAGCCGGTCGGCCTCGATGACCTCGCCGATGCCGAACGTCCACGCCGAATCGCCGTGCCAGCCCTCGAGAATCGCACCGCAGTCGATGGAGACCAGATCGCCCTCGGCGAGCACCTCGTCCTTCGACGGAATCCCGTGCACCACACGGTCGTTCACCGAGGAGCAGATCGATCCCGGGAAACCGTGATAGCCCTTGAAGGACGGGACGGCGCCCGCTTCCCGGATGGTCTGCTCGGCGACCTCGTCCAATTCCAAGGTCGAGACCCCGGGCTTGGCGGCGGCGCGCACGGCGACCAGCGCGCGGCCGACGATCGCGCCGGCCGCGGCCATGGCATCGAGCTCACCGGCGGTGCGGAACGGCACCACCTTCTTCTGCTTGAGGCCGAAAACCATTCGCCTCAGCGACCCAGGGCTCGGAGGGCGCGCGTGTTGACCTCGGTGATCTCGCCGACGCCGTCGACGGCCACCACGAGACCGTCGTAGTGCTCGAGCAGCGGCTCGGTTTCCTCGCGGTACACGTTCATCCGGTTCCGGATGATCGTCTCGTTGTCGTCGCTGCGTCCGCTGGTGCGGCCGCGCTCGACCAGACGCTCGACGAGCGTCTCCTCCGGGACCTCGAAACTCAGCACCGCGTCCAGCGCGTGGCCGGACTCCTTGAGCATCTTCTCCAGGGCCTCGGCCTGGTCGACGGTGCGCGGGTAACCGTCGAGCACGAAACCGTTGACGGCGTCGGGCTCGGCGATGCGCGACTCCACCATGCGGTTGGTCACATCACTGGGCACCAGATTGCCCGCGTCGAGGTACTTCTGCGCCTCGCGACCCAGCGGGGTCTGCTGGGAGATGTTCGCACGGAACAAATTCCCCGTGGAGATGTGCGGAACACCCAGCTTGTCCGACAGCAATTCGGCCTGTGTTCCTTTACCGGCACCCGGCGGTCCGAGCAGTACGAGTCTCACTTGAGGAACCCTTCGTAATTTCTGTTCATCAGTTGGCTCTCGATCTGTTTGACCGTATCGAGGCCGACGCTCACGACGATCAGCACCGACGTGCCGCCGAACGGCAGGAAGTTCGAACCGCCACCGCCGGCACCGATGTGCAACAGCAGGTTGGGCAGTACGGCAACAGCACCGAGGTAGATCGAACCGGGGAGGGTGATTCGGCTCAGTACATAGTTCAGATAGTCGGCGGTCGGCTTACCCGGACGGTAACCGGGGATGAAGCCACCGAACTTCTTCATCTCGTCCGCGCGTTCCTCCGGGTTGAAGGTGATCGCGACGTAGAAGTAGGTGAAGAACACGATCAACGCGAAGTAGATCAGGACGTAGACCGGATTACCCGGGTTCACCAGATACTTCTGGATGATCTTCTGCCACCAGCCGTCGGAGTTGGACGACTGGGTCAGCTGGGCGACCAGATTCGGCAGGTACAGCAGCGAGGACGCGAAGATCACCGGGATCACGCCCGCCTGGTTGACCTTCAGCGGTAGGTAGGTCGACGATCCGCCGTACATCTTGCGGCCGACCACGCGCTTGGCGTACTGCACCGGTATTCGGCGCTGGCCCTGTTCGACGAAGATCACGCCGACGATCACCACGAAGGCGGCGACACACACCAGCCCGAAGATCAGGCCGCCCTTGCTGTCGAGGATCTGCTTGCCCTCGGACGGGATGCGGGCGGCGATACCGGCGAAGATCAACAGCGACATACCGTTGCCGACACCGCGCTCGGTGATCTGCTCGCCGAACCACATCACCAACGCCGCACCGGCCGTCATCACCAGCACGATGATGATCATGCCGAAGACGCTGGTGTCGGCCAGGATGTCCTGGGGGCAGCCGCGCAGCAGCTGACCGCGCGCGGCCAGGGCGACCAGACCCGTGGCCTGCAGAATCGCCAGCGCGATCGACAGATACCGCGTGTACTGCGTCATCTTGTTCTGGCCGGACTGGCCTTCTTTTCGCAGTTCCTCGAACCGCGGGATGACCACCGTCAACAGCTGGATGATGATGCTCGCGGTGATGTAGGGCATGATCCCGATCGCGAACACCGACAGCTGCAGCAGCGCACCACCGGAGAACAGATTGATCAGCTGGTAGATACCGGCATTGTCACCGCCGGAGACGACGTCGATGCAATGGCGGATCGCCTTGTAGTCGACGCCCGGCGACGGTAGCGAGGCGCCGACGCGGTACAGCGCGATCAGGCCCAGCGTGAAGAGAATCTTCCGCCGCAAGTCCGGGGTCCGGAAGGCCGACACGAAGGCGGAAAGCACAGATCCTCCTGGCTGACGACACGGGGGTCACGCCCACTTCCGTCACCTCGGCACATACCGGTGCCCTACAGGGCAGAGCCGGTCCTGTGCCACGACAACGGGGCAGACTGGTTGGCAGACAACACTTGAACTCTAACAGCGACGCCGGACGGGCTCTCACCCGTCCGGCGCCCCGACTGTATTACCAGTAACTGTCAGCCCAGTTCGGTGGCGGTACCACCGGCGGCGGTGATCTTCTCCTTGGCGGAGCCGGAGAACTTGTCGGCGCTGACCTGAACGGCCACACCGATTTCGCCCTCGCCGAGCACCTTCACCAACTGGTTCTTACGCACGGCACCGGCAGCGACGAGCTCGTCCTTGCCGATGGTGCCGCCCTGCGGGAACAGGCGCGCGATATCGCCGACGTTCACGACCTGGTACTCGACGCGGAACGGGTTGGTGAACCCCTTCAGCTTCGGCAGGCGCATGTGGATCGGCATCTGGCCGCCCTCGAAGCGGGCCGGCACGTTCTTGCGAGCCTTCGTACCCTTGGTACCGCGACCGGCGGTCTTACCCTTGGAGCCTTCACCGCGACCCACACGGATCTTCTCGGTCTTGGCGCCCGGGGCGGGCCGCAGGTGGTGAAGCTTGATGGGGGTCATGCGGTTTCCTCCTCAACGGAAACGAGGTGGCGCACGACGTTGATCAGCCCGCGGTTCTGGGCGTTGTCCTCGCGGACCACGGTCTGGCGGATACCGCGCAGGCCGAGGGTGCGAAGCGACTCCCGCTGATTCTTCTTGGCGCCGATCGTGGACTTGATCTGGGTCACCTTGAGCTGTGCCATGTCAGACTCCCTGTCCGGCACGCGCACGCAGCATGCCCGCCGGGGCAACGTCCTCGATCGGCAGACCGCGGCGAGCGGCCACCTCCTCCGGACGCTGCAGCATCTTCAGGGCAGCGACGGTCGCGTGCACGACGTTGATGGCGTTGTCGCTGCCGAGCGACTTGGCCAGGATGTCGTGGATACCGGCGCACTCCAGCACGGCACGCGCCGCACCACCGGCGATCACACCGGTACCGGGCGAGGCCGGACGCAGCATGACGACACCGGCGGCAGCTTCACCCTGCACCGGGTGCGTGATGGTGCTGCCGATCATCGGGACGCGGAAGAAGCCCTTGCGAGCCTCCTCGACACCCTTCTGGATGGCCGCGGGAACTTCCTTGGCCTTGCCGTATCCGACACCGACCAGGCCGTTGCCGTCGCCCACGATCACCAGGGCGGTGAAGCTGAAGCGACGACCACCCTTCACGACCTTGGAGACGCGGTTGATCGCGACGACACGCTCGAGCTGGTTCTTCTCGGCGGCATTGTCGCGACGGTCACCGCCGCCGCGACGGTCGCGGCCACCGCCGCGCTGATCGCGCTCGTTGCTGTTCTGTCCGGCGGGTCCGCTGCCGCCGTCACGCCGCTGACGTCCCGGCATCAGACGTTCCTTCCGTTCAGGGTCATTCGGTCCATGAGTTGAATCTGCATCAGAACTTCAACCCACCTTCGCGCGCGGCATCCGCGAGCGCGGCGATGCGGCCGTGGTAGTCGTGGCCACCGCGGTCGAACACCACGGCCTCCACACCGGCAGCCTTCGCGCGGGCGGCCAGCAGCTCGCCGACCTTCTTGCCCTTCGCGGACTTGTCACCGTCGAGCGCGCGCACATCGGCCTCGATCGAGGACGCCGAGGCGACGGTCTTACCGACGGAGTCGTCGATCACCTGGGCGTGCAGGTGCCGCGAGGAGCGGAACACGACCAGACGCGGACGCTCGGCGGTGCCGAGGACCTTCTTGCGCAGACGGAAGTGCCGACGGGTCTTCGACACCCGGCGACGAGTCGACGCATCCTTGCCGACCGGCTTGCGGGCGGCTTTCTGAGCTTCAGTTTGTGCCATGGCTTACTTACCCGTCTTTCCGACCTTGCGGCGAACGACCTCACCGGCGTAGCGGATGCCCTTGCCCTTGTACGGGTCGGGCTTGCGCAGGCCGTGGATCACAGCGGCGATCTGGCCGACCTTCTGCTTGTCGATGCCGGACACCGAGAACTTGGTGGGGGCCTCGACCTGGAAGGTGATGCCCTCGGGGGCCTCGATCGGAACCGGGTGGCTGTAGCCGAGGGCGAACTCGAGGTTCGAACCCTTCTGCTGCACGCGGTAACCGACGCCGAAGATTTCCATCTTCTTCTCGTAGCCCTGGGTCACGCCGACGATCATGTTGTTGATCAGGGTGCGGCTCAGGCCGTGCAGCGAGCGGTTGCGGCGCTCGTCGTCCGGACGGCCCACCTCCAGCTCACCGTTCTCGGCCTTGGTGACGGTGATCGGCTCGGCGACGGTGTGCGACAGGGTGCCCTTGGGACCCTTCACCGACACCTGCTGGCCGTCGATGGTCACCTCGACGCCGGCGGGAATCGAGATCGGCTTCTTACCGATACGCGACATTGTTCCTACCTCCCTTACCAGACGTAGGCGAGGACTTCGCCGCCCACGCCCTGCTGCTTGGCCTGACGGTCGGTGAGCAGGCCCTTCGACGTGGAGATAATCGCCACGCCCAGACCGCCCAGCACCTTGGGCAGGTTGGTGGATTTCGCGTACACCCGCAGACCCGGCTTCGAGACGCGGCGCACACCCTGCAGGCTGCGCTCCCGGCTCTGGCCGTACTTCAGGTCGACGATCAGGGTCTGGCCGACGGGCGCATCCTCGGTGCGGTAGTCGGCGATGTAGCCCTCGCGCTTGAGGATCTCGGCGATGTTCGCCTTGAGCTTCGAGTGCGGAGCCTTCACCTGATCGTGGTACGCCGAGTTGGCGTTGCGCAGACGGGTCAGAAAGTCTGCGATCGGATCAGTCATGGTCATGTGTTGACCGTTACCTTTCTCGCCGCGGTTCCCATACAGCACCGTCACGCGGGGCGGTCGTGGGCCTACGACAATTTCGGCTGGTCCGGCCGACACCTTTGCCGACCGGATTCGGAATGCTGTCACCCGGAGCAATGCGCACGCATATGGGCACGAGGGTGCCCGAGCAACCGGTCTAGTGTAGGCGAGCGGTATGAGCGGGCAAAATCGGGTAGCGATCAGACCTCGAGATCCGCTTCGATCGCCTTCAGCCGATGCCGGGCCAGGGCGAGATTCGCCCGTCCGCGATCCAGGGCGAGATACAGGAACAGCCCTTTGGACGTGCGGCCGGCCATGGGGCGTGGCAACGCGCCCCGGAACCGAATTTCGTCCGAGGTTTGCACGATCAGTTCGGGATCACAGGACTGCGGCCGTGGCAGTGGCGACTTCCGACAGCAGCCGCAAGAAAGGGTACGGACTCGGCCGAGTCCGTACCCTTTCTCGATTCGATTGTCGCGCTCAGCGCGGGCGCTGCCTCAGCAGCGTGAGCTCACCAGGAGCTCTTGTGCACGCCCGGCAGCTCGCCGCGGTGCGCCATCTCACGGACGCAGACGCGGCACAGGCCGAACTTGCGGTAGACCGCGCGGGGGCGGCCGCAGCGCTGGCAGCGGGTGTAGCCACGAACGGCGAACTTCGGCTTCGCGGCGGCTTTGTTGACGAGAGCTTTCTTAGCCATGTGCTCAGTTCTCCTTGAACGGGAAGCCGAGGTGCTTGAGCAGGGCGCGGCCCTCCTCATCGTTGGTCGCGGTGGTCACGACCGTGATGTCCATACCGCGCGGACGGTCGATGGAGTCCACGTCGATCTCGTGGAACATCGACTGCTCGCTCAGGCCGAACGTGTAGTTGCCGTTGCCGTCGAACTGCTTCGGCGACAGGCCGCGGAAGTCGCGGATACGGGGCAGCGCGATGGACACCAGGCGGTCCAGGAACTCCCACATGCGGTCGCCGCGCAGCGTGACGCGCGCACCGATCGGCATACCCTCACGCAGCTTGAACTGCGCGATGGACTTGCGGGCCTTGCGGATCTCCGGCTTCTGACCGGTGATCAGGGCCAGGTCGTTGACGGCGCCGTTGATCAGCTTGGCGTCGCGGGCGGCGTCACCGACACCCATGTTGACGACGACCTTCACCACGCCGGGGATCTGCATCACGTTGGCGTAGTTGAACTCGTTGTTCAGCGCGTCCTTGATCTCCGCGCGGTAGCGCAGCTTGAGACGAGGCTGAATGTTCTCTGCGGTGGTCATGCTCAGATGTCCTTCCCGTTGCGACGGGAGATGCGCACCCGCTTGCCGTTCTCGTCGGTGCGGTAACCCACCCGGGTCGGCTTGCCGTCGGAGTCGACAACCATCACGTTGGACACGTGGATGGGCGCCTCCTGGGTCACGATGCCGCCGGAGCTGGCGCCGCGCTGGTTCGCGGAGTTCGCGACGTGCTTCTTGATCCGGTTCACGCCCTCGACCAGGACCTTGTCGGTCGCCGGGTAGGCCTGGATGACCTTGCCCTTGGCGCCCTTGTCCTTACCCGAGACGACGATCACGGTGTCGCCCTTGTGCACCTTCATGTCAGAGCACCTCCGGGGCCAGCGAAACGATCTTCATGAACCGCTTGTCACGCAGCTCGCGGCCGACGGGGCCGAAGATGCGGGTGCCACGCGGATCGTTGTCCGCCTTGATCAGCACCGCGGCGTTCTCGTCGAACTTGATGTACGAACCATCCGGACGACGACGCTCCTTGACGGTGCGCACGACGACCGCCTTGACGACATCACCCTTCTTGACGTTGCCGCCGGGGATGGCGTCCTTGACGGTGGCGACGATGACGTCGCCGATACCGGCATAGCGACGCGACGACCCGCCGAGCACGCGGATGCACAGAATCTCCTTGGCACCCGTGTTGTCGGCGACGCGCAGTCGCGACTCCTGCTGAATCACTTCAGCTCCTCCTAGACCTGGACGTAATGCACGCCGGATTGCCGACCCGACGGGCATGGTCAGTTGCCCTTCGACGGACCTTGACGGCCCGCTCCCGCACCGTAGCGGGGCAGCGCCTGCCAGCGGTTTTACACGATCGGGAAGATCAACCACTGTGGGTTCGCGGCCGAAGTGCGGGCACAATGCCCGCAGGCAACCCGACAAGTGTAGCGAAGCCGCAGGTCGCGCCCAAATCAGGGGCGAGCGGGGCATCGGGCGAGGCCGGCCGCCACGGGTGGCGGTCGAACTCAGCCGATACTCAGCAGGTTCGGTTAGCCTCTCACCGACGCGACCGGCCCCGCCTCCGGGTGGGACCGCGGTGTCGTCGCGCAGGTGCACGATGAAGTCGGGGAGAGGATTTTCTGTGACATCGTCCGGTCGCCAGGTCCGCCTGGGTCGCCGCTCGTTCCTGATCGCCCTCGGCGCGGTGCCGGTGGCCACCGCCCTGGTGGCGTGCAACAGCGACGACACGAAGCCCAAACCTCTCGCCGGCCCCGATCTGTCGGGCGTCGACCCCGCGGTGCGGCCGCAGGACGATCTGTACCGCAATATCAACGGCACCTGGCTGCGCACCTACCAGCTGCCGCCGGACAAGGTTTCCTACGGCACCTTCGCCGAGGTGTCCGATCGGGTCGAGGGACAGCTGCGCGAGGTCATCGACGGGATCCACGATCCGAAGGACGGGTCGGAGGGCCAGCAGATCCGCGACCTCTACGACGCGCGGATGGATCTGGACACGCTCGAGAAGCTGGGCACCGCCCCGCTGCGACCGCTGTTCGCCCGGATCGACGGGGCGCAGAACAGGGCAGATCTCGCGAAGGTCATGGGTGCGCTGCCGCTGGGCGGCCTGATCGGACTCGGCGTGAGCATCGACCGCAAGAATTCGAACGCCTACATTCCGGCGGTGGGACAGTCCGGCCTCGGCATGAGCGAGCAGTACTACCGGAAACCCGAATTCGCGCAATACCTTTCGGCGTACCAGACGTTGCTGCACAAATTGGCGACCGGCGCCGGCCTCCCGGATCCGGATGGTGCGGCCGAACGCACCCTGGACCTGGAGAAGCGCATCGCCGCCGGTTACTGGGACAACGTTCGCACCCGCGACGCCGACGCCACCTACAACCTCATGGCGTGGAACGAGATGACCACGCTCGCACCGGGTTTCGACTGGGAGCCCTGGCTCGCCGGCAGCACCGACCGGCCCAAGGATCTGTTCGCGAAGATGGTCGTCGGCGAACCGTCGTTCGTCACCGCGGCGGGTCAGCTGTGGACCGAGGTGGATATCAACACCTGGCGGGAATGGCTGAAGCTCAGCCTGCTGCGCAAATACGCCAAGTACATGAACAAGGAACTCTCGGACGCGAATTTCGATTTCCTGAAGG
>NZ_BAFQ01000037.1 GCF_000308375.1 Nocardia aobensis NBRC 100429 | reverse complement strand
AATCACGCGGACCGGCATGTTCGGCATCTCTCGGACCGGCATGCTCGGATACTCGAGGCTCGGCGCTGTCGGTCTCGCGCGGGCTGGATGTGTCGGCATCACGCCGCTCGGGGTCCCGTTGTACGGGCTCGGCCGTATCGCGCGGATCCTCGCCGTCTCTGCGCACGGGATCGGCAGACTGCTCCGCCGGATCGTCGGAACGTTCGGTCCGATCACCCTGTGCCGCATCGTGGTCGGCGGTCTCCGGTTCCTCGGCACGACGCGCTCCGGGCTCGTCCCCCACGGTCGGCTCGTCCCGCGTCCCGGCCTCGTTACGTGCACCGGGCTCGTCACGCGTCTCGACCTCGTCGCGTGTTCCGGCCTTGTCACGCGTCCCGGCCGCTTCAGGATCGTGGAGTGGCGTGGACTCGTGGTCGGGGGCTCTGGTCTCGTCGCGGGCGGCTGCTCGCTCGGGCCTGTGTGCGGCAGGCTGGTCGGATTTGGTTGACGTGCGGGTGGTTTCGGCGCGTTCGCCCGCACCGCGCGCCGGTTCGGTACCGCGTCCCTGGTCGGTGCGCGGTCCGGCACCGGCGCGGTCCCGTGGCTGGGCGGTCTCGCCACGGTCTCGCGATTGGGGGGCTTCTCCACGGTCTCGCGGCTGGGCGGTGTCCGCGCGGTCCGGTTTGGCGGTGATCCGCTCGCCCTCGCTCCCGCCGGCTCGGCTCGCGGCGCGCGGGCCCTCGGAGTCGCCGACCTTGGCCTGGACGCGCGGATCGGCGGCGGGGCGGGCCGCGGACGCGTCGGCCGCACCGGCTCTGCCCTGTAGCCGGGCGTCGGTGGCGGAACCTCGGCCGAGATCGGAGGCGGCGCGGCCGTCGGCGGCGGTTCGGGCGTCCGGAGTGCGCACCTCGCCGGTCCGGGGAGTCTCGGTACCGCCGGACGCGGGTCCGCGGGCGTCGATCGGCGAGGCGCCGGAAGCTGAGGTGGATCCCGTCGACGCGCCGGTTGTCGCGCTCGAACCTGTCGACGCTCCGGGTGCGGATGCGCTCGGACCCGACGACGCGCTCGGGCCGGACGACGTACTCGGGCCGGAAGAGGCGGCCGGACCCGACCCAGCGGCGGAACTCGCCGACTCGGCCGGGCCGGACGAGGGGGAAGGACCGGCCGCCGCACCTGCTTCGCTCGCGGCAGAGGTGGCGCCCGACGCATGGGATGCCGATTCAGAACCGGGTGTCGTTGCCGGGGCAGCGGTTTCGTGCGGGCCGCCGCTCAACGAGCCAGTGGTGTCCGCGGTCGTGGAGTCGTGTGCGCCACCAGGCACCTCGTTGCGGGCCGGTGGAGTCGGGGACGAGTCGGATACCGGACCGCTGGATGTCGCGGATTCGGACGGCGAACTGGACCCCTCCGACCCGGAACGCGCCGCCGAAGTTGTCGGACCGCTCTCGGTGGTTTCCGAACGATCCTGTGGCGCAGTCTGTTCCGGCGTGCCACGGGTCTCCGATGCCGGGCGCTCGTGGGTGCCCGCCGTCGTCGTCGGCGCACCCGCGTGGCTGTCGTGACCATTGGTCACCGGCCCGCCGCGCACGGGCCCGGAAGAGCCCCGCTCGCCGCCCGCACCGGCAGTCGAATCACCTTGTGGCACAGGGCCGTTGCCGTTAGCGAGATCGACGTGCGCGTTCGGCACGGTGCCGTCGTGGGTGACACCGTGCAGGTCCCCGATATTGCCCAGATCGGCGCGCGGCGCGTTCAGTTTCCAGAACGGTGAATTCTCGAAATGACTGTGCGCGAAATTGTGATTCAGCGCGGACGCCCCGCCCGTTATCGCACCGGCGCTGAACATGCGCCAATCGACGTGGGTGTTCTTCAGGTTCTTCAGCGCGGTATCCAGATCACCGTGTGCCAGATCGGAGGCGAACTGCCAGCCGACCGAGCCGCCGAAGGCCGCCACCGAGTTGACCAGGCCCGATCCGGCACCGATTCCCGCGCGGGTCAGATTGACGCCCCATTTCGAGGTGACGTCGCCGACCTCGTTACGGAAGGCGTTGCCGAATTTCTTGCCCATCGCCTCGCCGAAGGCGCCACCGGCGGCGCCACCGACACCGGCGGCGAAGGTGGTGACCTCGAGCTGCTGCCAGTCGATGCTCTTGCGGTGCCCCTCCCACACCTGCCACTGCTGCACCGCGAAATCCTGAATCGCCCCGAGGGCCGCGTTCAGCAGCACATGCCGGAACATGAAGCGCACCAATGCGTTCTCGGCCAGCCGGCCCGCCCAGCCCGCCATCGCGTCGAGCATCCGGCGCATCATCATCCGCACCGCGACGCGGGTCGCCACGATGATGCCGGCTTCCTCCGCGGGCGCGGTCGGCGGGAAGATCCATACCGCCGCGATATCGGCGGCGGTGATCACCAGCGTCGAATAGAACATCAGCTTGGTGTATTCGATCTGCGTACCGCCGCCGTAGACCGAATCCCCGACCTGATCGAAGTATCCCGCCAGCGCCTCCAGCGAATCCTTGCCGTGGCGCATGCTGTCGAATGTGTCGATCATCTGCTGCTGGCCGTCGCCGGACGGATAGGCGGCCAGCGTGGCGGCCTTGGCGTCGTCCATCAGGCTCAGGATTTCACGCAGCTCGCCGGCGGCGGTGTGCCAGTCGCCGGCCAGCGCCCACATATCGTCTTCGTTGCCGTGCGGCCATTCCATTCCGATGGCCGCACCCAGCCACTCGAGCCAGCTGGGAAACTCGATCATGCGCCGTTACCCCGGGTCACCAACTGGAGTCGGTGACCCGGCGTTCCGGTTCGACCGGATAGGTCTCCGCATCCGCGAACCGGAACTCGTCCGCGCCGTAGGCGGCCGTACGTTCCGGCGAATCCGGCGGCGCCAGTGAGGGTTCCGGTGCCGTCGGCAGCCGCACATCCGGCATGTCTTCGATCAGATCCGTGAGTTTGGGCAACCGGGCGCGGCGTTCCCGCAGCGGCGCCGTCAATTCGCGATGCCGCTGTGCCAGGTTCTTCGATGCCTGCTGGGCCGCCTCGGTCACCGCCCGCGCGATCTCGGAATAACTCAGATCCTCGATCCCGGCGCCGAATTTGGTCTCGATGACGGTCCCGTCGGCATTCACGCTGACCGTGACCCGGTTCTTGCGCACCGACGCGGTACCGGTCAATTCCGCACGGTCACGCTGAATTTCGGCGATTACCCGCAGTTGCTGTTGCGCCTCGCCGATGATTCCCGCCAGCTCGGCCTTCATATGCTCGTTCGTCATGGGCGCTCGATCCGCGGCCGCTCGATCACTGGAAGCCGTAGGTGTTGCCGTGCTCCATGGTCTCCAGATAGGTGGCGCTGTCGTTCTGGCCGTCGGAGAACTTCTGGAAGGCGGTGGAGAAGTTCCGTGCGCCGGTGACCATGTTGTCGTGCGCGGCGAGGTAGCCGTCGCCACTGCCGGTGCCCGCGAACTGTTTGCCCAGACTGTCGTCCCCCCAGCAGTTTCCGTACGCGGTGGTCTTGCCCTGCAATCTCGTCAGCACCTGCTCGATGTGGTCGCGCACATCCTGCGTCCTGCCGGCGGCCGTGCGGAGTTTCGCCACCTCGACCTCGATCTCGTCCGCCATCGTCCGTCCCTCCATCGCACTGCCGGCCGGCGCCCGTCGACGCTGGACTTCGACGATGGCAGTCGCGGGAAAATCGTCAGTGGCGCCGACGTGAACACCCGGTGGCCGGTCCCGGAAGCCACCACGAAACCCGTCTCCGCGGCCGGTATCCGATGATGGAGGGCATGCGAATCCTGGTACAGCGCGTCAGCTCGGCCCGGGTCACGGTCGACGACGAGGTGGTGGGACAGATCGACCCGCCCGCGATGGGAGTGCCGCACGGCCTGCTCGCACTCGTGGGTGTCACCGGCACCGACACCGCCGCGCTCGCGAAAACTCTGGCGGACAAGCTCTTTCGTCTGCGGATTCTGGACGGTGAGCGCTCGGCCGCCGATCTCGGCGCACCGATTCTGGTGGTCAGCCAGTTCACCCTCTACGCCGACACGGCGAAGGGCCGCCGGCCCTCCTGGTCGGCCGCGGCGCCCGGATCGGTCGCCGAACCGCTGGTCGACGAATTCGCCGCCGCACTGCGCGACCTCGGCGCCACCGTCGCGACCGGCCGTTTCGGCGCGCACATGCAGGTGTCGCTGGTGAACGACGGACCGGTCACGCTGCTGCTCGAGGCGTGAGCGGCGCGCTCACTCGTCCACCTCCTGATAGTCGTTCATCCGCTGCACGATGTGTTCGGCCTCGGTATCGATCCAGTCGATCAGCCCCGCCGAACCCATTCCGACGGCTACCGGCGCCGGTTCCTCCAGCGGAATCACGTAGCGGCCGTCGCCGGGCAGATCCCGCCACAGCCGGGCGACCGAGATGCGTCCGCGCGGACCGAATTTCGATCTGCCCTGCGTCAATCGGACGGTGCCGGTGTGAGTCGCGGGAATGTCGAAGAAAGCCGCGCTGGTGAGGCCGCGGTAATCGTCATCGTCGTCGGCGACCATGGAACCGCCGCCCGAGGTCCGGCCCGCGCTCTCGCCGATCTCGATCTCGATCGGCCCACGCCGTCCCGGTTCGGCAGCCGGCAGCAGACCGACGACCGTCTCACCGATCGCCCGCGGATCACAGGCGGTAATGGTGAAACCTTCGGCATGTTTGAGGGTTTCACCCGGCAACTGGACGACCACGAACCCACGGGAACCGAGCCGCCCGGCGTAGAAGCGCACCCGCTTGGCCGGATTGTCGAAGTCCGAGTCCTCCCATGCCTCCCCGCCGACCAACACCTCCGGCAGCACCATGGTGTCCACGATCGCTTCGAAGGCGCTGTCGCCGCGGTTCTCCAATTCCGCTCGGGTGCGGCGCCATTCGCGTTCGTACTCGTCCAGATACGGAATGCGGCTGGTGATGCTGAACATCGACGGCACCAGACCGAAGAATCGGGTGTCGCACAACACCTTGAATTCCAGGTCCGTCAGAGTCCACCTGTTCACATGTCCTCGTTCATGGTTCGATCACCGGCTTGACCCGGAACGGGGTATCGCCCATCGCGTCGTCCAGCCAGTCCGTGGAGGTCAGATACTTCGGCCGCCGGTGCTGGCCCTGCGGTCCGGAATTGCCCGCGCTCGAGGCCGGGGTCCCCGCCATACCGGGCTGACCGGGTTGTCCGGGCTGGCCGGCCTGCTGGTCGTACGAATCGTGCTGCCCCGCACCGTAGGAGGAGACGTCCGCCGGCAGCGATGCGCGCGGGAACTTGTCCGGTTGCCGCGGTTGGTCGAGTTGCCGGGGCGACGTCGCATCGTCGGGCCCGGTACCGTCGCCGAGTCCACCGCCTGCTCCCCCGCCGGTATCGGCGCCGCCACCACCGGCGCTGTCGCCTCCGCCACCGGGGTCCAGCTGTGCCGCGATATCCGACAGCCCCTCCATCCCCGGCGTGTGGCTGAGGTCGCGCAGCCGTTCCGCCAGCGAGTGCAGCGGATCGGTGGCGCCCGTGCCCGACACCAACTGGTCCAGACCGGGGATACCGGCCAGGAGATGACTCAGATCCGGATTGCTCGCCAGCAACTGGTCGAATCCGGGAATGCCGGACAGCAGTTGCCCTAGGCCGGTCAGGCTGTCGTGGGCGGTCTGCCCGAGCTGGTTCAGCGCCTGTTCGCCGCCCGAGAGCAGCGATTCGAGCGGGTTGGAGCTGCCCGCGGTTCCGCCGAGCAGCGATTCGAGCGGGTTCGTAGCACCTGTCTTACCGAGCAGCGATTCCAGCGGATTCGCACTTCCCGTCGTCGCGGAATCGCCGAAGGACGGCACCGTCTGCCCGAGGCTGTCGCCGGTCGTGCCGGTTCCGGCTTCCGTATTCTGTTCTCCCGCAAGCCCGGACAGGAGATCGTCGAGTGACGGCAGTTGCTGTTGGCCGTTCTTGGCCGCGCCGGCCCCAGATTGCTGCGTCTTGCCGAGATTCGACGGAATCGTCGACGAACCCGTCCCCGAGGTGGATCCGGTACCGGTCGACGAACCGGTGCCACTGCCGCTCGGACCCGAGTACGGCGTGCTGCTGGGACCGGAATTGCCGCCGGAGGATCCGCCGGTGTCACCGAGGCCGGCGGAATTGAGCAGGTCGCTCAGATTCGGGAGTTGCTGATTCGACTCGCCGCTACCCGGCATGCTGTCGTAGTTGCCCGGGATCTGCGAACTCTTGCTCGTCCTGCCGGACCCCGAACTCGCCCCGGATCCACCGCCGTAGCCGCCGCCCGTGCCGCCTCCGTAACCCGAGCCGGTGTAGTCGGAACCGCTGCCGTAGTCCGCGCCGCTGCCGTAGCCCTGGCCGCTCCCATAGCCCTGGCCACTCCCATCGCCCTGGCCACTCCCATAGCCCTGGCCGCTGCCGTAACCCGAACCACTGTCATAGCCCGAACCACTGTCGTAGCCGCCACCGTAACCGGAGCCACTCCCCGAACCCGAACTGTGGGACCCCTCTTCGTATCCGGCCTCGTAGCCCTGCTCGTAGGCCGCTTGGAGCTGCTGCGATGTGGCGCCGCTGCCGGACCCACTGCCGTAACCGGAACCGCTGCCATACCCCGACCCACTGCCGTACCCGGATCCACTGCCGTACCCGGATCCACTGCCGTAACCCGATCCGCTCCCGTAACCCGACCCACTGTCGTAGCCCGACCCGCTCCCGTAACCGGAACCGCTGTCGTAACCGGAACCGCTTCCGTAACCCGAACCGCTTCCGTAACCGGACCCGCTCCCGTAACCCGAACCGCTTCCATAGCCCGAACCACTCCCGGAACCGCTACCGGAACCGCTGCCCGATCCCGAACCACTGCCCGAACCGGATCCACTGCCCGATGTGCTGCCACCGCCCGTCTGACCCGGAATGGCGATCGTCGGAATCGTCGAGATCGTCGATTTCATCGGATCCGCGTAGTACTTCTTGTAATTGGCGCGGTATTCGTCGGTGTGGTGATGTTTGCAGCCCGTCTTCTCCGGTTGTCCGGGAGTGGGCATCGACTTGCGGGTCGCCTCGAGCCAGTCGCTGGTGTACCGCAAACTCGCACCGGTCACCTTGATGGCGTCGATCAGATCCTGCGTACTGTCCTTGTAATTGCGCACCGCGGTCACCGCCGCGGCCGACGCGGCACCGGTCCAGCTGGCTTGCAACTTCGCGATCTGGTCCGCGTAGGTGGCCATATTGCTCGATATCAGTTTCGACATCGAATCCCAGAAACCGGACAGATCCATCGGCGGCTGCGCGTGAATCGTCTGGCCCAGCTGAATCATCTGGTCCCAGTCCAGGCTGTCCGGATTCTCGATGTTGATGGTGACCGAATCGGTCTTACCGCCGTAGCCCTGAATCGCCTCGGGGAAACTCGGCATCGACCAGCTGTCGTCGACGAAATCCTGATTGAGGTCGGCGACCAGACTCCCCCCGTTCGAGGAGAGTTTGGGCGGCGTCACATTGCTGGTGACGTTCTTGGGTTTGGCGATCGTGTCGAAATTGAACGTCGAGTTGTGCTCGTGCGCGGCGAACGTCTTACCGGCGGCGACGAAGGTGTCGAACTGATCGCGAACCACATTCGCATGCGTCATCAGCGAGTTGTACAGTGCCGCACCGTGATTGCTGTAGACACCGGCGAGATCGCGGCTGGACTGCAGAATACTGAAGGCGCCGACCTCGTGCGCGCGAGTGTCGTGGACCGATTGCGCCAATGCCTCCAGATTGGCGACCAGCTGCGCCGCGGCATCGGTGGCGGCCTTGATGTCCTTCGTATCGAATTGCAGCACACCGGAATTCGCCGCACCCAGAATCTGGGTCCACTCGGTGGTATCCGCATTCGGCAACGTCATGATCAGCCTCCGAGACCTTCGGTCGAACCTTGTTCGGCGGCTCTGAACTGGTCGGCGGCCGAACGCTCACCCTCGGCGAACTGGAACAGGGCATCGGCCATGCCGTAGCCGCCGTCGACCATATTGGCTCGCGTCGCCTTGTACCCCTTGTCACCGTCGGCGAACTTCTTGCCGGACTTGTCGTTTCCCCACGGCTGGTTGGTGGAGTCGTTCTCGATTCCGGTGAGCGTGTTGTGCAGGGTGTCGATCACGCCCCGCACTTTGTGTGAGACGTCCTCGGGCAGGTCGGCGGCCCTGGTCAGCGCGTCGACATCCACCTCGATCTTCTCCGCCATTGTCAGTCCCTACCTGTGTGCCCTACATCTGGAACGGCTTGTCGACATTCGGATCGCCCCCGCCCGGATCGTCGCCACCCGGACTGTCTGCGGCCGCCGCGCGCGGTACAGGTGGAGGTTCGGCCGCCTCCAGCCACGCTTGCTCGCCCGGCGCATCCGGAGCGTCGTAATGCGCCGGCATCGGACCGATCTCCGGCACCTTCTTCGGCCGCGACTTCGCGCGATAGTCCTTACCCGGCCCCAGCGGTCTCCCCGGATCCTGCGGCTCGGCCGGATCGGACGGTGGGGGCGGAGCTGGAGCCGGACGCGACGGAGTCATGTAGTTCGGATCGGACGGATCGCGGAAACCACCACCGCCCTGACCACCGTCAACCGGCGGCTGCGGCGCCGGACGTGACGGGGTCATGTAGTTCGGGTCCGAGGGCTCGCGGAAACCACCGCCACCTTGCCCACCATTCACCGGCGGGGCGGGGGCCGGACGCGACGGCGTCAGGTAATTCGGATCCGACGGATCACGGAAACCACTCTGACCACCATTCACCGGCGGAGCAGGAGCGGGGCGCGAGGGAGTCATGTAATTCGGATCCGACGGATCGCGGAAACCACCACCGACCTGCCCTCCGGTGGAGGAATTCGGCACGGGGGCAGTCGGCGGGCCCGGTTGGGTGAACGGCCGGGAAAAGTTCGGCGGGCCACTCGGATGTTCCGTCGAATTCCCCACCGGCGCAGCGTGAATCGGTGCCGACGACGAGCTCACCGGCCCGCCCACCGACGCGCCCGGCTGCGTGAACGGCCGCGAGAAGTTCGGCGGATTACTCGAATTCCCCGTCGGCGCAGCGTTGATCGAGGGCGCCGGGCGAGAGCCGGGGGCCGCGTTCGCAGAGCTGCCGGCCGGATGCGGCGCCGATCCGTCGCCACCGCCCACCGGCGGAGCGGGGGCCGGTCGCGAGGGCGTCAGATAGTTCGGATCCGACGGTGAGCGGAACCCACCGCCGCCCTGGCCACC
>NZ_BAFQ01000038.1 GCF_000308375.1 Nocardia aobensis NBRC 100429 | reverse complement strand
GGCGAGTCGCCGACGGCCCGAGCCACCGCGGCGCGCCCCTCCGCCGTAGCGTCGCCGTCCGCGGCGCCCGCACAACCTGCCGAAACCTTCGGACGGGTCGGCGCGGTGATCCCGGCGGGCTGGCATATCACCAATCGCTCCGGCGCCCGAGTCGACATTTCCCCGAACGACGGTGCGCGCGAACGCATTTCGCTGTTTCAGAAGGACCTCGCCCCGGGGTCCGGCGTGGAGGACGTCGCCGCCACACTCGAAACCCAGATCGCCAAGCGCCCGGCCGGCACCGTCGGGCCGCTGCAGCGCAATGTGATCTTCGGCGGGCGCCCGGGGCTGTCGTACGAGGAAACTCCCGGTGACGGCACCACGGTGCGCTGGCAGGTTCTGGTGGAATCCGGCCTTCAGGTCAGCGTCGGTTGCCAATACCCCACCGGCGACTGGCAGCCCATCGCCGCGGTATGCGAGAAGTTCGTCGGCGATCTGCGCCCGGGGGCGTGACACCCGGCTCGGACCGACACCCGCATGCCGGGTGCCGCCGCCGGTGAAAGGCACCCCGTCGGAGACGGGTGCTATCTTCTTCGCAGCGTCGGCCGAACAGGCACCTGTGTTCACCGGCGCGGAGCCTGTGGGAGGGGACTATGCGAAATTCCGTGCGCGTGCTGGCCGCTGCCGTCGCCGCGCTGGCGCTGGCCGCGGCGGGATGCGGCTCTGATCCGACTCCCGCTCCGGCCGCCGAGCCGACGATCGATCTCAACGGTCTCGACGTGGGGCCGTACGACGCCACGCCGCGAGATATGGGCAAACCCACCAATCCCGGTCAGGCCGCGTTCTACGAGGCGGAACGACTCGGCAGCACGATGCCGCTGCCGATGGATATCGACCCGGCCTTCACCCATACCGGCAAACTCGACACCCTGGTCTTCCTCGATCCGAAGACGTCGGTGATGAAGGATTTCACCGACCTGAGCAATTTCGCCGAAGACGCCCCGGACCTCATCGGCGGCTTCGTCTCCTACGGCCGCGACGACCCGGACAATCTGGGAAGTGAGCTGGTCAACGCGGCCATGATCTTCCCGACCGAGCAGCGCGCGACCGAGGTCGCCGCGGCGCTGGAGCGGCGCGATTTCGGCCGCGATCCGCAGACCCAAGCGGTCGCCATCCCCAATTACCCGCTGGCGCATGCACATTGGGTGCCGACCAAACAAGCGATCAGCGACTGGTATCCGGCGGGTCGGCTGGTTCTCTTCACCGCGGTCTACGACCAGGCCAAGAACTGGTTCAACAAGGTCGATCTCCCGGCGCTCGTCTCGCGCGCGCAGAAAAGTCTCGACACCGTCGTGCCCGCGCTGGCGCAATTTCAGCCGACACCCCCGGACAAGCTGATGGACCACCCGATCGACATCGACGGGATGCTCGGCAGGACCATGATCCGGCCGAAGGAGGCCACCGGCGAATGGCTCAACCCGCCAGGGGTCTACCTCGGACATGCGGGGCTGCATTTCAGTAGCGATCCGGGGGAGTCCCGGGTCTGGTACGACCGCGACGGCGTCGACCGCTTCGCCGATTACGGCAACGAGCTGTACCGAGCCCGCGATGCCGCGGCCGCCGCGGATGTCCGCGACGAATTGGGTGGAGCGGAAAAACATTTCAAGCAGGCGGCGCCCCCACGGAATCTTCCGGTCGCGAAATGCCGGGAATACAACGGCAAGGAGGCGTTGGCCGTCCGCTTCTACTGCTCGGTGTACTACGGCAGATATGCCTCGCTGGCCTGGGGGGAGCAGTTGCTGGATGCGCAGCAACGCATTTCGGCCCAGTACGCCATTCTGGTGAAGGCGGAGCCGAAATGAGTACACGATTCGTTCGGGCGGCGGCCGTCGCGGCCTGCCTCGGCGGGCTCCTGGCGGCGACCGGATGCGGCGCGACGATCGGCGGCTGGGCCGGCCCTTCGGAAATAGACGTGCGGAAGCTCGATGTCGGCAACTACGACGTGCGGCCGCTCGATATCCACGTGGACTTCCGGCCGGGCTTCGTCAACGCACCCGAGGCCGCGGGCATGCGCCTCGCCGAGTACGTGGTGACCGCGGATCAGGTCGACCCGGCACTGACGAAGCGCGAGAAGGCGGGCAGCTTCTCCGCCGGCGTCCTGCCCGATGCGCTCGGCAACGAGGACGATATGGAGGCTGTCGCCAAACGCGACCACATGGTGTACGGATTCTCGACCGCGGCCAGCGACAAGGACGCGGGCTGGGGTTTCTCCGGCTGGCCGAAACCCGAGAAGCCCTACTCCACCGTGCTCGCACTGTCGGTCATGCAGTTCAACGACGCCGCAAGCGCCACCCGGGCCGCCACCGATTTCTACAACGCCGATTTCAACGCCCACAAAGACCAGAACCAGTCGGTGCCGCTCGCGAAATATCCCGATGCGCACGCACATTGGCTCCCCGGAACACCATCGATCCGCTCCTTCCTCGCGCACGGCTCCTATGTGGTGTCGGTACTGGCCCTCACGCCGACACCGAACCTGAACAGCCTCACCTCCCTCACCGAGAAGGCCCTGGACGTCGAATTGCCCCTGTTGGACCGGCTGCAGCCGATCTCTGACGAGGACACGGTCAAACTTCCATGGGATCCGGACTACCTGCTCAGCCGGGCGCTCAACACCGGCCAGTCCGGACGTCCGCAATACGGCGACGACAACGGCATATTCGGCCCGCACGGAATTCTGCACTACATGTCCGATCGCAAAGCCGCCGCGCAAAGCGTCGCCGCCCTGAAGGCCGACGAATTCGCCAAGACCTCCGACGCTCTGGTATTGCGCGCCGCCGATGCCGCATCGGCGAAAAAGGCTGTCACCGATCGCATCACCTTCCAGGGCGGCGGCCCCGCCGTCGATCCGGTTCCCGGGCTGACGGATTCGGCATGCGTAGAGAACGGTACGAAGAACGCCGACGGCGGGTCCAAGCGGTACACCTGCATCGTCGCCTACCGCAATTACGTCGGCTATGTGACCTCGAATCAGCTGGTCGATGTCCATCAACGCGCGGCCGCGCAGTACGCCCTGTTCGCCAACAGCCAGTGGCAGCCGTGACTCGACCGCCCACCTCGAAGTCCAGTAAGCTCCGCGACGATACGCGGCCCGCCGAACTACCAGGAGTTTGTTACAGATGGTGATGAGTCCCGGCACCATCGTCGGTGGGTATCGGATCGTTCGCCAGCTGGGCGCCGGCGGGATGGGCACGGTGTATCTCGCCAAGCATCCCAGCCTTCCGCGCATGGACGCCATCAAGGTGCTCAGCGGCGAACTGTCGTCCAACCACGAATTCCGGGGCCGATTCGAACGCGAGGCCAATCTCGCTGCCGGTCTGGACCATCCGAATATCGTGTCGGTCTACAACCGCGGTGAAGAGCACGGCCAGTTGTGGATCGCCATGCAGTACGTCGACGGCACCGACGCCTCGGCCGAACTGGCCCGCGACCCGCATTCGATGACTCCGCTGCGCGCGCTGCGCATTGTTACCGAGGTCGGCAAGGGCCTGGACTACGCGCACCGCCGCGGGCTCCTGCACCGCGACGTCAAACCCGCGAACTTCCTGCTGTCGGTTCCCGAGGACGACGACGAGGAACGTGTCCTGCTCACCGATTTCGGCGTCGCCAAATCCACCGACGACGCGACCGAACTCACCCAGACCGGCAGCTTCGTCGCGACGATCGCCTACGCTCCGCCGGAACAACTTCAGGGCATGGCGGTCGACAGCCGCGCCGACATCTACAGCCTGGGCTGCGCGTTCTACAAGCTGATCACCGGCCAGAACCCGTACCCCGCAAGCCAACCCGCGATGGTCATGATGGGGCATCTCTACGAGCCCCCGCCCCGCGCCACCGCCGTCAACTCCGGCCTCCCACCCGCGATCGACCACGTCTTCGCGCGTGCCCTGGCGAAAAATCCCGCCGACCGCTTCGCCAGCTGCCGCGAACTCACCGACGCCGCCGCGAATGCCCTCACCCCCGGCCACACCCCGGTCCGCACCACCACCTCCCCGACCTACCCCATCCAGGTCTTCGACCCGCGCCCGCAGACCGACCCCCGCACCCCACTCCCCCACCAGACCCAATCCGGAATCCGGACCCAGACCGGCCCCCGCCCCGACCCCGACCTCTCCCGCCTCCTCGAACCGAAACCCAAGAGCCGGAAACCCCTGATCCTCGGCGGAGTCGGCGCACTGGTCGCCGTGGCCTTGGCCGTCGGCATCGGAGTCTGGGCGACACAGGGCAATTCGGGCGGGACGGGTCCGACGACGACGTCGGCATCGGCGGCCGCGACGACGACCCCCGCATCGTCGTACACGTCGGTTGCGCAAGCGCGCGAAGCCAATCCGACGTTCGCGGGCAAAACCATCACGATCGTCGATGTCACCAACGACGACAAACTCGCCATCTACCTGGACGGCACGCCGCAGGCGAAATTTCTCGAAGACCTGGGGTTCGTGTACAACCTCAATTATTCGAAGAAGGGGGATGAGCCGTCACCGCGGCCGATTTCGGACACGGACTACGACGCATTCAAATTCTCCGACGACAGCTACGTTCTCGCGGTACGCAGTGACAAGAGCGCCGGAGGCGGTGGACTACTGGGGCTGCCCTTCCAGTTGACCAGCTCTCGCGCCACCGTTGTTCCACTCGATGATGCTTCGACCGTTGCGGCGATTCGAAATTGGGGAACGAATTCCGAGCAGACCATGCTCACCAAACTGGCACCACTATTGCATGACCGCGTGCGGTAGGAGGGTGCCGCAGGCTGCGATTTCATTCGCAGCGATGCAGGAACGTACGGGGAGGGATATTGCGAAAACCGAATATGTCGACAGCCACGCTGCTGGCGGTCATCGTTGCATTCAGCGCTGCATGCGGCTCCGGTCAGGAAAAGCCCGACCGGACAGATCCGTCTCCACACGTCGGTGTCAACGACCTCGACGTCGGTAGTTTCACCACGTCACCGGGGAAGGTTGGAAGCCCGAACCCTGCACGGGCCAGAATTATGGAGGGCCAGAGACTCGGTAGCGTCGCTCCCCTCGCTATGGAAATCGACCCGCGTTTCAAGTACCAGACCGGCATCACCGATGCCGACGTCCACGCGTGGCTGGACCCGTCGATCGCCGGCATCGACTCCGACAACTTGGATGACGACGCGAAAGGCTTCATCGCGGGCTACTACACATGGGGTAGGTCCGAGAAGGACCTCGGCATAGCCCAGACAATTTCATATTCAGTACTCCTGTTCACTGACCAGGATTCCGCAACAGGCGCCGCAAAGTCTTTGTACGATCGTACGCTTTCGGATCACATCCATGGATCGCCGGAAATGGATTTTCAGCCCGTGACAATCGACGGACATCCCGACATGCGTTCATACTGGGTTCCCGGTGAAGAATATCTGCATTCATACACCGCACACGGCCGATTCGTGATCTATTTGAGCGTTTCGGACGGCGCAAAACAGAAATTGCATGAAGATTCGCGCGCGGAATTGACCGAGCTGACCACCAAAAGTCTGTCGGTCATCACGCCCGCGATAAACCGCTTCACGCCGACGTCCCCCGAGCAACTCGCGACAGCGCCGGTCGACCGCGACAACATACTCGGCAGAACACTGCGACGCTCCCCCACCGACAGCGCCAAGGACGCCCCAGGATTTTACGACCGGCACGCCGCCCTCCATATGTCATCGGATCCCGGCGCCGATGCAGAATTGTTCTCTGCTACCGGGATGGAATGGATGGCCAGCAACGGGAGTCGGCTGTACCGCGCGAAAGACGCCGCCTCTGCGCAGAAGTTGCTCGTTGCGCACTCCGCGCCGGAGAAGCTCGACCGACTGGTCGGCTCACCCAAGAATCTCCCTTGGATTCGATGCTACGAGTACCGGGGCGATGATTACGGAAGATTCAGATTTCGCTGTTATCTGCGATACAACGAGTACGTTTCGGAAGTCAGTTCCAACCAGCTCATCGACGTTCACCAGCGGGCATCCGCCCAATACGCGATTCTGGAGAACTCGAACTAGCTGCGGAATCTCGTCATGAATCGAGCCATATCATGAGAAAAATCTCGCGCTCCCTGCTTCTCACCTTTGCCACTTTGATTACAGTGATGGGTTGCGGCGACATCAAGTCCGGATTGCCGGTTTCGGGGGAGATCGATGTCCGACATCTGAATACCGGGCAATATCCGACCGAACCCATCGACACATATCAGGAGTACAGCCATACGGTAGAGAACGGCTCGGCGCTGGCGGAAATTCGATTGATGAATCACATGGTAACCGGCCTCGACGTAGATCCGAGTTTGAAGTACGGCAGCGGGGCTCAGAACTTGGAGAAGAGCTGGGATTTCGAACGAGTACTGTCCAAAGCAGGTGCCGCGGCAGCCCTTCGGAACAAGCCGATGTTCGGCTTCGCCTCCGGGAGCAGCGACCACGAGCCCGATCCGACCGGACAATCTATTCCATCCGCAACGCTGATCACTCTCGCCATAATGCAGCTCCCGAGCAGCGACAGCGCCAATCTCGCTGCCGCCGAGATCGAGAAGGCGGACTTCGATGTAGCACCCGACCGAAACCAATCTGTGCGTCTGGGGAAGTATCGGGAGGCTCATTCCCATTGGCAGCCCGGGACGCCTAGTATCGGCTCGGTCGTGGCCCGAGGTCAGTATGTAGTCAGTACGTTCGCGCAGACCCCGGACGGAAAACTGGACAATCTCACGGCTCTCGTCGAAAAGACGTATGATAAACAGTTGCCGATGCTCGACTCACTGTCACCTTTGTCAGCCGAGCAAGTGCTCAAACTCGAGCCGGGCCCTGACGACATGATGAGACGGGTTATCAATCCGAACAAGTATTACCTTCCTCGTAACGGATCGCTGGGCACGTACGAGGAGCGGGGATTTCTGCAACTTCAAACCGATAGGGCAGCAGCGAAAGCGCTCTACGAATCCACACATATCGATCGGTTCGCGGTTTCGGACGCCTACAGTCTGATGTCGCGAGATTTCAATTCCGGAGGTAACGCACAGGCATTCGGAAAAGGAATAATGCGGAATGTCGACGGTGGAGCCATCGTGTATCGAACCGCTGGTCAATCCTCCGCCCGCGATGCCTATGACAAGCTCTTGACCGATCCCGACACCCGCTCGACGCCCAAGAACCTTCCGAACTCCAAATGCAAGCAGCTTCCCGACAACGGCTATTATCGACAATTCACCTGCGCGATACAGTACCGGAATTATGTAGCGGTCACATGGAGCCGGCAGCTCGACGACGCGCAGCAACGCGCGGCCGCAGAGTACGCGCTACTGGCAAACAGTGAATGGATGTAGCAGGGCGGGAGGGCGACCCTAGTAGCGATACAGAAAGGGCTGACCGCATTCGCGTGGGAATACGGCCAGCCCTTTCGAGAAGCCTCGCGTGATCAGCCGCCGATGATCTTCGCGGCCAGAATGTCCGCGCCCTGCATCGCCTCACCAGCGTTGACGGTCTTCACGCCGAGCTGCGCGAGCGCAGCCGACATTTCGTTGGACTGCTGGCTCCAGTTGACCTGGACCTGCTGGAAAGCCTCGGCGCCCGCGCCCCCGAAGTTTTCACTCATGAACGCCTGGAACTTGCGCTCCATGTCCTCGAGTTCGGAGGTGATGTTCTTGGCAACGGTGTGGAGCTGACTACCGCCGTCGTTGATGCCGCCGAAGTTGTATGAGATCGAGCCGAAGTCGGCCATTGTTTCCCCTTATGAATGTCTGTAATCAGAATAGGTCGGACGAGCTCACCGTCACATGTTCAGAAGCGAATCCACCTCTTTGAGGTGGTGCAGCTGATCCATTTCGACGTGACCATACTTCTTGTTGACATCCTGCAAGTTGTCGGCGTTCTGCAGGAGACTGTCGTTCATCCGCTTCGCCGCGTCCAGGAAACGTTCGAACGTCGCCTGAAGGGCATCGCCCGCCCCACCCTGCAGGTGATGCGCCAACTCTCCCGCCGTGGCACGGGCCGTCTGCACGTGGCCGTCGATGGTGGTGTGAAGATCGTTCATCTGCCTGATGAAGTCGTCGAGTTTTCCACCATCGAGATTGAATGACTGCGCCACAATAAGCTCCTCTGGTTTGTCCTCACCGTCGTCCGCTGATGACGGCACTGGTGGTCTCTACGTGAAAGTTGGACGCAGCCCGAGCGCTGCCGGTTCCAACGATTTGCCTCGAATAGGCCGAGCCAGACCAAGCGATCGGCTACTCAAACGGTCATACGTCATGATCGACGGTTTGCCACCTCCCCCTTCGACATCGGACAGCTGCCACTGACCGAGAGTGTCCAATTGGCACCTAGCGTGCCATCTCTCGGACGGGTTGTCCACAATCATTCGGGGCTCCAGGCCGTTTGGATGAGACTGGACCCCGCGCGCGTCGCCAACGTGCCGCGGCCCGGCGGCATTTCGCTCGGCCGGATGCCGGCCAGCAGGACGCCCTCCTCACGGTTGCCGCTCATGATGAGAGCGGTCGTGCCCACATCCTTCATCCTCGAGACCAGCGGCTCGTACAGTGCTCGGGAGGCTCCACCCGATCTCCGGGCGATGATCAGATGGAAGCCGATGTCCTTTGCGTGCGCGAGGAATTCGGCCAAAATCCCGAGCGGGTTTCCACTCGACGTGGATACCAGGTCGTAGTCGTCGACAACGACGTAGACCTCAGGCCCGGTCCACCACGAACGATCACGCAGCTGTTGCTGAGTCACGTCCGGCCCCGGCATCCGCTTACGAAGCAGGCCCGCCAGCTCGGCCATCATCTTTTCGAGTATCTCCGAGGAGGGCGCGTAGCCGGCCAGATGATCGGTCTCGATCACACCCAGCAGGGTTCGGCGATAGTCGCCCAGGATCAGCTTGGCCTGTGTAGGTGTGTTCGATTCGAGGATCCCCCTGATCACGCTGCGCAACAAGTTCGTTTTACCGCATTCGCTGTCACCGAAGATCAAGAAATGCGGCTGCTCGGACATGTTCAGCAGGACCGGCGCAAGCTCGGATTCGTTCAAGCCGATCGGGATCTGCAGGTTCGGGTGCCGAGTGTCCACACCTGCGGGCCAGTTGCCGAGACTGCGAAGAATGTCCTCGCGCGTCAGCAATTCAGGCAGCATGCGAACCTGCCGCGCCGGTCGACCAGGCGTCATTCGCGCGATTGCTGCAACGGAACCCGCCACGCCCGTACCGAGATTCTCCGGATTCGAATCCCCGTCCACACGAGGCAAAGCCGTCAGCATGTGCTTTGCGTCCGGAGTCATACCGCGCCCCGGCCGGCCCTGTGGAACCAAGGCGGCGACGCGACGGCCGAGATCGGAATCCATCGGATCACCCAGGCGAAGTTCGATGCGGGTGCCGATCTGGTCCTTGAGGGCGGGGCGCGCCTCGGCCCAGCGGTTCAGCGCGATCACGACGTGCACACCGTACGAGAGACCCTGCGTGGCCAGGTTCATGATGGGCTGTTCGAGGGCATCGAAATCCTGACGGATGGATCCGAAACCGTCGACCACCAGGAAGACATCTCCGAACAGGTCCTCGTGTGCGCCGGCGGCCGCGGGACTGCTCGACGGGTCGGTACCGCGCAGCCTGCGGAAGTCGGCCATCGATTCGATGCCCAGTTGGCGGAAACGCATTTCCCGCTGGCGGACGATCGTGGTCATCTCGGAGATGGTGCGGCGGACTTTATCCACATCCAGGCGCCCCGCCACCGAACCGACGTGTGGAAGGCCTTCGAGCCCCGCCAGCGTGCCACCACCGAAATCGAGGCAGTAGAACTGCACCTGTTCTGCGGTATGGGTCAACGCCATACCCATGATCAAGGAACGGAGTGCGGTCGATTTACCGGATTGGGGGCCACCGACGATGGCAACATTGCCTTGGGCCCCGGACAGGTCGATCACCATGGGGTCGCGGCGCTGATCGAACGGGCGGTCCACTGTTCCTATGGCGGTGCGCAAACTCGCGACGGGACTGTACTCACCGGTGAGGATCGAACGCGGAATGAGCTGGTCGAGTGTCGGCGCCTCGTCCAACGGTGGCAGCCAGATTTCGTGAGCGGCGCGACCGTGTCCCTGAATGCGCGACACCAGCATGGCCAGGTTGGAGATCTTTTCGGCGCTTTCGTCCGGCTGGACTTCCTCGATCATGCTGGGCTCAGGAGGCAGTGGGAGCCGATCGCTGGCTCTGAACGGCACCTGCCCAGCGATGAAAGGCCGTGCAGCGATGTCGATCTCGCCGCCGACGATTCCCGCCTGGGTCACCTCGCGCTGCGATCCGCCACCCACGTAGGGGCCGGAGACGTAAGAAGCCTGAAACCGCTGAATCTCACCGGAATCGGACTTCAGATATCCGCCACCGGGACTGTTCGGAAGGTTGTAGGCATCGGGAACGCCCAGAACCTGGCGAGATTCGTTGGCCGAGAACGTCTTCAAACCGATGCGATAGGACAGATGTGCCTCCAGTCCCTTGAGTTTGCCTTCCTCTAATCGCTGCGAGGCCAGCAGTAGATGCACGTGGAGCGATCGGCCCAGACGACCGATCATCACGAACAGTTCGGCGAAATCGGGGTGCTGACTGAGCAGTTCCGAAAACTCGTCGAGCACGACGAACAACGCCGGCATCGGGTCGAGGTCTGCTCCGGCAGCGCGAGCCTTCTCGTATTCGAGGACATTCGCGAAATTGCCCTTGTCACGGAGCACTTCCTGGCGGCGATTCATCTCGCCCCGCAGCGCATCCTTCATGCGGTCGACGAGGTCGGCTTCCTCCTCCAGGTTGGTGATGATGGCCGCCACATGCGGAACACCCTCCAAGCCCAGAAAGGTCGCACCACCTTTGAAGTCGACAAGCACCAGATTCAGTTGGTCCGGCGAATGCGTTGCCAGCATCGACAACACCAGAGTCCGAAGGAATTCCGACTTACCCGAACCGGTGGCACCGATACACAGGCCGTGCGGTCCCATTCCGCCCTCGGCCGCTTCCTTGATATCCAGGTAAACCGGCAAACCGTCGGCGCCTACACCGAACGGCACCCGCAACCGGTCGCGGCTGTAACGCGGCTTCCATCCGTTTTCCGGATTGAAGGTTCCGATATCACCCAGGCCCACCAGCTTGGCCCAGGTGTCGATGACCTCGGCGTTCTCCTCGACCACGGTGTCGCCGCCGCGCTGGACCGCCGCCACCCGGAAGGGGGCGAGGCGGCGCGCGACCTGTTCGGCCTGCCGTGCGCTGATGCGGTCGATGAGGGCGAAGCGTTCCATATTGCCGGTGGCGCCGCGGCCGACGCATTCACCGTTCTCCACGACCATCTGGATGCCGCGCGAAACCGCCAGGCGCGGAGCGTAACTGCACAGATCGATGATGGTGACGCCCTCGTAGCCGGATTCCCGCAGCGAATCCTCTTCGGCCTCGAGCAGACCGCCGTCGACGATGATGACGATGTGGACCAGATTCTGATTGGCCGGCTGGTTGCGCGAATAGCGAACCCGGTTGTGCAGCAACGGGTTCAGGCCGTCCGCGAGTTCGCGGACGGAACCGTAGACCATGCGCTCGGTGCCCACGCCGTCCTGGGAATCCGGATGCTGTGTGTGCGGGAGCCATTTGGTCCACTCCCATTCGGCGGCGGTGTCGGGACCGCAGACCACGGCGACCAGAACCTGGTCCGGCGCCTGAAACATGCACAGCTGCAACAACATCGCGCGGGTCATATCGCGCGCCTGAGCGCGGTCGCCGTTGAGCTGGATGGTGGCGAAACCCTTGACCGCGATGGCGGTGGGCAAATCGGGAACCGTGGAATGTGTACGCACGAAACGACGCAGCGATACGGCCGCGATCGGCTCGAGTTCCTCGACGGGGCCGGTTTCCGGCGAGACCAGGCGGGTGGCCAGGCGCTGACCGCCCAGGCCGATGCGCGCGTGGCAGAAGTCCTTGTCCCCCGGACGACGTTCCCACATGCGGCTGGTGCCGGCCAGCATCCACACCAAACCCGGTTCGGGATGGCTCCATTCGACCGCCGCGCGCTGCTGGGAGGCGGTCTCGTCGACATCCTTGCGGACCTGGTCCAGGTAGCGCAGATAGTCCTTGCGGTCCTCGTTGGCCTCGGCGGCCTTCTGCCCCTTACCGCCCTGACCGGCGAACATGCCGACCATGGAGAAGACCATCATCATCGGGAACATCATGCTCATCGGGTTGGAGGCGATACCTCCACCGCGGGTGAACATGATGGCCATCATTCCGACCATGCCGACGACCATGACGACGGGCATCAGTTTGCCCATCAGACTGCCAGGTATCGCGCGTGGAATCTCCGGCGGCGGTTGCAGTGTCACTTCGCCGCCCGGTGACCTCGGAACCTCCCGGCGCGCACGACGCTGGAACCTGACAGTGCTCATCGACGGAAGATCCCCCTTCGGCGGCTGTACTGCGGACTCAGTGTAGAGGCAGCGGCCGACATGTCGTACAGTTCGACCAGCATTCTGCACGGATCGGCCGCGCGACCGCAAACCGGAGCGCATGCTGAAACACCAGGTAGAGACGGAGTTGGGGGAAGCGTGACGCACGCGCGACTGGACCATATCGAAGAGGATTCGAGCCGCGGAATCGTCCGGGCGCCCGATCTTGCGCGGGTGACCATTCTGGCCAAGCACACGCAGGTCGATATGGCGATTCCGGTCGACGTTCCGGTCGCCCTGGTCATTCCGAGCGTGGTCGACATGGTGGCGCAACACAGTCGCACCAACGACTTCGACAACAGCGGCGAACAATTCCAGCCCGCCGAATGGGTGCTCGCGCGCATCGGGCAGCCGCCGTTCTCCAATTCGCTCAGCCTGGGCGAGCAGGGTGTGCGCGACGGCGAACTGCTCATGCTGGAAAGCGCCGACCACGTCGCGCCCAGTCCGCTGTTCGACGACATCATGTACAACGTCGCGATCGCCGATGCCGACCACTTCCGCAGCTGGTCACCGCGGGTCGCGCGAATCACCGGTTCGATCATCGCGATCCTGACCATGCTCGCCGGATGCACGGGCCTGCTGGCGGCGCCGGATGCGATGGCGGGCTGGATCACCGGTTCCATCGCCGCGGTGCTGACGATCCTGCTGGTGGTGGCCGGCACGGTGATGAGCCGCATGTACGGCGACACCGCTTCCGCGCTGGTGCTCGGCGGCTGCGCGCTACCGAGTGCGTTCGCCGCGGGCATGCTGATCGTGCCCGACCACTACGGCTGGGCGAATCTGCTGCTCGGCTCGGTCCTCGTCGGCGCGACGGCACTGCTGGCCTGGCGCGTCAGCGGCGTCGGTCTGGCTCTGTTCATCGGCGCCGCAACACTTTCCGTGTTCGCCATCCCGGCGGCGTTGGTCGGCCTGCTGACCTCGCAGCCGGTCAAGGCCATCGGCGCGGTCGCCGCCGCGCTCGCGCTCGGCGCGCTGTCGCTGGCGCCGCGTGTGTCGATGCTGCTCGCGAAATTGCCACTGCCGCCGGTACCTTCGCCCGGCACTCCGATCGATCCCACCGAGGACGATCCCGACGACCACCGCGCACTGCCCACCATGGATGTGCTGCGCACGAAATCCGAACGCGCCCGGATGTATCTGGCCGGCCTGGTCGGCGCGACCACCCTGGTGACCGTGATCGGCGCGCTCGCCTCGACCGATCCGTCCGCGGACGGCCCCTATTGGCCCGGTATCGCACTGGCGCTGGTCTGCGCGGTGGTGCTGATGTTCCGCAGCCGCACCTACGTCAGCGCCGAACTGGCGGTGGTGCTGCTCGCTGGCGGTGCGGCCATCCTGCTGATCATGACCATCGGCGCGGCCTTCGTGGTGGAACAGCCGCTCGCGGTGTTCGGCGCCGCCATGGTGATGCTCATCGCCGCGCTGATCCTGGGCACGATCGTGCCGAACCAGTCGGCGACGCCGCCGATGCGCCGCGCCGTGGAGCTGCTGGAATACGGCTTCGTGGCCGCCGTCCTGCCGCTGGTGTTCTGGGTAGCCGAGCTGTACACGCTCGTTCGATCGCTCTGAGCCGCGCATGAATCCGAAAATGTTCGGGCGCAGAGTAATTCGAGTCGCTGCCGTCGTCGCGATGCTGGGTCTGAGCGCCACGACGGGTGCGGGCGCCGCGATCGCGGACAAACCGGTGGTGAACCCGGGCGCGCTGCCGTCCGGCGGTAATCCGGCCCCACCGGATGCCACGGAGCAGCCGGCGAATTCACCCTGCGCCAGCACCAGCACCGGCGGGGACGGTCCGACCGTGCCGACCGCGCAGCGCAGTCTGGAACTGGACAAGGCATGGCAGTTCGCCAGTGGCGCAGGGCAATTGGTGGCGGTGATCGACACCGGTGTGATGCGCCATCCCCGGCTGCCCGGCATCATCCCGGGCGGCGACTACGTCTCCGCCGGCGACGGCACCGACGACTGCGACGCGCACGGGACCTTCGTGGCCGGCATCATCGCCGCGACTCGTCTTCCGGCACAAGGCTTTTCGGGTGTGGCGCCGCAGGCGCAGATTCTGAGCATCCGGCAGACCTCGAGCTACTTCCAGAAGAAGGGCGCGGGCCGCGACAAGGGGCCCGACGCCATGCCCGAGGGCTACGGGACCACCCACACCCTGGCGCAGGCGGTGCGCCGGGCGGCCGATATGGGCGCGACGGTCATCAACATGTCCGAGGTGGCCTGTCAGGCCGGGGCGATTCCCGACGACGACCTCGGCGCCGCGGTGCATTACGCCGCCGTCGAGAAGAACGTCGTGGTCGTCACGGCCGCGGGCAACAACGACAAATGCAAGGGGACCAACCCGGTCATCGATCCGCTGGATCCGAGCGCCGATCCGTGGACCAAGGTCGATATGAACGTCTCGCCCGCGCGGTGGGACGACTACGTGCTGTCGGTCGGCTCGATCGACGACAACGGCCAGCCCTCGAAGTTCACCGTGCCCGGCCCGTGGGTCGGCGTCGCGGCGCCCGGCGAGAATCTGACCTCGCTCGACCCGCACTGGGACGATCCGCGCAGCAAGGGGACGGCCGTCGCGAAGGTGGATCAGCAGGGCAAGGCCGAGCCCATCTCCGGAACCAGTTTCGCCGCACCGTATGTCGCGGGCGTGGCGGCCCTCGTCCGTGCCCGATTCCCGGAGCTCAGCGCGCTCGACGTCATCAAGCGCATCGAGGCCACCGCCCACGCACCCGCCGAGGGATGGAATCCGTATGTCGGATACGGCGCGGTCGACCCGGTGGCCGCGCTGACCGCGCAGGTTCCGAACTCGTTGCCGCCCAAGCGGCCCAGTGCCGCCAAGAGCTGGCAACTTCCGGTGCCGACCACGCCCCCGGCCCCCGATCACACCTCCCGCAATGTGGCGCTGATCGGAACCGGTGTCATCGGCGTGCTCGCCGTGCTCGGATATCTCGCCTCGTTCCCGCTGCGCCGCCGCTTCGGCGACCGCGGCGAGTGAGTTCACCGCGGCTCGCCGAACCGCCAGCGGGTCGCCCCGCCCGGCTCGACCGTCGACAGCGCCGTCGCCGCGTGCGCCGCGATGCGGTAGACGTACCAGGGCGGCGGGCCGGCCGACGGCGCGCTGAAGTCGGCGGTCAGGGCCGCGCCGGAATCGTCGACGCGGCACGGCCATCCCTCGGCGGCCCAGTCGGCGGCCCGCTGCGCTACCGTCGCCGGGTCGGTGACGCGTTCGGCCGTGCCGTTCACGCTGAGGTCGAACGTGTCCAGTGCGACGCTGAGCGTGCAGCGCGGATCACGAGAGATGTTGCGGGCCTTGCGTGTTCGCGGTCCGGTTTCGAACCAGAAGGCACCGTCCACCCACAGTGCGCCCACCGCGGTGACATGTGGGCTGCCGTCCGGATCGATCGTGGCCAGCCAGCAGGTGTGCCGATCGGGGCCACCCGTCCCGGGCGCCTGCGGGAATCCGGCGTTCAGACCGGCCACGACGGCGGACCAGTCCAGCGGATCGAGATCGTACAGTTCGGCGAGGTTGGTCGTCTGCATGGTGTCCATGGTGTTGCGACGAGGCGCGGCCGCCGTATTCATCGCCGGGCGCGCCGTCAATTCGTCCGTTATAGGCGATATGCCCTGGTCGGCGGGGTGAATCCGTCCGAGATCGACACGAGCGGCGCGGCGATGACTCAGTATTTCTGACAGCGGCGGTCCAGCGGTACGGCCGTCGCGGGTCGTCGCACGAGGGGCAGGAACAGCCATGACAGTCGCCGGCAGGCAACGTCTCACTCCCGATCAGCGCAATTCGTTCATCGCGGCCCAATTGGGCTGGACGATGGACGCCTTCGACTTCTTCCTGGTCGTCTTCGTCTATGCCGATATCGCCGCGTCCTTCGATATGCCGAAATCCGACGTCGCGTTCATCACCACGGCGACGCTGATCATGCGGCCGGTGGGCGCGCTGTTGTTCGGCCTCTGGGCCGACCGGGTGGGGCGGCGCCTTCCGCTGATCGTCGACGTCGCGTTCTATTCGGTGATCGGGTTCCTGTGCGCGTTCGCACCGAATTTCACTGTGCTGCTGATACTTCGGCTGCTCTACGGCATCGGCATGGGTGGCGAATGGGGACTCGGCGCGGCGCTGGCGATGGAGAAGATCCCCGCCGAGCGGCGTGGTTTCTTCTCCGGACTCCTGCAGGAGGGCTACTCGTTCGGCTATCTGCTCGCGTCACTGGCCTCGCTGCTGGTGATGAACTGGCTCGGCCTGTCCTGGCGGTGGCTGTTCGCGCTCTCGGTGATTCCGGCCCTGATCATCCTCGTGATCCGGACCCGGGTGGGTGAATCGGAGGCGTGGGAGAACAGCCGGGAACGTATGCGGCTCACCCAGACCTCGTTGCGTGACGTGGCGATGAATCCGGTCGTGATCCGCCGCTTCGCCTATCTCGTCCTCCTGATGACCGCGTTCAACTGGATGAGCCACGGCACCCAGGACATCTACCCGACCTTCCTGTCCGCGATCGACAACGGCGGCGCGGGATTGTCCTCGGCGACCGCGAAATGGATTGCGGTGGTGTACAACATCGGCGCCATCATCGGTGGTCTGGTGTTCGGCAGCCTCTCGCAGAAGTACGGCCGCCGCTACACCATCATTTTCTGCGCACTGCTCGGACTGCCGATCGTGCCGTTGTTCGCCTATTCGACGACCGCGGCCATGCTGTGCCTGGGATCGTTCCTGATGCAACTGGTCGTACAGGGCGCCTGGGGCGTCATCCCGGCACATCTGACCGAACTGTCGCCCGACGCTATCCGCGGCTTCTACCCGGGCGTGACCTACCAGCTCGGCAATCTGCTCGCCTCACTCAATCTGCCGATCCAGGAGCGGGTGGCCGAAAGCCACGGATATCCGTTCGCGCTGGCCGTCACCATCGTCCCGGTGTTGATCGCGGTGGCCTTCCTGACGCTGATCGGCAAGGAGGCCAAGGGGATTCGCTTCGGCACGAACGAGAGCGCGCTACCCGAGACGCCCGCCCGGCAATAGCCGGGTCCGGCTAGTTCTGCGGTTGCTGCGCGGATTGGTCCTGCTTGGAACGCACCAGCTGCTTGGCCGGATTCGGGTCCGGCGCCACGCCGTCATGGGCCACCATCGCCTCCTGACGGCCGAGCGTCGGACCGGCGGCGAGCAGGCCGACGATCTGATACGGCGCGAGTTCGGGCTTGGCCTTGTCGGCGTCCATCCCCAGCGCCTTCTGCGCGGCGGCGTCCTTGATGCCGTAGCGCACCCCGGTGTCGGCGATGTAGAACATGCTGTCGCGGCGCTGGCTGTCGGCCTCGATACCGGTGGTCTGGACGAAGAATCCGGAGCCGGGCGTGGAGTAGAAGGCATCCACGTTCGGACCCGAACCGTCGGCCTGGGCCAGCGGCGTAGTCTGCGCACCGTCCGGGATCGGCAGCGAATGTCCGGTCAGCACAGCCAATTCCGCGCGCTTACTGCCGTCGGCCTTGTCGGCGGCACCGGACAGCGGCTTCCACGACATGCATTCGATCGGCTGGTCCTTGGGGTCCACGACGGTGGGCGGCCGCGCCGGATACTGCTGCACCGGAAGCTCGTTCGACACCGGCGCCTGAGTGCTGTCGAACTGGCTGATCTCCGGATGATCCGAAGCGGTCGGATTCGAGTTGCGGATGATGTCGGCGGTCAGCGGCGAAATGGCCTGCAGTCCGTCGCGCAGGACCACATAGGACTGATCCTTGGTCTCCACATGCACCACATCGCCGATTCGGTGGTTGTTCAACGGGTAGCCCGGCGTACCGCCCGGATCGGTGATCTTCGGCGGCACGATCGGCAGCACCTCGGGCACCGCGTTGAGCAGCCCGGCGCTGATCGGCCGCGGCGTCATTCCCCGAATGCCCAGGGCCTCGGTAACTTTCGGATCGTTCATATCGACCCGCGCGCGCTGATTGTCGTAGATCAGATAGGCGGCGTCGCGCCCCTGCACCAGCAGTGCCTTACCCGAATCCAGCTCGGCGGCCTTGGAACCCAGCGACGGATCCCCGGCGAGCACCGTCGTGGTCAGGTCACGGCTGCCGTCGTTCTTCAGCTCGTCGCAGATCGACCAGGCGCGGCCTTTGCCGCTGCTGTCGAAGTTCAGCGAGGACGGCGCACCCGGAATGCCGATCAGCGCCCCGCGCGGCTTCTTCGCCAGCTCGGATTCCTTGATGGACACCGCTTTTGCCGGTTCGCCGACCGCGAGCCGCGCCGACGCCAGATTCAACGACGGATGCACGACACCGTCGATGACGGCGTAGACCGCGCCGGAATCCTTGCCCAGCAGGATCTTGTTGTCGCCGATCGACCCCTGCGGCCGCAGCAACGCGAGCACACCGCAGCCGGCCAGCGCGACGACACCCAATACCAGTCCGGCGGCATAGGCGCGCGACTGCGAGCGCATCGGATCGTGCAGCATCCGCACGTCCCGGCGTACCAGGGCGTGCTCCATTCGCCTGACCAGGAAGCGATAGCCGCTCACCTGCCAGCGCGTAGTGGGCTTTGAAGGCATGAGTCCTCCCCCGAACAGTGCTCGCGTTCGCCCAACACAGTACAGTTCAGCAGGACTGAAGTTCAGCTCGGCCATCGAAGAATCGGCCGACACCGGGTACTTGGGGGACGACGATGGCCGAATCCAGCGGCACCAACAGCCGCCCGCTCCTCGGACGGATCTCGCTGCCGAATCTGCTGGCCGCACAGGTACTGGGGCTGGTCGTCGGGCTCGTCGTGCTCGCGGTCGGCGTACCCGGCTGGTACGCACTGGGCGCGGCGGTCGTGGCCGGACTGGTGCTGCTCGTCCCGATCGGCAAGCGCACCATCGCCTCGTGGATCGCCACGGTGTGGCGGTACGTCACCCGCCAGGACTACGACCTCGGCGATACCGTCGATTTCCGTGGCCCGGACGGTCGTTCGCTCGGTCTGTACTGGGAAGGCAGCCGCGTGGTCGCCGTCGTCGAGGTGCTACCACCCAAGGGCGGTCTGACCCGGATCGACCGCAACACCGTGCACGCCTCGCATCTGCTTCCGCTGCCCGAGCTGGCACAGTGCCTGAGCCAGCACGACATCCTGCTGTCCGGTATCGACATCATCAGCCACGGCCACCGCAGCCGCTCCGGCACGCCCGCGGGGCCGATCTACGAATCGCTGCTCGGCCCGCTGCCCGCGACGGCGCACCGAACCGTCTGGCTCGCAATCAGTTTCGACGCACTGGCCTGTCCGGAGGCCGCGGCGCGGCGCGGCGGCGGTACGGAGGGCGCGGGCCGGGCGGTCACCATCGCGACCCAGCGCATCGTGCGCGCGCTCGAGGACGCCGACTGCGCGTCCCGCGTGCTCACCGCGCCCGAGATTCGCAAGGCCGTGTGGCAGATCAGCGCCGGGGTCGACCCGCGGGCGCTGACCCACCGCTGGCGCTACGCGGAACTGGGCAACAGCGTGAACATCGGCGCGGCAGTCGATCCCAAGCAGCTGGGCTCGGATCTGCTGGCACAGCTGTGGGTCGCGCCGTCGCGGGGCACCACGGTCGCGGTCCGGCTGCGGCCGGGAAGTTCGCCCGAGACGGTGAACATCGGCGCGGCCTGGCGATTGACCGCCCGGGAGCTGCCGGAGAAGACCAAGCGCAAGGGCATGGTGTCGCTGAGCGGCCGGCATCGCCAGAGCCTGCTCGCCCACCTGCCGATCGCCATCCCGGGCGTGGACGACACCGTCCCGATGAGCCAGTACCCGATCGACGTCGTCGGCGTCCTGCATCTGCCCTCGTCGGGCTGCGGTCAGCTGATCGGCTCCGACGAGGACGGTAACGGCGTCGCCGTTCGCCTTGTCGGACAGGGCATTTCGACCGTCTACGTGGCGGGCGAGCTGTATCTGGCGCAGCAGCTGGTGTTCCGGGCGCTGGCCGTCGGCGAGCGCATCCTCATCCGTACCGATCGCCCGCACGCGTGGGAGCAGCTGGTCACCACGATCGGCAATCCCGAGCGGCTCACCATCGCGGTGGAAACCCATCAGAGCGACGCCGGATTCACCGCGGCCGTGGTCGACGGTGTGCTCGCGCCCGCACCGCACGCCGGCGTGACCACGATCTACGTCACCGGTGATCCGATGGGCTGGCCGGCCACCAACCCGGATCTGTCCATCCACCAGCCGGGCGCGATCGGCAACCATGTGGTGATGCGGACCGGAACCACCCAGGTCGATCTGACGCTGGTCTCGATTCCCCGGGAAACGACCTACATCGGCAGTCCGCGGGGCCGCCGCCCGATGCCGCAGCAGGATCCCCGACAGCGAATGGCGCAGTCGCACAACTAGTTTCGCGGACTCCTCGACCGGCACACAGACCGACGGCACGCCTGAACCGGCTCACCCCGGATACGGGTCGGTTCTGCGCGCCGTGCGCAGATGACGTGCCCACCACGCCCATTGCCGCAGAAGCCGCTGCGCGGCGTCGACCGCGGCGCCGTCGGCGGTGTTGCCGTCCGCGTCGAATTTGCGTTTGGCCTCGTGAAAACTCACGCTCTCGCGCAGCGAGACCATGTGGATCTCCGCGACGACCTGGCGCAATTGCTCGATCGCTCGCAGGCCGCCCGACAGTCCGCCGTAACCGACGAAGCCGATGGGCTTGGCCCGCCACTCGCGTTTGGCGCTGTCGAGCGCCGTCTTCAGCGAGGCGGGATAGCCGTGGTTGTACTCGGAGGTCACCGCGATGAATCCGTCCGCGGCGCCGATCCGCTCCCGGAACGCCTCCACCTGCGGCGTCGTCGTCAGGTCGGTGGGCAGCGGAGTGTGTGCCAGATCGATGACGCCGACGTCGAGGCCGGCATCCGCGCGGGCCGTGCGGAGGAACCAGTCCGCCACCACGGGCGCGAACCGCTCGGGCCGCACACTGGCGACGATGACCTCCAACCGCAGCGGATCGTCCATGGCGTCAGCCTAGTCGGCGCCCTCTCGCCACACCGACGGCCTGCTCGCCGAGCGTGCCCGCCGCACCGATACCCTGTGGCCCGGGCGAAAAATCTTCGAGCGCCATATCGGACGGCTGCGACCGACCGGGCACCGCGGATCGATCAGAAGGGGGCGAAATTCGTGATTCTCGGACATTGGTTGCTGATCGAAACACTGGACGTTCCGCCCACCTGGTCGGTGCTCGCCGTCGACACCGCACCGCGGCGCTGGAAGTCGTTGGCCCGCACCGTGCCCTCCCGGTTGATGCCGATCCTCACCGCCGCCGCCGCGAGCGGTGGGACCGTCGAGCGGCAGCTGCCGAAATCCCGTCACGCCTGGTCCGGATACCGCGCCCGCGCGATCGCGCTGACCGGGCCCGACGAGCGGGTACACGCGGTGCAGATGTGGGTGGGTCCGGGCGACCCACCCGCGCCGCCGCCGGTCGCCACCCATCTGCTCGACGCCCACACCCGGCGCACGGAAGTGCGGTCCGCGGGTCTGGGCCCGGCATTCGATCGCAAGCGCAGCGTCTGGATCGGGGCCGAATCCTTCGAACACGTCGAGCGTTTCGACGATGCCCTGGACCTGGCCGCGATCGTGGCACGCGCCGCGCCCGGATCACGCTGGTGCGGCGACATCTGCGTGCGCACGCCGGACGGGCTGCGCACGTTGATGATGGCGACGCGCAACTCCGCATCCGATCCCTACCTGTGGCGCGGCATTCTGGCCGATGTCACCGAAAGCGTTCCGCCCCAGCCCAAGTCGTTCGAGGCGGTGACGGTCGAGACACTGGTCGGCCGCAATCCGGGAATGTATCTGGCGGTGGTCGACACCGAGCGGGTCCGGGTGATCCGGTGGATCAGCCCGCCGGTGCCGGGGCTCGACTGGTCCGGCGACACCGACGAACGCACGCTGCCACATCCCGGCGACCGGGAGCGAATTACCGCCGCGCGCACGGCGATCCGGGCCGGCGCGCCGTCGTGGACGCTGCCGAATCTGCGGCTGGCGGATACGGCCGGGGGGTGGATCACCGTGGACGTGGAGGTCTCACCGCTGCCCCACGGTCCGGACGGAACCGGCACGCCGCATTTCGCGCTCGCCCGGATCGATCTGCGCGAGGCAGGTACCCGGTAGCGTTCGACGCGGTGCGCCGGTCGATCCGTCAGGGCAGTTCGAACGGCAGCGCCACCCCGGCATGCACCGTGCAGTGATCGCAGGTCTCGGTACCCTCGACACCGGCGACCGCGCGGCGCACCAAGGTCTTGAACGGCACCAGGTTGCGCTCGAATTCGGCGAAGACGGCGGCCGCGCTGACGCCCTCCCCGGCCTCCAGGCCCGCATCGAGGTCGGTCACCAAAGCGATAGCGGCATAACACATTTCGAGTTCGCGAGCGAGCACGGCTTCCGGGTATCCGGTCATGTTCACCAGTTCCCACCCCTGTCCGGCGAACCAGCGGCTCTCGGCCCGGGTGGAGAAGCGCGGGCCCTGCACCACGACCATGGTGGCGGCCGACCGCATCGGCAGTTCGGGCACCGCCGCCCGCGTCGCGACCGAGCGCAGGTCGTCGCAGTACGGATCGGCGAAGGAGACGTGGATACCGCCGTTGTCGAAGTAGGTCTGCGCGCGGCCGGAGGTCCGGTCCACCAGTTGGTCGGGAACGGCCACAGTGCCCGGCCCCCAGTCCGCCCGCAGGCTGCCGACCGCACACGGCGCGAAGATCCGCCGCACGCCGATCGACCGCAGCGCCCACATATTGGCCTGATACGGCACCGTGTGCGGGGAATATTCGTGCTTGCGCCCGTGCCGCGGCAGGAAGGCGACCTGGCGGCCCTCGACCTCTCCGACCGTGATCGGCGCGCTCGGCACACCATAGGGTGTCTCTATCTCGAGTGTGGTCGCGTCGTCGCCGAAGAAATCGTAGAAGCCGCTACCGCCGATGATGGCCAGCGCGGGGCGGGGATCCGAACTCATAACCGCAATTCTCGCGTACGCCGCGGCGGCGGCCCCCGCCGCCTCACCCAGCACCGGCTACCCTGACAGTACCCCTCCGATAATGTACCCTAGGGGGGTATGAACTACCAGGGCGGGAGCGAGGAACAGTCGGTGAGCGAGGATCAGATCAACACGGTTCGAACGGCCGAGGCGGCCGCGCAGCCCGGGCACGACCACGCCACCCACGGCTACATCACCGCCAAGGACGACTACCTCAAGCGGCTGCGCCGGATCGAGGGGCAGGCGCGTGGCCTGCAGCGCATGGTCGAAGAGGAGAAGTACTGCATCGACATCCTGACGCAGGTTTCGGCCATGACCAAAGCGCTGCAGGCGGTGGCCATGGGCCTGCTGGAGGACCACATCAGTCACTGCGTGGTCGACGCGGCTGTCCAGGGCGGCCCCGAGGCCGAGGCGAAGATCAAGGAGGCCACCGACGCCATCGCGCGGTTGGTCCGCTCCTGAGCATCGGCGGGATCCCCCACGACCGCCGCTGACCATGGCCGCGGCGGTCGCGAGGGAGACGATCAGACGCGCGCGGCGAGCGCCGGGGCCAGCGCGCGCAGCACCCCGATGTGATCCTCGTCGGTGACCTGGATGGCCACCTGATCGGCGCCGGCCTTCAAATGCTCGACCAGCGCGTCGGCGATCTGCTCGGCCGAGCCGTGCAGTGCCAGCGCGTCGATCAGCCGGTCGCTGCCGGGCGGCGTCAGGTCCTCGTCGCCGAAGCCGAGCCGGCGCAGATTCGCCACGTAATTACGCAGGTTCAGGTAGAACTCCGTGCGCGGGCGAGCGGTCAGGCGCGCCTGGACCGGGTCGGTGCTGAACGAGATCTTGTGTTCGGGCACGAGCAGCGCGTCCGGACCCAGAATTTCGCGGGCCTGCCGGGTGTGTTCGGCGGTCACGAGGTACGGCAGCGCTCCCGCGGTGCGGTCGGCGGCCAGCTTCAGCACCCGCGGCCCGAGCGCCGCGAGCGCGAGCTGCTGCTTCGGGACGCCGTTGGCGTCGAGCACATCGACATAGTCGACGAGCGCGTCGTAGGGCTTGCGGAAATCGGAATCCTGCTCGGGATGCCCGGCGCCGAAGCCGAGGATGAAGCGGCCCGGGAAGCGCCGGTCGATGCGGTGGAACGATTCGGCCACCTGTTCGGCGGGCGCGGACCAGATATTGACGATGCTGGTGCCGACCGTCAGCGTCTCGGTCTCCTCGAGCAACGCCTCCACGGCCGGTAGCTCCGCCGGGGGCGAGCCGCCCAGCCACAACGTGCTGTACCCGAGACCCTCCAGCTCACGAGCCTGCCCCGGTTCGAAGCCGGCGTAGTACCGCCAGACGCCGAATTTGCCGATATTCGTGGTTCGCGCACCCTCTGTCATAGTCGTTGCGAACTCCGTTGCGCGGGCGACTATTCCACCCGGCGCCGGAAAAATTCCCGTCGCACAATCTGGCACTCACACGACGAGAGTGCTAAATTTGGCATCGGACAGCTTCCGGCGCTCGCCGCCGAGGCGGGCGTCACCACTGGATATGGAGGTGATTCCTGTGCTGAGGTTCGACCCGTTCCACGACATCGACACCGTTGCCCGGCAGCTCCTGGGGGATGCCGCCGGAACCACACGCGCGCCGCGTTTCATGCCGATGGACCTGTTCAAGGCCGGTGACCACTACGTCCTCAATGCCGATCTCCCGGGTGTCGATCCCGGTTCGGTCGACGTGAGCGTGGACAACGGCACCCTGACGCTGAAGGCGCAGCGGAGCCTGCCCGGTGACGAGCACGTGCAATGGATCGCGTCGGAACGATTCGCGGGAACGTACATGCGCCAGCTGTCGCTCGGCGAAGGCATCGATACCGACAACATCAGTGCCACCTACAACGACGGCGTGCTGTCGGTGACCCTGCCGATCGCCGAGAAGGCCAAGCCGCGGCGCATCGAGATCGGCGGCATGGGCCGTGGCCCGAAGACCATCGAGGCCGGCCGATCCGAGAGCTGACCCGCCGCGACCGGGATGCGCCCGCGCCATCGGCGAACAGCTGAGTGCGCAAGCCGCACAACACCACTCACCGGTACAAGGTGGCCGGACGCGCGGGCGGAATCGAGGTTCGTCGCAGCGCGAAGGAGGTGAGACACGCACAACCCTCGAATAGCGACTCGTACGGCCCCGTGGACGCCGCGGGGCCGTCGGCCGTCTCGGGGACAGGTCGCGCTGTCAGCTACCGCAGCAGCCGTCCGACTCGGGGATCGTGCGCATCTCCCGGGTTTCGGCATTGCGGGCGGCGAGGTCGGCATCCGCGGGGTAGTCGACGGCAATCAGACTCAATCCGTGGGCGGGGGCCACGGTGATCGAACTCGACCGTTCCCGTTCCGCGAGAAGGCTTTCCACCCACTCGGGAGTGCGGCGCCCCTCCCCCACCGCGAGCACCGCGCCCACCAGACTGCGCACCATGGACCAGCAGAAGGCGTCGGCGCTGACATAGGCGGTGAGCATGGCGGCTTCGCGGTCGGAACCAGCCTGGCCGGGACCACCGATCGGTGTCGTCACCCAATCGAAGCGCTGCAATTCGCGGACCGTCGTCGCACCTTCGCGCCGGCGGCAGAATGCGGCGAAATCGTGCAGTCCCAACAGCTTTCGCGATGCCTCACGCATGGCGTCGAGATCGACGCCGGGACGGCAGGCGACCACGCTGCGGGCCAGCAGCGGCGGCGCCCCATAGGGCGCGGTGGTGAGCCGATACGCGTAGTGGCGGCGGATCGCGGAGAAGCGGGCGTCGAATTCCGGTAGCGCCGAGCGGATCCCGGTGACGCGGACATCCTTCGGCAGGAAGCGCGCCAGCCGGTGCAGCAACTTGTCGTAGTCGGGCAGCGCGGTCGTGTCGAAATGCGCGACTTGCCCCTCGGCGTGGACACCGGCGTCGGTCCGGCCGGCCACCGTCAGCTGAATCGGTTCGCGCAGGACCTTGCTCAGCGACTCCTCGAGCACACCCTGCACGGTCCGCAGGCCGGGCTGGCGGGCCCAGCCGGTGAAATCGGTGCCGTCGTAGGCGATATCGAGCCGTACTCGAACCGCAACCGAGGTTGCCGCCGGATCCTGCATGGTCACAGCCATTTCCTGGTTAACATGAGCGAAGCCCGCCGACCCGGAGGGGACGGCGGGCTCACTCGTGAATTCCCGACGCAGATCGAGAGGTCCCCGCACGTGGCGGGGACCAACTCATTCCGCCTTGTCCTCGGCGGGAGCCTCGGTGGACTCCGCCTCGGTAGCCTCGTCGGCCTTCGCCTCAGCAGCCTCGTCGGCCTTCGCCTCAGCAGCCTCGTCGGCCTTCGCCTCGGTGGCCTCGTCGGCCTTGTCCTCGGTCTTGGCCTGCTGGGCGGCGACCCGGCGAGCGCGATCGGCCTCGTTGGTCACGGTCTTCTCCCGGACCAGCTCGATGATCGCCATCGGCGCGTTGTCACCCTTGCGGGGAACGGTCTTGATGATGCGGGTGTAGCCACCCTCGCGGCCCTCGAACGACGGTCCGATGTTCGCGAAGAGCTCGTGCAGGACATCCTTGTTGCGGATGACCTTGAGCACCTCGCGGCGATCGGCCAGCGTACCGGCCTTGGCCTTGGTGACCAGCTTCTCGGCGTAGGGGCGCAGCGCCTTGGCCTTGGCCTCGGTGGTCGTGATCCGACCGTGCTCGAAGAGCGCCGTGGCCAGATTGGCGAAGATCGCCTTCTGGTGCGACGCCGACCCGCCGAAGCGAGCACCCTTCTTGGGCTTGGGCATTGGTTGTTCTCCTTAGGAAAGGCCGAGCGGGGCTGCCACCCCGGAAGGCCTAGAGCTGTTCGGTCTCGGCGTAGTCCTGCTCGCCGTTGTCTGCATCGCCGAAGGAGCCGCTGTCACTCCAGGTTCCGGTGGCGGCGTCGTAACCGACGACGCTCGACGGATCGAAGGAGGCCGGGCTGTCCTTCAACGACAGGCCGAGCGAATGCAGCTTGACCTTGACCTCGTCGATGGACTTCTGGCCGAAGTTGCGGATGTCCAGCAGATCCGATTCGGTCCGCGCAACCAGCTCGCCGACGGTGTGTACACCCTCGCGCTTGAGGCAGTTGTACGAACGCACGGTGAGGTCCAGGTCCTCGATCGGCAGCGCGAACGAGGCGATGTGATCCGCCTCGGCCGGGCTCGGCCCGATCTCGATACCCTCGGCCTCCACGTTCAGCTCGCGCGCCAGGCCGAACAGCTCGACCAGGGTCTTACCGGCCGACGCCAGCGCATCCCGCGGGGAGATCGAGTTCTTGGTCTCGACGTCCAGGATGAGCCGGTCGAAGTCGGTGCGCTGCTCGACACGGGTGGCCTCGACCTTGTAGGTCACCTTCAGCACCGGCGAGTAGATCGAATCCACCGGGATCCGGCCGATTTCCGCACCCGAGGCCTTGTTCTGCACCGCCGGGACGTAACCGCGACCGCGCTCGACGACGAGCTCGATCTCCAGCTTGCCCTTGTCGTTCAGGGTGGCGATGTGCATGTCCGGGTTGTGCACGGTCACACCGGCCGGGGGAACGATGTCACCGGCGGTGACGGTGCCCGGGCCCTGCTTGCGCACGTACATGGTGACCGGCTCGTCCTCTTCGGACGACACGACCAGGCCCTTGAGGTTCAGGATGATGTCGGTGACGTCTTCCTTCACACCCGGGACGGTGGTGAACTCGTGCAGCACGCCGTCGATGCGGATGCTGGTCACCGCGGCCCCCGGAATCGAGGACAGCAGGGTACGGCGCAGCGAATTGCCGAGGGTGTAACCGAAGCCCGGCTCGAGGGGTTCGATGGTGAACTTCGAGCGGTTCTCGGCCAGTACCTCTTCGGCCAGTGTGGGTCGCTGTGAAATCAGCATGAGGATCTCCTCCTTCAGGGGCGCCCGCTATTTGACGCCCACGAACTGGGGTGTGGATGAGCACGACGGGTACGGTGCTCATCCACCAGCAGCACGAACGGCTTACTTCGAGTAGTACTCGACGATGAGCTGTTCGTTCAGCGGCACATCGATCTGCGCGCGTTCCGGGAGCTGGTGGACCAGGATCCGCAGCCGGTTCGGAACGACCTGCAGCCAGCCCGGGATCGGGCGATCGCCCTGGGTCTCACGGGCGACCTGGAACGGCAGCGTCGGCAGCGACTTCTCCTTGACATCGATGATGTCGTACTGGGAGACCTGGAAGCTGGGGACGTCGACCTTGCGGTTGTTCACCAGGAAGTGGCCGTGCGAGACCAGCTGGCGGGCCTGGCGACGGGTGCGCGCCAGACCGGCGCGGTACACGACGTTGTCCAGACGCGACTCGAGCAGCTGCAGCATGTTGTCGCCGGTCTTACCCTTGCGACGGTTCGCCTCTTCGTAGTAGCGGCGGAACTGCTTCTCCATGACGCCGTAGGTGAAGCGGGCCTTCTGCTTCTCCTGCAGCTGGAGCAGGTACTCGCTCTCCTTGATCCGCGCGCGGCCGTGCTGGCCGGGCGGGTAGGGGCGACGCTCGAACGCCTGGTCGCCTCCGACGAGGTCGACACGCAGACGACGCGACTTGCGGGTGATGGGGCCTGTATAACGAGCCATTTTTCGCTAAATCCTTTCCCGCTAGACGCGACGCCGCTTGGGCGGACGGCAGCCGTTGTGCGGCTGCGGGGTGACGTCGGAGATCGTGCCCACCTCGAGGCCGGCGGCCTGCAGCGAGCGGATCGCGGTCTCACGGCCCGAACCCGGACCCTTGACGAACACGTCGACCTTCTTGACGCCGTTCTCCTGCGCCTTGCGGGCGGCGTTCTCGGCGGCGAGCTGCGCGGCGAACGGGGTCGACTTACGCGAACCCTTGAAGCCGACGTGGCCCGACGACGCCCACGAGATCACGTTGCCCTCGGGGTCGGTGATCGAGACGATCGTGTTGTTGAACGTGGACTTGATGTGCGCGTGGCCGTGCGGGACGTTCTTCTTGTCCCGGCGACGCGCCTTCTGGGACTTCTTGGGGCCCGAGGCCCGACTCTTAGGAGGCATTCAGCTATCCCTACTTCTTCTTGCCGGCGACGGTCTTCTTCGGACCCTTACGCGTGCGCGCATTGGTCTTGGTCCGCTGTCCGCGCACCGGCAGGTGGCGGCGATGGCGGATGCCCTGGTAGCAGCCGATCTCGATCTTGCGGCGGATGTCGGCCTGCACCTCACGGCGCAGGTCACCTTCGACCTTGAATTCCGACGCCTCGATGTAATCGCGCAACCGGGTGACGTCGTCGTCGGTGAGATCCTTCGACCGCAGGTCGGGGCTGACGCCGGTGGCGGCCAGGATCTCGTGCGCACGGGTGCGCCCGATCCCGAAAATGTAGGTCAGTGCGATCTCCATGCGCTTCTCGCGCGGGAGATCGACGCCCATCAGACGTGCCATGTGGCAGCTTCCTTAACTGTTGCGGAGGTCTGCTCCCTGTCCGTCCCCTCGAATGGGGCCCCGGCCTCCGTTCCGGGGGTAGGTCGTCCGTCCGCTCTCCGCTCGTTTCCGAGGCGGCGAGCTCGCCGACGGCGACTGGCGCTGGGAGGTCTTCTTTTCTGTGCCAATCCGAACTGCGTTCGGTGCTTGGCTGGTGAACCCCTGCGTCGGGGTGCAGTCCAGGTCAGCCCTGACGCTGCTTGTGACGCAGGTTGTCGCAGATCACCATGACCCGGCCGTTACGGCGGATCACCTTGCACTTCTCGCAGATCTTCTTGACGCTCGGCTGAACCTTCACGTCCGTCCAATCTGGTTGTGGTTCACAGGGGTGTGAACACAGGTGTTCCCCAGTCGTACGACTGGGGAAGTCTTTTGTCGCAGATCCCGAGGCCGGAGCCACGAAATGCCGCGAGAGCTCCGGAGCCTCGACTCCCGAACTCCCTCCGGGGATCGCTCCCCGGAAAACTCACTTGTAGCGGTAGACGATGCGACCGCGGGACAGGTCGTAGGGAGAAAGCTCCACGACCACGCGGTCCTCGGGCAGGATGCGGATGTAGTGCTGACGCATCTTGCCGCTGATGTGCGCGAGAACCTTGTGACCGTTCTCCAGCTCGATGCGGAACATCGCATTCGGCAGTGGCTCGATAACTCGACCCTCGACCTCGATGGCCCCGTCTTTCTTCGCCATATCCTCCGCGATCCCGCTTACGTTGAAACCCTGTGTGGTCTCAACTCTTCGGCTAGCTTGTCACTGCAGTTACCGGTGCACTCCAGTCGACCCGGTGCCATACTCTTCGTAGTCACATGCGGACATGCAGTCACAGAAACTACACGCATTCGCATGAACACAGACGTCGGGCAGGTGCACCGCCGACCAAGCTTACCCGTGCGTCCACGATCCGGCCAAATGCGGTCCCTCCGCGCCGTCGCTAGTGGTCGGCGAGCGGGCCGCGCCCGGTGAGCGGGCCCCACGCCGCGATCAAGCCGAGCATCAGCACCAGCGCGATCGTGATGACCGTGAACACCGTGCCCGGACCGTGGCTGTCCAGCAACGGAAGCAGCAGGAACGGCTGGATGGCGGTGCTCAGTTTCGACAGAGAATAGGCCGTACCCGAGGCGGTGCCGCGCACGGTCGTGGGAAACGATTCCGGCAGATACGTGTGCAGGGCATTGGAGAAGACGTTGCTGGCCAGGGTGAACAGGCCGCCCGACAGCAGGATCAGCGGCACGCTCGTGGCGAATCCGAAGATCAGGCCGAACAGCGCCATCAGCGCGGCCGACGCCATCACCAGATATTTGCGCTCGACGCGCTCGATCAGCGGAATCGACAGCAGCGAACCCAGCGGATAGCCGAGGTAGGTGACGGTCAGATAGCCGAGGGAGTTCACCACCGTGAACCCCTTGTGCTGCAACACCAGCACCGCCAGCGTGCCGAAGCCGTAATAGCCGAAGACCTGCAGGATCATCACCGCGGAGAACAGCAGGGTGCGCCCGCGGTTGGCGCCGCGCAGGATTTCGGTGAACGACACCTTCGCCCCGGTTGTCGCGGCCTTGGCGTGCTGGGCCTGCCAGTGCGGCGATTCGGGCATGTGCCGACGGGCGACGAACACCAGCGCGGCGCCGAAGCCGCCGAAGACGAACAGCCAGCGCCAGCCGTCGGTGCCGAACGGTTCCAGCGGCACCAGCCACCGGGCCAGGAATCCGACGGTCGGCACCGCGCAGAAGCCGATGGTGTAGGCGATGGCGATCATCCGGCCGCGGACCTGCGGCGGCATCACCTCCGACAGATAGGTGTCGGAGACGGTCATCTCCGCGCCGATGCCGAGTCCGGCGAGCACGCGGGTCGCCATCAGGAACCAGACGTTGGGGCTGAACGCGCCGAGCAGGGTGAACCCGGCGTAGACCCCGATATTGATCATGAACATCCGGCGGCGGCCGAAGAGGTCCGAGAGCCGGCCGATGACCAGGGCACCGAGGAACTGGCCGACGAAGGCCGAGGCGAGGATGCCGCTCAGCTGATAGGTCGACAGCGCGAGTTGCTGCTTCAGCACACCGGTGATGGTGCCGGCGAGGAACAGTTCGTAGAGATCGAAGAACAGGCCCAGGCCGACCAGGGCGACGAGCTTGCGATGAACCGGCCGGACGGGAAGTTCGTCCAACCGGGCCGCGCGGGGATCATCACCCGCGGTGATTGCCATTTCGATACGCTCCCGACCTCGCAAATAAGGGGCAACCGAACCCGCCGGCAGGCGTCGCGGCGCGTCGTCCGACCGGCTCGTCGGCTGTGGGTAGGACGCCCGTCACGGCCGATAGCCCTCGCGTAAACTACCGGCTGTCCAGGAAATCGGTCCAGCAGATCCCAGGGGGACACCCGTGAGCGTGCGCAGCGAGCGAATTACGGACGCAGCGCCCTCGAACCCGATCGGCACGATCCTCGGCGAGGCCCCGACCACGAACCGCGGTGAGGTACTGCCGTGAGTCGCAACAACAACGATCTGCCCATGCTGCCCCCGTGGCTGTCGGAGAGCGACGTCACGCAAACGGGGTACGAAGCGCCGGTCGAGAACCTTCCGCACGAGGAGTACATCCCGGAGGACAACGGTCCGCGGCGGTTGTTCTCCCGCAAATCCGACGACCGGGCGGAGTCCGACAAGAAGGAGTCCGACCGGAAGTGGCGGAAATCCCGCCGCAAGGACAAGGCAGACGCCGAGCCGGCCGCCGGTGAGGGTTCGCCCTCGTGGGGGCCGCCCGACACCGCCCGGCCGCAGGGCGATGCGCAGCCGGGGCCGGAGTCGTTGCGCGGCAACGGTTCTCAGGGCTCCGAGTCCTTGCCGTGGCAGCAGCAGACGCCTGAGGGCTACCGTCCGGACGGCGTCCAGGGCGTGATCCCGGCCGACTTCCGTGCGCAGCAACAGAATCAATTCCCGCAGCCGCCGGTACAGCCGCAACCACCGACGCAGCCGCAGCAGCCCCCGACGCAGCCACCGGGGCCGTGGAATTCGGCGCCGTCGACGCCGCGCCACGACTTCGGCCGGCCGCCCGCTACCGCACAGCCGAATCCCGCTCCGGTGCCGCCGGAACCGACTACGCCACCTCCGAATCAGTCGCCCGGCCCCCTTCCCTCCGAGCCGCTGTCCGGCGAGTTCCCTCCCGCACCACCGCAGGCTTCCGCCCGCCCGCCGATTCCGCCTGCACCGCAGCAGATGTCGAGCACTCCGCTTCCGGCCGCCGACGGCGTGGATGCGGAGATGACCGTGCGGGTGACGCGGCGACCCGACCTACCCCCACCGCCCCAGCAGTCGGCTCCGACTCCGCCGCCGCTGCCCGAGTGGCCGGACCCGGCGCCGCCCACCCGTCCCGGACCGCCGCCACGGCTGGGCGTGCCGGAAGGGTACGAGAACGCGTCGCACGCGAACAGCGCTGTGGGGCAGCAGATTTCACCACTCGGCTCTCCGGTCGCACCGACGGCCGACGCACCGGGCCTGCCGAAGCAGGCGACGGACGCACGCCCCGCCGCTGCCGATATGCCGCCGACCGCGGGCACCGGGACTTCCGGCGTCGCGGAGGAGGCGCCCGCCTGGCTCGGCGGCGCAACGGAGCACTCGCCCGCGCCGGGCGAATCCGCACCCCGGCGCGACGATGCTGCCGGGGCGTCCGCGCATCGGCCGACCGGGGATTCGGGCGCACCCGGCGAGACCGCCGTATCCGATACCCCTGGCGCGGATCTGCCCGTCCCAGCGGACGATACGGGGCAGGGTGGCGGCACGTGGGATGCCTTCGCGGCCGGTGGCGATTCGGCTTCCGGTACGCGGCCTCTTCACCCGCCGACGGTGGGAACCCATGCGCCGGAGAGTGATTCGGGTGCGTCGTCGGTGGTCGGCGGTGTCGGGTTCTACGGCGCCGGTAACGCGGATAGCGGTGCGGTCGCTTCGGCGGGGCAGCAGTGGAGCGGGCGACATCGGCTCGCCTCAGAGCCGGTGGCGGCACACGATCCCGCCGTGCGGCCCGGGCCGGACATGGGTGGCGCCGTGTGGAACGGCACCGACGCGGCACCCGCGCAGTCCGAAGCGCGGCCGCAGACGCCCGACGCCGCGAGTCCGCAGTACGGCGCGGCGCCGCAGTACCAGCAGCCGCCCGCTGCGGAATTCGGTACGCACCCAGCACATTCCGGCCCGATGCCGCAGGCGCCGAATGCCGAATCGACGATGGTCGCCGGTCCCCAGGGCGTGTCGCAGCCTCGGATCCCCCAGCCGGCCCCGGACGCGCAGTGGCACAGCGCACCACAACCGCCGCCACAGGTGCCGGGGCCGGCGACCGGTCCCGAACAGCAGTGGGCCGCACGACAGGCGGATCAGTATTCCCAGCCGCAGCAGTACGCCCAGCCGAATCCGTATATGCCGGGGCAGCAGGCCGCTTCGCCCGAGCAGTATCAGCACGCCCCCAACCCGCAGGTCCAGCAGCAGGCTCCCCATCCGCAGGCGCAGTATCAGCAGTACCAGCAGGGTCAGCCGCCGCACCAGTACCCACCGAACGGCGTGACGCCCTCCCTGGAAGATGTCCCGATGCGCCGGGCGAAGAAAGCCCCCGGCTCGGGTTGGCGGCGCGCGGTGCACCACATGTCGGGTGGTGCCATCAATCCGGGTATGTCCGCGGAGGAGCTGCGCCTGCAGGAACTGGTGGCGCGCATCCGGCAGCCGGTGCGCGGCGACTACCGCATCGCCACCCTGTCCCTGAAAGGCGGTGTCGGCAAGACCACCACCACCATGGGCATCGGCTCGATCTTCGCCTCCATCCGCGGTGACCGCGTGATCGCCGTCGACGCCAACCCGGACTTCGGCACGCTGTCGCAGCGGGTGCCGCTGCAGACCCGCTCCACGGTGCGGGACCTGTTGCTGGATCAGCAGATTCGCAGTTACGGCGACGTGCGCCGGCACACCTCGCAGGCCACCAGCCGGTTGGAAGTGCTGGCCAGCGAACGTGATCCGGCGGCGTCGGAATCGTTCAGCGAGGACGAGTACCGCCAGGTGCTGCGCGTGCTGCAGCGGTTCTACAACATCATCCTCACCGATTGCGGTACCGGACTGATGCATTCGGCGATGGCGGGTGTGCTGGATCTGGCGCATTCGCTGGTGCTGATCTCGTCGTCGGCGATCGACGGCGCCCGCAGCGCGGCGGCGACGCTGGACTGGCTCTCGCTGCACGGGCACGATCACCTGGTGCGCAATGCCGTCGTGGTGATCAACCTGCCGCGCGAGGGCTCACCGAATGTGGCGATTCAGCATCTGCGCGAGTACTTCCTGGCCCGGTGCCGCGCCGTGCACGTCATCCCCTACGACCCGCATCTGGCCGAGGGCGCCGAGATCGACCTGGCCCGGCTGCACAAGAACACCAAGCGCGCGCTGGTGGAACTGGCGGCGACGGTGGCCGACGATTTCGCCACCGACCATCGGCGGTTCGGCGGTTACTGAGCACCGCGGTTATCGAGCACTGCGGTCCTGCCAGGCCATCGGGGTCGCCCGGACCTCGGCGATGCTGCGGCCGCGGCGGCGCCGGAACAGTCCGCGCAGGGTGCCGGCATTGAGATAGCCGACGCGCGCGGCGACCGTCTCCACGGTGGCATTGGTGGTGCGCAATAGCCGGGTGGCACGCTCGAGGCGGATTTCGTTCACGAAATCCCGTGGTGACATCCCGATTTCGGCCTGTGTCGCGCGCTGCAGGCTGCGCACGGTGACGCCGAGTTCGCGAGCGGCGTCGGTGATCAGGAACTGCTCGGCGATATGTCCGCGCACCCAGCGTTCGAAGGCCGCGACCAGTGAATTCCCGCGCGCGATCACCTGGGGAACGATGTAGTCGCGTTGCTCGCCTCCGCTGCCGGCCAACAGCATCCGGGCCGCGCGTTCGGCTTGAGCGGGACTGCGACCGGCCACCGTGGCCAACGCGAGGTCGAGATGGGCCAGGGCCGCCGCGGCCGTCGCGATGTGACCGGAGCGGCACAGGATGCGTCCCTCGTCCAGGTCGACGTTCGGATAGCGGCGGCGGAAGGCCGGGCCCAGCCACCAGCTCGTCGTCGCGGGCAGCCCGTCGAGCACCCCGGCCTCGGCGAGGAAGAAGGTTCCGGTGCACGCGGCGGCCAACGGAGTTCCCGCGATGTGTGCCTGCGAAATGCGTTCCAGCACCGGCCGGTTGGCGGGTGCGGCGATCAGGTCGACCACCGCGTCCGCGTCCATCGCGAGGACGGCGGGCACGATGATCGGGCCGATGTCGCCGGGCACCTCGGCCAGCGGTGTGGTCGGGATCAGATGGCCGTGGCCGGAGCGGACACTGCCGCCGAGCGCGACGGTGTGCACTCGCCACGGTTCGGGCTCCAGCTCCGGATCGTCGACGAGCGAGTTCGCCGTGTTGAAGACCTCCAGCACGGCGGCGAGACCGAGGTCGCCGACACCGTCCACGACGAATACCGCCACATCCATGTCGCAAACAGTACTGAATGCGTCGGATACGACACTGATAATGCGCACATCCGCCGCCTAGTGTTGCCGTATGACGATGTGGGCGAACAGAGGTGCACGATGCGCATCGTGAGCAGTGTGTGTCACCTCTTCGAATACGAGGTCACCTCGGCGGGTCCGTGCGCGGTCGCGCTGGATCCGGCAGCGGTGCGCGCCCGAAAGTTGTTCGTGGACTGCCTCGTCCTGCAGGTCGCGGTCGAGCCGGGTGACGCCGCGGCACTTCCGGCGGCGGTAGAGGTCGTGAAAACCATTGCGGCACACGACGACGTCGGCTACATCGTGGTCGAAGGTGTGGCGCCGTGGGCGCGAAGCGATCGACGCGGCGCACACGAGGACGTACTCACCGGCCTGGCGGATGCGCTGGACATCGTATCCGAACTCACCGAGCGCTTGGCGGAACGCGGTGAACTGGTCCACCTGATGCCGTTCGGCTGGAACACGATTCGCTTCACCGAACTGGCCGATGGTTCACGACCGCGGCGGGTGACCCGGCTGAATCCGGCGCCACTGCCGGCGGATCGGTCGCGGCACAGCCGCGCACCGCGGATGGCGGGCTCGTGCCGATCGCTGAGCTACTAGACCTACTCACCAGGTCGGCAGGCGACGCCGTCCGGTGAGGACCTCACGCACCAGATCGTCGTAGCCGTCGGCCAATTCGGCGAGATGATGCCAGGCAGCGTGCAGCACTTCGTCGTTCGCGTCGAGGGTCATCAACGCGTGGTGCGCGCGCACCGACGCCTCGGCCAGCCGGTCGATGACGGCGCCGATCGTTTCGGTGTGCAAGGTAGCGTCGGAGTTCTGCTGCGGGACGGCGCGGACGATCCAGTCGTCGATCGCCATCACCAATTCCATTCGCCGTCTGCCGATTTCGATCATCAGCGCGGAGTCCGGATCCGGGGCGGAACCGCCGCGGCCGAGCTGGCGTTCGAACAGCACCGCCAGGTCGCGCGCGAACCACAGGATCGGGCCGCCGATGACGCGGTGCCCCCGGCACGCGCGCAACAACAGATCCGAACTCGGCAGAACTTCGGTCGTCAGGAAATCGACGGCCGTCGGTGTATGTGGTGTGTCGGGCCATGCCACGACCACCATCGGGGACGTCTCCAAACCAGCCACGTTGCCTCGCCGTCGTCGCCGTACAACCAATGGTCAGGACGTTCATTACAATAAACCTCTGAATGTGTGTGTCAAGGGTCACACTGCCCTGCCAACCAGCAGAGTAGACTTCCGGTCGTTGAAGATACAACCGAGGAGCGAGATGGCCGCCGGTCCGAGGTACCAGCGAATCGCCGACGTCCTACGGGAGGCGATCCGCGACGGCACGTACAAACCTGGTGATCGCCTGCCCAGCCACAACGAGCTGGCCGACCAGATGCATGTCTCGATCACCACCGCGCGCAACGCGATTCAGGTGCTCGTCGCCGAAAACCTGCTGTTCACAGCGACTTCCCGGGGCACGATCGTGCGCAGCCAGGAGGTCCTGGAATCCGTGGTGACCAACCATATTCGACGCGACCGCCCCAAGTCGGCGCACGACGTCTTCTCCGAGATCGCGCGCGCCGCCGGGCGTGAACCGGCCAAGCAGTTCAGCGCCCGGATGGAACCGGCCGGAACGGAAGTCGCGCACTGGCTAGGCGTGCCGAAGGACTCCTGGGTCGTCTCGCGCACCGTGGTGCAGTACCTCGACAACGAACCGTGGTCGTGGGAGGTCAGCTACTACCCGCGTGACCTCGCCGAACTCACCGGAATCGATTCTCCGCACGACATTCCGGAGGGCACGACGCGGCGGCTGGCCGCACGTGGCTATCCCGAAACCGCCCATCGGGATACGGTCGTGGCCCGCCCTGCGAGTGCCGACGAGGCCGCTGTCCTGGGTGTCGGAGCCGGCACCATGCTGCTCGATCATCTGCGCATCGGCGCCAGCAGCACCCGCATCATGCGGGTCACCCGCCAGCGGTCGCCGGCCGCACGCAACCGGCTGGCCTACGAACTCGGTGACGACGAGGGCACCGCCCTGATCCGCAAAACCCTGGGGGCGCCGCATCCGCCGGGCAACTCCCATTCCTTCGGTAACTCACTGGTACCCGGATCGCCATGAACATCCGCATCCGCCAGGCCCGCTCGGCCGACCTCGGCACCATCTGCCGACTACGGCTCCAACGCACGGCCTGGCTTGCGGCACGCGGCTCGGACCAGTGGACCCGGCAGGGCCGCGGGCTGCCGATCGAACGGTTCGCCCACGCGGTCGGATGGTCGGTCTCGGCCGGGGAGACCTGGGTCGCGGAGGTCGGCGGCGAATTCGCGGGAACCGTCACCGTGAACGACCGCGCGGATCCCGGGCTGTGGTCGCGGCGGGAGATCACCGACGCGGTGATCGTGCACTACATGATCGTCGATCTGCGCTTCGCCGGATCCGGTGTCGGCCGCGCACTGCTCACCCACGCCGCCGGGCTGGCCCTTGTCCGGCAACGCAATTGGGTGCGATTGGACGCCTGGACCAGGAATACCGAGCTGCACCGGTACTACCGCTCGGTGGGATTCCGGCTGGCGCGCATCGCGAATCCGGCGGTCAGCGGACCCTCGGCGGCGCTGTTCGAGCGCCGCGCCGACAGCTGGGGCCTACCGGAACCGATCGTGCGACGCCATCTGCACGCGGACCGGGGCGATCCGGTGCGCTGACTCAGACCGGCGGCAGATAGCTCACCTGCACCATCTCGTTCTCGCGGGCACGGGATACGAGCGTGCCCCGGCCGGGTGCGAGCTTGGCCGACCGCACATCGCCGAGCAGTTTGCCCTCGTCCTTGGGCGCCGACATCAGCAGCGCGTCCACCGAGAGGTCCTTCAGCATGCCCAGCACCTTGTCGTACAGCGCCCGGGAGGCGCCGCCGGAGCGCCGTGCCACGATCAGGTGCATACCGATATCGCGGGCCTGCGGAATGAATTCCAGCAGCGGTTCGAGCGGGTTGCCCGCACCGGTGGCGACCATGTCGTAGTCGTCGACCACGATGTAGATCTCCGGCCCGGTCCACCAGCTGCGGTCCCGCAGCTGCTGCGGGGTGATGTCCGAACCCGGAATCCGTTGCCGCAGATAGGCGGCGACCTCCTTGATCATGTCGAACGACGTCTGCCCCGAGGTGGAATAGCCGGCGAGCTGCTGCCCCTCCAGCACGCCGAGCATGGTGCGCCGGTAGTCGATCAGGATGACGCGCGCCTGTTCGGCCGTCGAATTCTCGGTGATGCCGAGCACGATGTTGCGCAGCAGCGTGGTCTTGCCGCACTCCACATCCGCGAAGGCCATCAGATGCGGCTGCGCGTCGAAATCCATGACCAGCGGCGCCAATTCGTTCTCGCCCAGACCGACCACCACCCGGGTGGCGCTGCATTCGATGCCCTGTTCCGCCGCCTCGGCGAGCACCTGTTCGCGCGGCACCCGCAGTGGCAGCATCCGGACCGCCGGTGCGCGCCGGTCGCCGTAGAGTTCGGCGAACTGGCTGCGCGCCAGCGCGATACCGTCGGACAGAGTCGCCGGATCGGAGTTGGAGTCCAACCGCGGCAGGGCGATCAACATGTGCAGCTTCTCGGGGGTCAGACCGCGGCCGGGACGACCCACCGGCACCAGAACGGCCGTGCGCCGGTCCATTTCGGAGTCGCTCGGGTCACCGAGACGCAGTTCCAGCCGGGTGCCGACGAGATCCTTGACCGCCGGCCGGATCTCGCCCCAGCGGGTGGCGCCGATCATCAGGTGGATGCCGTAGGACAGGCCCTGCGCGGCCAGCGCGTTGAAGGCCGGCTCCAGCACGTCGAATTCGGCACGGATGGTCGCCCAGCCGTCGACCACCAGGAACACGTCACCGAACAGATCCTGCGACAGTGGGTCCGCCGCCCGCTCGGCCGGACTCCGCTGCGCCAGTTCGGCTTTGCGGCGCCGGAACTCGTGGATCGACTCGATGCCCAGTTCGCGGAAGCGCTCCTCGCGCTGATGCAGCAGGGTCACCATCTCGGCGACCGTGCGGCGCACCCGGTCGATGTCCATGCGCCCGGCCACCGAGCCGACGTGCGGGATGTCGGCCAGACCCGCCAGCGTGCCGCCACCGAAGTCCAGGCAGTAGAACTGCACCTGCTCCGGCGTGTGGGTGGCCGCGGCCGCCATGATGATCGACCGCAGGGTGGTCGACTTACCGGACTGCGGACCGCCGACGACGGCCAGATTGCCCTGTCCGGCCGACAGATCCACGATCAGCACATCGCGGCGCTGCTCGTACGGCTTGTCGATGACACCGATCGGCCACCACAGCCGGCCATGCCGGTTCACCGGCGAGCGCCAGTCCGGATCGGGCAGCAACATGTCCACCGACGGTGATTCGTCCAGCGGCGGCAGCCACACCTCGTGCGCCGGGCGGCCGTGACCGCGCAACCGGTCCACCACCACGTTGAGCAGCGTCTTGGGCACCGTGTCGGCGGGTGTGCCGGATAGTTCCCGCTCCGCCTCCGGCGATCCGGGCGGCGGCGGAAGTTCGGGCCGGCCCAGCGGTCCGCGCGCCGGAGCGACGGCCACCGGTGTGCGCACCGGCACCGGCGCCGCGGTGAAGACCACCGGCTCCTGTCCGCCGCCACGCTGCCCGCCGCCGGTGCGTCCGGGCGCATTGCCCGCGGGTGATTCGTAGGCGCCGGAGACGTAGCAGGCGTTGAACCGCAGCGGATCGTCGGCGTCGCTCTTGAGGTAGCCCGAACCCGGCACACTCGGCAGGTGGTAGGCGTCGGTGATGCCGAGGACCGCGCGTGATTCGTTGGCGGAGAAGGTGCGCAGGCCGATCCGGTAGGACAGGTGCGAGTCGAGGCCGCGCAGTTTGTTCTCCTCGAGCCGCTGCGAGGCCAGCAGCAGGTGCACGCGCAGCGAGCGGCCCAAGCGGCCGATCATGACGAACAGATCCGCGAAATCCGGCTTCTGCGAGAGCAGTTCGGAGAACTCGTCGACGATGATGAACAGCGCGGGCAATGGGTCGAGCGCCGCGCCGGCCGCGCGGGCTCGCTCGTATTCGGTGACGTTGGCGAAGTTGCCCGCCGAGCGGAGCAGTTCCTGGCGCCGGGTCATCTCACCCGACAGCGCGTCCTTCATTCGATCGACGAGGGCGATCTCCTCCTCCAGGTTCGTGATCACCGCGGCGACGTGCGCCAGCGATTCCAGTCCGAGGAAGGTCGCGCCGCCCTTGAAGTCGACCAGCACCATGTTCAGCTGATCCGGCGAGTGGGTCGTCACCATGGACAGCACCAGGGTGCGCAGGAATTCGGACTTACCCGAACCCGTTGCGCCGATGCACAATCCGTGCGGTCCCATACCGTTCTCGGCCGACTCCTTGATGTCGATCTCGACCGGCGTGCCGTCGGGAGTGATGCCGATCGGCACCCGCAGCCGCTCGCGATCGTTGCGCGGGCGCCACACCGACGCCGGATCGATCTGCGCGGCGTCGGGAATCTTCAGCAGTTCCATCAGGCCGGGCACGGCTCGCGATTCGTCGCCGAGGCTCACGATCTGGGCCGCGGTGGCGACCCGGTAACGAGCCAGCGCCCGCGCCAGGGTCTGCGCTTCGGCGATGGACACCGGGTCGCAGGTGGCGAACTGCTCCACGCCCGCGGCGGATCTCGCGGCGACGGTACCGTCGGCGACCACCAGTTGCAGGCCGCGGCGCACCGCGAGCCCGGCCTGCGGCGCGGTCAGGTCGAGCACGGTCACCGAATCCAGTCCGGCGTCGCTGACGATCCGCTCGGTTCCGCTGACGTAGCCGTCGTCGATGATGACCAGCAGGTGGATGCGCCCGGCGGTGGGCTGCGCGTTGCGCATGAACCGGCCGCGCTCGAGCAGTTCGGCCGCCATGGAGGTCTCCAATTCGGCCAGCGACCGGTACATCATCCGAGCTGCCCCCATGCCGTCGCGGTCGACGGGATGTTGCAGGTGCGGAAGCCATTTCGCCCACGACCAGGCCTCGGCATCCGGGTCGGCGCAGATGATCGCGACCGCGGCGTGGTCGGGTCCGTGGAAGGTCACGTATTCCATCAGCATGGCGCGCACCAGCATGCGCGTCTCGTCCGGGCGGCCCTCGATGTTGATCGCCGGGAACGCCCGCAACGACAGCGCCGTGGGCAGGCCGTGCACCACCGAATGGGTACGCACGAAGCGACGCAGCGCCACCGTGGACACCGGTTCGAGGTCCTCGAGCGGACCGGTCTCCGGCCGGGCCAGTTTGGTGGCCAGCCGGTGACTGCCGACGCCGACGCGCACATGCCCGAAGTCCGGGTCGTTGGGGCGGCGCTCCCACATCCGGCGGGTACCGGCCACGGCCCGCAGGTCGGCGGGTTCCGGATGGCTCCAGATCAGCGATTGCAGCTGTGCGCCACCGGTTTTGCGGACATCGCGGCGGACCTGGTCGAGGTAGCGGAAGTAATCCTTGCGTTCCTCGTTCAGTTCGGCGGCGCGCTTGGGGCCGCCCGAGCCGCGCATGCCCGCCATCATGCCGACCATCGACATCAGCATCATCATCGGGAACATCAGCATGAAGGGGTTGGCGAGCAGATTGCGCCCCATCATCACCATCATCGCGATCATGCCGACCACCGCGACCACCATGACCACGGGCATGAGTCGCATCAGCAGCGCGGGAGGCACCGGCCGCGGAATCTCCGGCGGGGCGGTCAGCGCCACCTCGCCGCCCGGTGCCCGCGGCGGGGCGATCCGCGGTCGGCGCACGAATCCGTCGGTGGACATGCCTACTCTCCTCGAGCCGAGTCGGTCCCGGTGGGAGCCGGGGTGGCGGAAAGGTATCCGGTGGCCGGATCGTCGGCGGCGGCTTCGGGCCGCCTGCGCCGATACGGCAGGGCGGCGGCCCAGCCGACGACCAGCAACGCCAGCAGTGTGCCGGAGCCGATGATCGCCACCCGGCGCGGCAGTGGGTCGGGGCGGCGGTCCGGGTCGGGCGGTGCGATGGCACGCGGCACCTGCGCCGCCTGTCCGGGTGGCGGCGGCAGCTGCGCGGTGAGGGCCGCCAGCGGATCGATGAGCCCGAATCCGACCCGATCGTCACGGCCCGCACCGGGATTGTGCGCGGTCCGCTCGATCCGATCGATCACCTGCGCCGCGCTCAGATCCGGAAATCTGCTGCGCACCAGGGCCGCCAGGCCCGAGACGAACGCCGCCGAGAAGCTGGTGCCGTCGATGGTCAGCGGCCCCTCGTCGCCGTGTTCGGTGTCGACCAGGCCGGTTCCGCCCGGCTTGCTGTCGAGCGAGATGATCGAGCGGCCGGGTGCGGCGACACCCACCCACGGGCCGTGGATCGAGAACGGCGAGGTCGCTCCGTCCGGATCGGTCGAGGCGACCGAGAGCACGTACGGGGAGAACCAGGCCGGGCTGATGACGGTGCGCACTCCGTTCCAGCCGCTGGTGTCGTTCTGCGCCGAGCAGGCGGCCTGGTCGAGATTGCCGGCCGCGGCGACCACGACGACATTGCGGTCGGCGGCGTATTTCACCGCCGCGCCCAGTGCGCCGTCAGCGGTTTCGGAACCCGCTGGGGTGCAGGACACTTCGGAGATGTTGATCACCGTGGCGCCCATGTCGACCGCGCGCACCACGGCGGCCGCCATCGTCAGTACATCACCGTATCCGCCGGCGGCGACCTTGCCGGTCTCGTCGTTGTTGCGGTTCTTCGCCTCGTACTGCAGGCTCAGCTGCCGGATGGCCAGGATCTGTGCCTCCGGGGCGACCCCGGAGAAGGCGTCGGAGGGGTTCGGACGTGCGGCGATCAAGCCTGCGACCAGGGTGCCGTGACCGTCGCAATCCTCGGTGCCGTCGCCGGCGGTGACGAAGTCGCCACCGGGCTGCAGGTCCGGCAGGCGTGGATGGCGGTTCACACCGGTATCGATCACAGCGACCTTCTGCCCGGCGCCGCGACTGAACTTCCAGGCTCGGTCCAGATCGAGAATGCGCTGCGGCAGTGGCGGATCCCGCGGAATCGCGCCGGTCAGATACGGTTCGGCGCAGACCGCACGCTTCTCGGTCTGGTCCGGCGGACCGTTCTTGGCGTTGACGGCCAGCGCCTGCCCGAGAGCGCCCTCGTCGATCGCCGGCGGGGCGACCGCGGTCGCGGGACCGCCCCCGAACAGCGACGCGCCGAGTACCGCCGCGGCAGCGGCCACGCGCAGCCCGCGAGCGGCCCGGCGAACGAAACCCGCTATCGGACAATCGTTTCCGTAGCGCAGCACAGTCATCGCCCGATCAGATGTTCCGCGCGGCCGAGTAGACGTCCATCAGCCACAGCGACAGCGGCACGATGGCGATGATCAGCAGGTATTCGAAGATTTCGATCGCCCGCCGCAGCACCGGCGACACATCGGCGCGAGGTCCGAGCACACCGAAGGCGACCACCGCCGCGGCGACGATCAGCACCAGGCCCGCGCCGATGGCGCGCCAATCCTCGTGCGCCACAGCGGTACCCGCGATGACGGCCAGCGCCACCACGGTGCCGCCCGCGATCATCGTCGACGCCTGGGTGAGATCCGCGTACGCCCGACCGCGCAGGCACAGCACCACCGCGGTGATCGCCGCCAGCACCAGCCCCTGCCAGCGCGCCTCGCCCAGCGGATCGGCGCCCAGGATCGCCCCGAAACCCGCTGCGAGCGTGGCGGCCACGAGAATTCCGGACTGGTACTGGTTGGCCGCCCGGGCGCGGCGCTCCAGTCCCGCCGCCGAGGGCAGTGCGGTCGCGCCGATGACGCCGATGTCGGCGATCGTCGGGCGGGGTTCGTGATCGGTGGGATCGATGGCGCCGCCGGCGGTCGGCACCGGCGGAACCGGCAGGCGCGCCGCGGCGACGGCGGCCCGGGGAGCCATCGTGATCAGCACCAGGCCGGCGATCAGCACGCCGACAGCGATCTTCGCGATGTCGAAGTCCCACACCATCCGTACGGCCGCGGCGACCGCGAGCACCGCGGCACCGGTGACCACCGCGGCGACCACGAGCGATCCGGCGCGGGTCATCGAATACAGTGCCAGCGCCACGACCAGTGCCGCCACCGCCGAGAACAGCAGGTGTGGCGACCCCACCCGGCCCGGGGTGAGCAGGCCCGCGCTCGCGCCCAGCAGCGCAATCGCGAACAGCGACAACACGATCGCCGTCGTGCGCTCGGCCGGATAGCGGCGCGCGACGATCACGGCGGCGCCGGCGGCGAGCACCCCCGCGCCCAGCGCGATGAATCCGTTCCAGATGCCGGTGCCCTTGCCAGACACCAGAACCGCGACCGCGACGAATACCGCGATCAGTCCGGCGCCCAGCCCCATTCGCCGCGCCGCCGTCGGCGACCAGGCGTTTCCCGATTCGGCGGTGAGCCGCGAGACGGCGTCGATCACATCGTCGAAGAGCGCGGGCGCCTCCTTGGCGGTCACCGAGCGCAACACCAGCAACTCACCGTCGAAAACCTCTGCGTCGGTGAGCGATTGGTGCGGCGGGATGGGGTCGCGGCCGATCCGCGCCAACGTCCAGTGCTGTGCGCGTACGGGCGCGCCCTCGTCGTGTTCGGTCAGGTCGGGATTGCGGGAATCGATCAGCTCGACCAGGTCGGTGATGTACGCCGCGACCGGCACGGTCGCGGGCAGGCCCACATCGAGTTGAGTATTTCCGCCGATCACCGACACTCGGCACAATTCCGGGTCAACGGCCCCCACGCCGCTGCTCGACGACTCGGTCACGGATTACAGAACTCCCTACGATTTTCGTCGCTGTATTGCGACGTTCCAAACTTAACCGAGATCGGCTGTCACGGCAGCCGGTATGCTGAGCGAGAATTAGCACATTCACGCGTTTAGGGGACTGTCCGTATGACCGGCAACCGCCAAGCACAACGCGCCTTCGATGCCGGCGTATTGTCATTGGGTATCGCTATCGACGGCCAGGAATCCACGCCCGATCTCGAATATGCGAAGCTCGCATTCCAGCGCGCCACCGAATGGGATCCGGGCATGTGCGACGCCTGGCTGGGCCGGGCCGCGGCCGGGGAGATCACCCCCGAGGTGGTGTTCAACCTCTACAAGACCAGCGGCTCCACCCTCTACCGCGAGCAGCGCCGGCTCGGCCTGGCGCCGCGGCAGCTGGCGGGCCGGTTCGTGGTGGGCCAGTACATCGACTATCCGCTGGCGGGGTACACCGAGATCTGGCTGGCGCAGGCGACCCAGCTCATCTCCGCCGGCGATTACGACGAGGCCGAGCAGGTGCTCGACGAGCTGGCCCGGCATCGCGCGGGCCTGCTGTCGCAGCCCGATCAGGACCTCGACGACCGGATCTGCCAGTACGTTCGCGGCCTGCTGCACTACACGACGCAGCGCTGGCCGGATGTGATGACGGTGCTGGCCGGTTCGGCGGACTGGCAGGACCCCTACCTGGCCGCGGGCGCGCACGTGATGGTCGGCACGGCCTGTGCGCAGCTCGGCCTGTTCGGCGAGGCGATCCGCCGGATGGAGGCCGCCGAGAACGGCCCGATTCCGGCTGCCGCCACCACCGCCCGGTTCTGCCGCGGGTTGTGCCTGCGCGAGATGGGCCGTGAGGACGAGGCCCAGGCCCTGTTCGAGAAGGTGTTCTCGGAGGCGCCCGACTTCGCCGCGAACACGCAGGCCATGCGCGATCGCAAGTACCGCCTCACGGTGACCTCGAAGGAGCTGATCGACGCGCGCACCGACCGCTGGGATCCGGCTTCCGCGCCCACCGCCGAGCAGGTCGAGACCGAGGAGCGCGGCGACCGGGCCAAACGCCTGCTCGAGGTCGCCCGCGCGGAGCTGGACGAGCAGATCGGCCTGGCCGCGGTGAAAACTCAGGTGGCGAAACTCCAGGCCACCGCGCAATTGGCGAAAATCCGCGCCGAGAAAGGTATGTCCAGCGCGCCACGCGGACAACACCTTGCGTTCACCGGCCCGCCAGGAACCGGTAAGACGACGATTGCCCGAGTGGTGGCGAAAATTTACTGTGGGTTGGGTTTGTTGAAAACCGATCGACTGGTAGAGGTAAAGCGTTCGGATTTCGTCGGTGAACATTTGGGAAGCACCGCGATAAAAACGAATAAATTGATCGATTCCGCGATGGACGGAGTGCTGTTCGTCGACGAGGCGTACACACTCGTTCAGACCGGTCTGTCCGGTGGCGACGCCTTCGGCCGCGAGGCGGTGGACACCCTGCTGGCCCGGATGGAGAACGACCGCGATCGGCTGATCGTCATCATCGCCGGATACGACGGCGAGATCGACCGCTTCCTCGCCTCCAACGACGGTCTGGCCTCCCGCTTCGCCAAGCGCGTGAAGTTCGAGTCCTACACACCCGAGGAACTGGGCCGGATCGGTCAGTTCATTGCGAGCAAACGGGATTCGGAGGTCGCCGAGGATGCGCTGGAACTCCTGCAGGCCGCATGCCGCGAACTCTACGAGCGTCAAGTGGTGGACCAGAGCGGCGAGCAGCGACGCGCGGTGGACCTCGCCGGTAACGGCCGGTTCATCCGCAATGTGATCGAGGCCGCCGAGGAGGAGCGCGAATTCCGTTTGGCCACCGACGAATCCATCGATCTGTCGGCGGTGGACGAGACCGTGCTCATGCGGATCGAGGGCGCCGACATGGCCAAGGCGCTGGAAGGTGTGCTCGGCGGATTGCGCTGAGCGGCGGTGTGATCGCTACCGGCCGGGCGGCCGGTGACAATCAGTTGTTCTTGCCCGGCGGTGGGATCGGGCGGGCGCAGGCCATAGCGCTCGGGCCCGCGTCCGGGCACTGCGGCAGGCTGTCGTGACTCATCAGAGCGTCCTGCCGGGTCAGCGCCGGGCCCGCCGACAAGGCCTCCACGATCGGTTTCGGCGCCGGCTTCGGAGTCTTCGGCATTCCGAGGACCTTGGCGGTGTCGGCATCCGGGATTCCGTAGCGAATTCCGTTGTCCCCCACGTAGAACAGCGGGCCGTTGCTCACCGCCCCCGGCTCCGCTCCGACCGACCGCACGAACTCCCCGGTGCCCGGGCGCAGATAGACGCCGTCGATCCGATCACCGGCGCCGTCCGCGGTCGCCGGGACGACCGGCTCCGCATCCGCGGGCAGCGGCAGCGCGCGGCCGGCCAGCAGCGTCACCGTGGCGCGCGGGTCGTCGGCGGCACGGGTCCACGACAGGCAGGCCACCGGATCCGCGTCGGGTGCGAGCACGGCCGGAACCTGCTGCGGGAAATCGTCTATCGGCAGCCGGTGCAGGACCGGAATACCGACGATGCGGTCGGGCGGGACAGTCGAGATCTCGTTCATACCTTGCGAATTCGCGTCGCGGATCAGACCTGCGGCGAACGACGTGACGCGTTGTACGCCGTCGGTGAGGACCACGTACAACTCGTCGGCGTCCACGCCGTGGACCCTGATCACACCGCCCACCGGCACATCGGACAGCCTGCCCGGGCCTGGTGCGCCGTGCCCGCCGATCTCCGGAACAGTCAGCGGCGGAACAGGTTCGGTGGCGTCGAGCAACGCGCCGCCGATCGGGCGCGGGCGCTGGTCACGCAATCCGAGTGAGCGGATCAGAACGGAATCGCCGGGATCGATCTCGGCCCGCTTACCGTCGTAGACCAGAAAGGTCTTGCCGCCGTGGGTGGCCAGCAGCGCCTGATCCGCGCGCACCGGCACCGCGTGGGTACCGCCGGCCGGATTGTCCAGCGGCCCGGCGATCACCGTGGTGAGCGGCCCCGTCGCGGCGGCGCCGCCACCCGTCGAGGGCGGCAGCAGGTTGTCGCACATCGTCCAGGTGGACCGCCGGGGATCACCCGATCCGGACAGTGCGCCGGGCGCGCCGGGAATACCCAGCAGCGGACCGCGCGGCTGCGTCAATTTGCTGTCCTTGACCGAGGACGGGGAGGCGGCGGCGCCCGTGATCAGACGCGCCGAGGCCAGGTTGAGCACCGGATGCAGGGTTCCGTCCACGAGGACGTAGAGCGCGCCGGAGTCCTTGCCCATCACGATCTTCGAATCACTTACGGATCCCTGCGGGTGCAGGAAGGCCAGGATCGCGGCGCCGGCCACCCCCAGCAGGCCCAGCACGGCGCCGATCACCAGCGAGCGGAACTGGGTGCGCATGGGATCGTGCAGCATCCGCACGTCGCGCCGCACCAGGGCGTGTTCGTAGCGCTTGAGCAGGAACCGGTAACCGTTGACTTGGGCACGGGTGGTCAACTGCGCCGGCACAACCGCCTCCCGATACCCACTAGCTGATTCCGATGACCCGATTCGAGTGCGCGAACCGTATCCGGCCGCGCTTCGACAGACTAGCGAAGCCGAACGAGTTCGGTCCATTATGTGCGCATGAACTCCACCACGCGCGGAGATAAAGCCACACCGTCCGACGACGATTCATCCGACGCCTCCGAAACCGGCTCGAACGCAGCACAATTGCGCTCGACGGAATTCTGGCTCTTTCACCTTCTCCCCCTGCGTCTGGTGCTTCCGGTGCTGGTCACGGCGGCTGTGGGCGCGTTCGTCGCCAGGGTTTTCACCCCGTTGTGGTGGGTTCCGGTCGTCGTCGCCGCGGCGGTGACGATCGTCGGGCTCACGCCGATTCGCGGCACCTCTCTCGCGCAATCCCTGGCGCGTGAAATTACCTTTCGTTGGCAATTGTTTCGTAAACGTTCCACCACCGTTCAACATTCGCCATTCAATGTTCCACTGGCCGAAGGCGGAAGTTACGGAATGCGCTGGGACGGTGACCGGCTCATCACCATGTTGCGGATCGACGCCCAGCCGCGGACGGTGACCCGGCTCAGCCCCAGCGGACTGCTCGGCGACGATATGCTGCCGCTCGCCGAGATCGCCCGCTGTCTCGATCAGTTCGACATCCGGCTGGCCGCCATCGATGTGATCAGTACCGGATCGCGCAGTGCCGGCACCGGTGCGGTGGCCCGCGCCTACGAGAGCATCCTCGGACCGCTGCCGGCCGTGGCGCATCGGACCGTCTGGGTCGTCCTGCGGCTCGATCCCTTGGCCAACGCGCCCGCCGTGGATCGGCGGGGCGGAGGGGCGGAGGGCACCTTGCGGTCGGCGGTCGTGGCCACACGGCGGGTGGCCAACCGGCTCGCCGCGCGCGGTCTGTCGGCGGTCGCGCTCTCGGCGACCGAGATGAATCAGGCGGTCGGCCAGCTGACCCTCGGCGCGGCGCCGGAGGAGTTCGAGGAGACCACGGACAGCTTGGTCCACAACGGTTTTCACCACACCACCTACCGCATGACCCCCGAGGCCCTGGGTTCGCGCGGCATCGCCGAGGTGTGGTCGACACCGACGGTGACCTCCACGATCACCGTGCGGCTGCAGCGGGTGCCCGACACCACCGCGGCCGCGACCACCGATCCGTCGATCGCGGTGACGGCCACCGCACACTTCGCGACTCGCGACGCGCCGTGCCGGGTGCGGTCCGCTGGACTGGTTCCGCTGCCCGGAAAGCAGCGGCGCGCACTGCTTTTCAGCCTGCCGCTGGGCACCGGAGTGCCGGCGCTGCCGCTGGACAGCTACCTCGGACCGCCGGACGCGCTGGATCGGGTGCCGATGCCGATCGCCGGATGTGGACAGCTCATCGGGGCCGACAATTCGGGCCAGGGCGTGGCGCTGCCGCTGGTGAGCCGGCACGTGCGCCGGGTCGAGGTGATCGGCTCACCGCTGGTCGCCAAACAGGTGATCCTGCGCGCCATCGCATTGGGCGCGAGTGTTGTGGTGCATACGAATCGGCATGACGAATGGCGGCCGATGGTCGGCTATGTCGATATGCCGCAGGCGCTCACGCTCGCGACCTGGTCGGCCGGTTCCCAGCAGGCCAGTTCGTATCGGTTCGCGACCATGGTGGTCTTCGACGGTATCGCGCCGAGCGGGCACCACTCCGATGCCACCGTGATGGTGCTGCGCCAGCACGGGCCGGTGACCGACGGCTTCGAACCCGATGTGACGCTGATCGAGGACCCCGTGACCGCGAATATGGTCACCGTGCGCACCGAGAGCGGGGAGACCAGCGTGTACATGGTCGCCACGCCCGAGGAACTGCGATACGTGGGGGCGAATCCGGCGGTCCCGGCCTGAACGACGAAGGTCCCGCCCGATCTGGGACATCGGGCGGGACCTTCGTGGTGAAAACAGTTGCGGCTGTGCCGGACTCAGCCGCCGAAGCCGTTGGCGACGACCTTGTCCGCGGCGGTCGCGTTGTTCATCGCGGCGGAGACGGCCTTGGACAGCGCCGACACCTTGCCCATGGCGGTGCTGGGGTCGCTGTCGCCGTTTATGTCACCGAACTGCTGGTCCCACTTCTGCTTCGACTTCTGGAACGCCTCGAGACCGGCGTTGCCCTCCCACGCCTGGGCCAGCTTGGCCGCGCAGTCCTGCAGGTTGCTCGCCTCGGACTGCAGGTCCTTGTGGAAGCCGTTCAGCAGGTCGGAAAGCTCCTGGAGAACTGTTCTTTCGTAAAGCATGTCACTACCTTTCGTACGTGTGCGGTGGAACGGTTGTGCTGGATTCGCCTCAGACGCCGAGGTTGGTCAGACCGCCGGTCTGCGAGATGAGCTGACGGAACTCGTTCTCGTTCTCGCTCTCCAGGCCGGTGTAGGTCTTGTTACCGTGGCCGACTTCCTCGGTCATCTCGTTGAGGATCTGGTTCAGCTTGGCCGCTTCCTCGTCCCAGTCCTGGGCGGCCTTGTTGCACGCCGAGAACGCGTCGCCCTGCCAGCCACGCTTGGCGGAGTCGACCGCCTCGGTCACGCGGGCGATGGTGGCGCGGATGCGATCGACCGAGTTGGCCATATCGGTCTGCGCCTGCGAAGTACTCGCTGCATCGTTACTGATTTGCTGTCCGGCCATCGTCGGGCCCCTCTCTGTGTTTTCCGGTATTGCGGCGTTTTCCGGTCATGCGGTTCGGTGGTACAGGTGGTCACTGGCACGGGATTTCGCGAGCTAGGGCATCCACCTTCCCCCGGGCAAGGTGCCGATCAGCGCCGTAATCGCCTGTGCGACGCGATGATCGGATCCCGGCGTGAAGGTGGTCCACATCCGCTGGTCGGATGCGGCGCCCGGGCTGGCCGCGATCCGGCCCCGGGCGGTGTCGTACACCGCCACGGCGCCGGACGATCGGGTGGTGATGCCGTCGGCGTGGACGTAGGCGACGATCTCGGCGTGCGCGTGGCACTGCGACAGCGCCATGCCGAATTCGATCGCCGCGCGTTCGGCCACGTCCGAGCCGTACAGGGCCTCGGCGAATTCGATTGCGGCCGTAGCGTTGTCGAGACGCTGCGCGAGCTCGTCGGTGACAGCGCTGAAGCTCGCGATATCCGCGGGTTCGGCGGGACCGAGTACGTCCAGGACCGGGCGGGCCAGCGCCGCGCCGCCCGCGTCGGCCCAGACGGTGCGGACGTCGATCTCGTCACCGGTACGGACGGCGACCGCGTGCCCCGCGCCGCGCCGTACCACCGACACTCGGCGCACACCGGCCGCGGTGACGATCCGCGCCGCGAGTTCGGATTCGGGCCGGGCCAGAATCGACAGGGCCGCACCGAGTTCCGGGTCGACGTCGTCGTAACGGTCCACGAGTCCGGCACCGCGCAGCCCGCGCAACGCCTCGGCTCGCGCGGCGGTGAAGGCGTCGATCGAGTCCTGCCGCGGACCGACCGCGAGCACCAGCGGCAACGTCTGCACGCCGAGCAACTCGGCGACGGCCAGGACGGCGTCGTTGGTCAGGGTCGCCATGACTCTCCTTACGCGGGACTCGCGGTTCCGGTCGCGGGCGGCGCCTCGACACCACCGAGGACCGCTGGGGCGGCGGCGAATCCGGCATCGAACTCGAAGTCGCCGACGCCGGATGCGTCCGCCACCCCGGCCCGGGCGGTGCGTTCCTCCTCGGACTGCGCGCCGGCGGGACCGGCCGCGGCGGGGACCGCTTGACCGGCTGCCGTGCCGGTCTGCGGGGGCGAGGCCTGCAACGCGGTGAATTCGGTCGATTGCGTGACCCGGGCGACGGTCTGGACGCGGGTGCCGGTGAGGACGCGCGGCATCTCGAAGGCGGCCAGGTTCGGCATGGCGGGCATACCGGCGATCGCGGACATCGCGGGCGCCGATTCGGCGGCCACCGCGGCGGCTGCCTGCTCCCCCGCGAGGGCGTCGCCGGTGGCCAGCACCGGCGGCTCGAGCTGCTGCCACGGCATCGCGAGCGGTTCGGTGGCGGCCTCGTAGGTGCGCATCACCCGGGCCGCACCGGCTTTGGCGACGTCCTGATCGGCACTGATGTCGGCGGCGGCGCCGACCAGCGGCGCGCCCATCGCGGCCCCGATGGCCTGCACGGTGTGCATCGCCTGTTCCAGCGCCGCGATCTCCGCGATATGCGGCATCGCCAGCCGGGCCACCTCGTACGCCGCGGCCTGTTCGGCGGCGTGGGTGGCATTGCGCCCGGCGGCGGTCGCGGCGTCGAGCAGCCAATCCCGCATCCGCGCGATACGTTCCAGGACCTCGTCACTGCGGTCGGACTGCCAGTGGCCGCGGATATCGGAGACGATCCGGTCGTAATCCAGCACGGCGGCACCGAAATTCGCGGCCAGGCGCCCCCAGGCGGAGGCGGCCTCGGCCATCGGCACCGAGCCCGGGCCCGTCGTCAGCTCCCGCGCCAGCCGCTCGGTGGGTCGGGCTTCCCAGACCACCCCGGTGAAGCCGTCACCCGGCGGTTCGACCATGTCGTCGTGCCCCGATCAGGCCGTGGCGCCGAGGTCGGCGGCGTTGTCGCTGTCCATCCGGGACAGCCCGCGCGACTGCGCCCGGAGGGTGGCGGCCAATTTGCGCAGCTCCTGGACGCCGAGATGGCCGGACGAGTCGAACGACGCGCCGACCTCGGTCAGCGTCGTCGCCGCGCGCAGCGACACCTCGTCGACGCCGGGTGCGGCGACCGACAGCGCGGGAGTGTCGGCCTGCAGGCCCGCCTCCAGACGGTCGGCGAGTGCGTCGAGATCGGCGGCGGTACGCGCCGCGACTACGGGATCGAATTCCATCGCGAACTCCTAGAGGGTGAGAGCTTTGTCCGGTGGCTCGGTGTCCGGGGTGGTGGTGACCGCATCGGCGGCGCCGACCACGGGAAGGGAGACTCCGGCGATATCGCCCACGACGTCGTTACCGTGGGCGGCCGTGACGAGCTGACCGCGCACCGCATCGCTCGCGCTGCCGGAATCCGAAGCGGCGCGGGCCATTCCGGCGGCGCCCGCTCCGGGCGTCATCGGCATCATGCCCGGACCGCCGGTCGTGCCGGTCGAGGCGATCGCGGACTCGGTGCCGGCGGTGACGGCCGCCTCCGTCATGATCGACGGGGTGCGCGCGGCCTGCAGCGGCGACGACATCTCCGGTGCGCCGGCGGCCGGGGCGCCGATTCCGCCGGGTGCGCCGGCTCCGGATCCGGTGGCCGTCGGAGCTCCGCCCGACGGCGGAACCGGCGCCGCGATCGGTTTCGCGGCGCGGCCGGTGAGGTTCGTGGCCGCCTGCGCGCCCGCACCGCCGACGGCCGACAACGATTGCACCATCTGCAGTGCCTGCGAAACGTATTGCGTCGCAGAGCTCGCGGCGCCGCCCGAACTCGACGCGCCCGTGGCCGGCGACATGGCGGACGGGGTAGCGCTGAGCCGGGACGTGGTACCGGCCACGGACTTCAGCGACGACTGCGGCACCGGCACCCGCTGCGCGGCGACATTCGAGACCCCGTGCGGCACATTGGTGATCTTGACCTTCTGCCCCGTGTGCGCCATCTTCGCGCTGTGCGCGGTCAATTCGACTCGCGTCTTGGTGACCACGGCGAGCGCCTCGGCCAGCGTCTGCGCCGACATCGCCAGCACGAACACCTGCCCCGGCGGGGTCACGATGAACGGGGCCGCCGCCGCGAGCGTGGTCAGATACTGCGAGGTGATGCCCGTCATCAGCGCATTGCCGGTGAAGACGCTGCCGGCCGCGGCGGTGGTGCCGAGCGACATCTGCGCCCCCTGCCCCGCCACCGCGGTTCCGTCGGCGGCCGCCTGGGTCGATGTGGCAGCCGCCGACAACGCGCCCGCGCCCTGCCACAGCGACATCGCCGTCTGTATCGCCGTGATGCCCAGCTGAACGACGGTCTGCAAGACGGCCGACACCTGGGAGAGCACCTGCGTCGGATCCGCGCCCGAGCCGAGTTTGCCGGTTCCGAAACTGCTGGCCAGATCCGTGATCGGTTTGGTCAGCGCGTGCAGGTCGAGCACCGGCAGCGGCGGAAGCTGCGGCAGCGGCGGGGCCGGCGGCAGCTGCGGCAGGCCCGGCAGCCCCATGTCCCGCAGTACGTCGTTGACCGGCCGGTCCACGATCGACCCCATCGCGCTCTGACGCAACAGGTCGACGATCGACCGGTCCAGGCCCGGTTCCATCACGCGCGACCGATTCCGCCGAGCAGGTCGGCGTTGTCCTGGTCGGTCGCCGCGTAGGTGGCGGCACTCTGATGCGCGGTGACCGCGGTTCCGGCGTGCACGGTTGCCAGCTCCACGACCGAACTCAGGTGATTGGCCTGCGCCAGCGCGTATGTCGCGAGAAAGTCCTGACCGATCAGTCCGAAGACCGGAACGGCCGCGGCGATCGCCACCGCCTGGTTCACGGTGCCCGCGGAGAGTGTTTCGGTGGCCATCGCGGCCGCCGTGTCCCCGTAGCGACGGATCGCCTCCGGTACTGCTACCAACTCGCCCATCTGAAAGCCCCTGCCCGGTAAGCCGATTCGCGCTCGCGTAACCGGCGGATCGAACATCTACCGAGCAATTGCAACAGGCGACGACGTAGATTGGCACGCGCGCAGCTTAAGAACGCGTTACGCGTCAGTGAATCTCGCGCGTACCCGCGCCGTTCTCCTCGTTGAATGCGGCGACCAGATCACCGCGTTGCGCGAACGCCCGGGCGGCGGCGCTGCGCGCGGTGGACACTACCACCTGCTCGAATTCCGCTGGGGTGAGCCGATTCACCAGCGGTGAGAAAATGAGATCGAGTAATGCGCCGTTACCGTCCACCTCCACCGTGACGGCACCGTCCGGTGAGGTCTCGCGGGCGCGCACAGCCGCCATCCGATCGCCGAGATCGCGCATGCGTTCCAGTTGCCGCTCCGTGCGGGCGACCAACTCGTCCATCACCGAAACACCGTTCGGGTCGGGCGGATTCGCCATCTGCTCCCCCTCGTTCGCGTTGTCTCCGGCCTCGTGGGCTACCACTCCACCGACCTCAGCCAGCTCTGCGGCTCCGTGTCGTACTCCTGCTCGTCGATCAGTTCCTGCCGTTCGACCTGCTCCGCCGTGGGCAGTCCGGTCAAGGCGAGCAGATCGCTGCTCACTCCGGCCTCGGCGAGTTGCCGTCGCCGTGCGAGTCCGGCCCGATCGGCCGCGCGCGAGCACAGCCGGAGCAGTTCGGCGGCCAATTCGGCAGGGTCGCGGCGCAATTCGCTCGCTTCGATCGAAATGCGCAGCGGCAGGCCCTGTTCGGTGGTCTCGACCGCTATCGCGCCCGATCTGGTTGTCGCGGTGGACATCGTGCTCCTCGTTCGTCGGTCGGAATTCGGCTCGTCCGGCCGCGGGATCAGACGCGCTCGTCCTTGATCGCGCGGACGACGGTGATGATCTCGGCGTTGACGGCGGCGATCAGTCCCTGCCGGTCCACGCCGGTGGCGGTGCGCGGCGGGCCCGCCTGGATCACGTAGCGGCCGTCGCCGGGCAGGTCGCGCCAGTCCAGATGACGGACCGTACGACCACGCGGGCCGAAACGCGAGACGCCCTGGGCGATTTCGATGGTTCCGGAGCGTTCCGGGACGATGTCGAGGAAGCGCTGCCCGGCGGCATCGGCGGGCTCGTCGTAGCTGTCCCACAGTTGCGGGGCGCCGCCCGCGCTGTCGGCCGATATGTAGTGCGCTTCGGCGGCTCCGGCCGGCGATTCCGGATCGGGCGGCAGCAGGATGTGCCCGAAGACGCCGGCGTCGACCGGCGGCAGCGCATCCGCGACCATATCGGCCAGCCGCAGCGGATCGCACTGCACCATCGTGAATCCCCCGGCGTGCAACAGGGTGCGGCCGGGTAGTTGGGTGAGCAGGTAGCCGCGGTCCTCGCGCCGGGCTGCCAGCAGGCGGACCGCTCCCTCGCCGCGATGGGGGTCGTGGCCGTCGAAGCCCGTGACCAGGACGGCGAGATCGGGCCGGGTGCAGTCTCGCACCGCGTCGAACAGGGTGTGGTCGGGCCGCGCCAGCATCCGGTCGCGCAGCCGCGTGCATTCGCGCTGGAAGTCGTCCTCCAGCGGAATGTCGGTGGTGTAGACGAATGGACGCGGTGGCCCCTCGTCACCGAAATGCCGCCACAGGACGACGAATTCGAGATCGGTGAAGCTCCAGCTGCGTGTCATTTCTCGACGACCGGTTTCACGACCACGGGCGCATCGCCGAGCGCGTCCTCGAGATGCTCGACCGAATCCAGATAGGCGGGCCGCTTGTGCTCCTTGCCCTGCTGATTCTGCGCGCCCGCACCGGCCGCCCCCGGCGATCCGGGAGTGCCGGCCATCGGCGCGGCGCCGGCCCGGCCGGTCGCGGAATCGACGGTGTTGGCACTCAGCGCCGTGCTGAGCGTGCTCGCCCGCGGGAACAACTTGGAGGCCTGCGCCAGATCGCGACTGAGCGCGGGCAGCCCCGGCACCCCGGCACCGCCGCCGGGCACACCGCCACCGCCGCCGCCCGCACCGCCTCCGGCCAGGGCGGACAGCGGATCCGAACCGTCCATACCCGGAATACTCAGCCCCGGAATATCACCCAGTCCGGCCTTGGCGAGCGCGTCCTGCTGCTGTTGCTGCGTCAGGGTCTGGGCAACCTGCTGGAACGCCTGCATCAACTGCTGCACGCCCTGCTGCGCGGCCGACATCAGCTGCTGGACAGCGGACATGACCTGCTGCTGTTGCTGCTGTTGCTGGGCGGCCGCCTGCTGCTGCTCCTGCTGCTTCTGAAGCTGTTCCTGCTGCTTCTGTTGTTGTTCCTGCTGTTGCTGTTGCTGCTGCTGTTCCTTGTGTTGCTGCTGCTGGGTTTCCTTCTGCTGCTTCTCGAATTCCGCGGCCTGTTTCTGCTGCTGCGCCAACGCCTCCCGCTGCTGCCGGGCCGCCGCCTGCTGCGCGGCCTTGGCCTGCGCGTCGTCGGGTGTGCCGCCCGGAGTCGTACCGCCCGGCGGGGTCGAGCCGCCGGGTGGGGTGCTGCCGCCCGGTGGGTTCTGACTACCGGGCGGGTTCTGACTGCCCGGGGGATTCTGGCTGCCCGGTGGGTTCTGCCCCGTCGGGTTGTACGGGTTGGCGGGAATCTGGCCGAATGCCGCGGCGGCCGCGGGCAGTACCGGGACGTGCGACGAGGACTGGTTCATCCCGAAGACGTAGGTGCGCCGGAAACTTTCGCGAACGGTTTGGATCCACTGCTGCTGCGTCTTCGCGTCGGCTTCGTTGTTCGGCGGCATGCTGTACTGGGTCTCGTTCAACCACCCAGAGCTGTAGACGAGCAGATCGCCGGTGCCCCTGATCGCGGTGGACAGCCCCGGGATGCTCTTGCCGTAGGCCTGCACCGCCGCCACCGCGGTCTCCTTACCCGGCCCGCTCCACTTGTCGACGGTCACCGAGTCGATCTTGTTGAGCAGATCCGAGTACACCTTGTTCACCTCGGACGCCATCCACCACCAGGTGCCCGCGTGGTTGGCGAGATTCTCGGCCACCTTGTTCACCCGGATGTAGTTGCCGACCTGGAACAGGTCGTACCAGCTCATGTAGTCGGGCGCTTCGGGACTGATGGTCGAGGACTGGAACGACTGCAATCCCGCCTTGTTGTCCATCGCGTTGACGGGATTCTTCAAATCGTCGGTGGTCCCCGGCACTTTCGGCGGATCACCCATCGGATCCAGGCCGTCGGCGTCCCACATGTAGTCCGGTTTACCGCTGACGTTGTCGAGCAGCGCGGAGTTGAAGCCGTCCATCTTGCCGTAGGCCTTGCCGGCCGCGATGAACGTGTCGATCATCTGGCCGAGGATCGTCTTGTGGTCCTCGAAGACCGTCTTCAGATCGGTGGCCTCGGTACCGAACTTCTTGCCCAGCGCGGTACCCGACGCGAGATTCGACACCGGCGAGCCGGCGGTGAGGTCGTCGGTGTAGAGCTGCAACGTCTTCAGCGCGGCGATCGTGCTCTCCGCGGCCGCGGCCACCTCCAGGGCCACGTCCGGCTCGAACTTCAACGCATCCTTGCCGGACGTGTGGTTCTTCGTGTAGTCACTCAACGCCGGCCACGGATTACCCGTAGCGACGGGCGTAGTCGGATCGGGCGCCATCGGTCGTGCTCCTCGAATTCGATACCAGCGGACGCGGCGCGTTCACCCCGTCGGCGATACCGGCCGGAGGTGGTCCCCCGTCCCGACCGGTATGCCGAATAGCAAGTCCCGCATCATCTTTCGAACATGCTGCGACCTGCGAGCAACACCGGCGGCAACGGCGGTTGAACGCGGGGTGAAACACCGGCGGCGAGTGTCATCCGGCCCGCAGGGCGCCGCGCCGCTCCCGGAACCGCTGTTCGAAACCCTCGACATACACCGACGGCGCGATCGAGGACGAGGACTGTTCCAGCACGCCGTCGTCGGCGACGTAGAACACGGCCCGCCCGATCGCCACCTCGTCGGGTTCGGCGGGCACGTACACCATCCAGCCCACCGAAATCCGATCCGCGTGCAAACGATCCAGCGGATATCCGTCCGTCGCGATCCCGGCCTCGTCGAGATGACCGCGCACCCGCTCGAGCGCCTCGGGCTCGGGTAGCGGCGCCGGACCCGTCGGCGTCGCACCGGCCAGCGTGAGCTGGTTGAAAGCGCCGTCGACATCGAAGCCGCCGTCGTCGCCGAAGACGGCGACCAGGGTCTCGCGGGTCACCACATTCGCCTCGGCTGCGGCGACCAGCGTGTCCACCGCGGAGCGCAATTCGTCGTCGGCCTCGCCGTCGATCAGGCCACGGATGACCTGCGCGACCGTGGCCGAGGTCCACACGCCCGGCAGCGCGTCGCTGAGGTGATCGGCCGACGGCGACTCACCGCGATACCACCGTCCGTCCTCGAACCAATAGCAGAACGACAGCAACCCGTCGCCGAAGCGCGGATTGAGCACCGAATTCGACACCCATTCCGGTGCACCGGCATACAGTCCCGGCAGCGGTGCGCCACCGTTGTAGGCGGCATCGAGCGCCGGCGCCTCCCACACCCCGCCGGAGAGTACGGCCCGGCCGCCGGGCAGGAGATACAGCGTGCTGCCGCCGCGCCGGGCGCCCTCGAACCAGCCCAGCGAGGGCAATACGCGTGGTCCCCACTGTGATCCGGCGGCGACGAAGGCGGCCGCCATCACCGCCCACCGGCTCCACAGTGTGGACAGATCGGGAAAGTCGTCATCCGACACCTCGGGCACCACACCCGCGGCTCGATCGGCGCGAGCCTGCCGGGCCGCGACCGCCGGCGGGCGGGACTGCCGGTCTCCGTGCCCGATATAGGCGCCCAGCCAGACCGGCACCCGATCACGCGGATACGCCTGCAGATCCGCCAGATACGCCTCCGGCGCCAGCAGTTGATCGTCGGGGAACGGTTCGTCGCCGTAGTCGTAGTCCACCTGGAGATGTCCCGCCCGATCCAATCGGACGAACAGGCGCCACCAGGGACCGCTGGCGAAGGCCGCCGACAGATCGCGGTGTTCGCGCACCAGCTCCAGGACGGAGTCGGGCGGATCAGCGCGCAACATGCGGTCCTGGTCGTTGGTGAAGACGACCTCACCGCCGCCGACCACCACCGTGATGGCGAAGACAGCGGTCAGCTCGTGCCAGCCCTCGGGCGCGACCGCCGCCAATTCGCGGGCGATCCCGTGCGCCAATTCCCGGGCGCGAGCCTCCGGATCCACTGCCGCCGCGACGGATTCGGGCTTGCCGCCACCCAGGGTGAAGCCGACGTCCGGTTCGTCGTCGGAGGCAGAGACCGCTTGGTCGTGCGACGGGAGATCGGCCCGGTCGTCTGCGGGATCCGGTGCGGAGGCCGCCGGTGTGCTGACCGGTCGGACCGACGCCGGTGTGGCATCCGGATCGGATTCCGGTTGCGAATCGGGATTGTGCTCATCGGGGCGGGTCACGTCGCGGTGTTCTCCTCGTTCGCGTCCATCGTCCGGCGCGGCCGGTTGCGGACATCCTCATCGGTGCGATGCTCGGTAACAGTGTGCGGTGCTGCGCTTTTCACCGCACACCCCGGACTTCGGCGAAGATCTGCGTACGGCGGGCGGGATTGTCGAGCACATCGCGAATCCACAAGCCGAGGTCGAGTTCCGGTTTGCGCTGGCGGTAGCGCACCGTGCACACCGCCAGTCCCGCCCGGGTCACGGTGAACTCGGTATGCCGACGCCCGGCGCGCTGCCAGTGCACGATGACCGCCAGATCATCGGCATCGATCAACTGCCCCGCGACGCGCAGGAACAGCCGATCCTCGGTGCGGAAGAAGACGAACTCCACGCCGTCGAGATCGCCGTACACCCCACTGAACGGGCCCATCGGCTCGGCCGACTCGTGCAGCGACCCGGTGAGCGGATCGACCTCCGCACAACGATGACCGTTGAACTCCTGCACCAGGATTCGGGACGGTGCGGCAGTCGGCGCGCCGGTCGGGTGCGCGTGGTGACGTGCCGGAGTGGAGGCGGAGGCCGCGTTGTTGCCGTTCGGCATCGGTGGTGCGAACGGTGGGAAACCGTTCTGCGGGAAGTTGTTCTGCGGTTGGTCAGCCGGAACCGGTTGTACCTGAGAGTTTCCCGTTGCGCCGACGGCCGGATCACCGAGGGAGAACGGGCGATCGACCGGGAATCGCCGGTCGTGGACATTCCCGTATCCGGCTCCCGGATCGTATCCGGTGCCGCGGTGGTTTCCATTGCCGTACCGGTCGGCGGCGCCAGGGCCCTGCTCGACGCCATGATCCGGCGGGATCGCTGCGTGTGAACCGTCGGATACATGCGGTTCAAGGGCCGGCTGCTGCGGAACCTGCTGTGGGATAGCAGGTTCAGCCGTATGAGGCAGCGCCCCCAGCGGTGCACCGAACGGGTTGAGCCCGGTCGCAGCGGGGTTCACATTCCGCTCGGTACCCGCGCTCGGCAGCGGGAACGGTTGCGAGGCGGCATTGCCCGGGGCGACTGCGTCCGAAAGCCACGGCGGTACCGGGATGTTCGGGTGGGCCTGCGAACCCGGCAGATGGTGGTGGTGGCCGTGATGATGGTGGTCACCATGCTCGTGGCCGCCGTGGTCGTGACCCCCGTGATGACCGTGGCCACTGTGGTGGTGGTCATGACCGTGGCCGCCGTGCTCGTGCCCACCGTGGCCGTGATCCCCGTGATGGCCGTGGCCGCCGTGGTGGTGGTCATGACCGTGGTCGTCGTGCTCGTGGCCACCGTGGCCAGGATCCCCGTTGTGGCCGCGGCCGCTGTGGTGATGGTCGTGGCCACCGTGATCGTGGTCATTTCCGTCGTGGTCGTGATGACCGTGATCATGCCCGGGGCCGTGCCCTCGGTGATCGCCGTGGTGATCGGGGTCGTGACCGTGATGGTCGTGATGGCCACCGTCCGGGTCGTGATGACCTACGCCGGGCTGTCCCGGGCCGGGCTTTCGCGGCGGCTGATGCGGCGGTGGCTGATGCGGCGGCGGGGTCGGAATCGGGGCGGGCGGGAGGTTGACGTCGATGCGCTTCGGTGTGTAATCCGGCCACTCGAATTCGGCGTCGTGCGGGACGTGCGGGACCGGCGTGATGTACGGCTGGCGCGGATCGCGTGCACGCGGGTTCGCGCCGCCCGCACGATCGGGCTCACCACCGTCCGGCGGCTGCTGCCCCGCCCGCCGGGCGGTACCCGTTCCGCCCCCGGATTCCCCGGCGTCGGCATCGCCCGGCGATCTGCGAGCCGTATCCGATTCGCTCCCTTCACCTTCCGAAGCGAGGCCGGGACGCACCGGTGCTACCGGCCGCTCTCCACCGTCGTCGGCATGCCCCGGCCTGCTCCGACTGCCTTCCGGAGCTTCGTCGGTTCCCGCCTTACCGGCCTCGGTGTCGTCCTCATTCGGCCGACTCTCCGCTTCGTCGAGAACACCGTCGGCAGCACCACGCTCCCGATGCTCGCCGCCGACCGCACCGTCGGCACCGTGCGGTGCGCGGGGCGCACTGTCGACACCACCGGCCCCGCCGGACTCCCGACGCCCACCGTCGGGAGCGAGGCTCGGCGTATTCGCTGAATCCGCCGCATTTTTCGCGGTACCGCCCGGTTCGGCACCGGCTTCTCCGGGCGGAGGATCGGCGGGTGCCTGCTCGTTGCGGTCCGGTCGGTGCGGTGCGGCACCGGTCTCGTCCGGAGCGGGCGGAATGCGGTGGGCATTCGATTCCGTCACGGGCGGCGTGGTTCCGGAGCCCGGTTGCCGCGGACGCGGCGCCTGGGGCGGCGCTTCCAAGGCGGCGACGAAGGCCCGGCCCTGGGAATCCACGGTCAGGCGGAGGTACCGGATCTCGACGTCCGGATCGGCCAGAGCCTGTGCCAGTTCCGGATGAGCGACGACGGCGGCATCGAGTACGGCACGGTGCGGAGACCCACCGGAGCCGTCGGAGCGCAGGCCGACCACGATCACCATCGGATGGTCGCCGTCGATGATTCCGACCCGGTTCGTCACCGGCCGCGCACCCTGCGCCGCGAGGAAATCGGGTCCGGCCACATCGGTGATTCGCTCGGTGAGGGCGAAGACCCGGGTACGTACCTCCTCGTAGGCTCGTGCGGCGCGCTCCCGCTCGCTGCCGGTGGCGGCGTCCCGTTCGGCGCGCAACAGGCCCAGGTCGTCGGCGAGACGGGCACGTTCGGTCGCGAGCCGCTCGACTTCGGTTCGGCCCGAGGACAATTCGTGTGGTTCCATCGGCCCGGGCTGCCGCAGCGGGCCGTCGCCGGATGCCGGCCGGCCCTCACCCGGATGCGGCGCCACCGCACCACCGGAATCCGAACCAGGGCGATCCGGGCGATCCGGTTTCACACCGCTCGCGCCCGTATCCCCCTCGTCCGTGCCGCCTTCGTCCGGACCACCGAGAGCGGGCCGGGCCCGATTCGTCTCGCCCGCCCGCTCATCGGGCCCGGCCGCGTCGAGGTCGTCCAATCGGCGGGTGAGATCGCCGCGCAGGCGCCGGAGGGTGTCGGGCAGTTGCCTCGGCTCGACCGCGGCTTCGGGTTCGCCGAGGCGTTCGGCCCAGACGAAGCGCTCGCCCGGGTCGGCGGCGTCGGCGAGCTGTTCCACGCGGCCGGCACGCAGCAGCAGATCCAGCAGCGGGTCTCGGGCACCGGGGGCGGGCAGGGCGCGCAGCGGACCCGCATCGCGCGCCGCCAATTCCTTCAATGCCGCGACCGGATCCCGCGGCAACCCCGGGAAGCGTTGCCGCGCACCGGTTTCGTCGAGAATCTCGGCGGCGCGGCGTTCGCGCGGGGAGAGCCACGACGGGTCGGGCGCGGGTGCGTCGACCGCGTACGGAATCCGCGACATCCGCAGTGTCTTGTCGCGGCCGTGCTCGGGCGCATCGGGCGGCAGTTCGTCGGGATGGACCGGCACGCCGTCGCGGATCACGAGATGTCCGCTCAGGCGGCGCCGGTTGGTGTCCCAGTCGTACCCGTGCCGGGCCGCTTCCAGGTCGGCGTCGTGCCAGGTGGCGTCGTCGTGGTCGGCGAGGTACTCGGCCTCGACGTAGGCGTCGTCGAGCAGCAGCAGATCTTCGTTGTACGGCGTGGTCCGGCCGTCGCCGTCGCCTTCACCGGTGAGCCGCAGCCAGGCGTCGGCCACGTGCGGGAGCCGGTCGTAGGTCTTCTTGACCATCCGGCCCGTCGGATCGGCGTGGTCGCGGACCCACATCTCGTTGCGCATGAGGTGGTCCTTGACCAACTGGATGCGCTCGGTCAGTTCCGCGCGGGTGAGCGGAGTGCCGTCCGGATGCCGCGCCAGGTTCAGCGCCTCCAGCCGGGCGCCGCCGGGATCGGCGGGGTCCAGCAGCGGATCGCGAGCCCGGGTCAGCAGGTCGACGATCCGGTGCACATCGGCATTGCCGGCATCGTCGGCGAATCCTCCGATCACGCGATCGGCCCAGCGCTGCACCGCATCCCAGCGCGCGACATCACGGTCCTGACGCGGCGTGGACCACTCCACCCGGTCGCGGGGCGGCACGTGATCGGCGGCCGACCACGGTCGATGCGGCGGCTGCAGATCGATCCGGGGCCCGGCCCGCCAGCCCTTCCAGCCGCGGAACGAGCGCACGACCGGGATCTTGCGCAGCACCGGATGATCCGGATCGAACGCGCCGTCGGGCAGCCAGGTGGTGTGTCCGCGCACCCACTCCCCGATCTCCGGCCGGCGCTGCAGCGGACCCAGCACCCACGGGTGTTTGCGAGCCATGTCGTAGAGCTGCACCCACCGCTTGCCGATGGTGTAGAGCGCGCCGTCGAGCGGCATGCCGTGATGGGCCTCTTCGTCCCAGCCCGGCGGCGGTTCCGGTTTGGGTCCGGGTCCCTGATGCCACCACAGTTCGGCGCGGCCGGCTTCGCTCAGCGTCAGGATCTGCTCGTAGCTCAGTTCCGGCCAGTGATCGGTGAGCAGCCGAAGTACCAACGGCTCCACCATGTTCTGGAACGGTTCGGCGCCGAGTGTGCCGCTGAATCCGTCCGGCATCTTCTCCTCGCGCTGCCGGTACGGGATGTGGGAGTTGTCCGTACCGCCGAAAGCCGCCCATCCCTTGGGCGGCAGCCGCCAGCCGTCGACCTCCTTCTGCCAGTATTTGTCCAGCTTGGTGCCGCGTGGCAGTTCCGGCTGGTAGGCACGGAAACCGCGGGCCTGGCCCTCTCTCGTGTCGTGCCACTGTCCGTCGGCGCCGCGCCAGCGCACCATCGTGTCGCCGGCGAACGGCAGAGTGTCCTCGCCCAGGCGGCCGTGCGCGGGCAGTCCCGTGCGCTCGATCTCCACCGGCGCCATGGTCTCGACCCGAGCGCGGATCTGACCGGCGCCGTCACGATCGCCGCCGGCCAGTTCACCGGTGACCGTCAGCCGATCGATGGTGGTGGCCGGATCCTTCAGCAGCGGAGCCAGATCGGGATGCCGGGCCAGCGCATCCAGCAGCGGCGCGTCGAATCGATCGTCGGCGGGCCGGCGCGGACCGGCCGGATCGTCGGCACGGCCCGGCACGTCCGGATGGTCGAATCCGGCCCGTCCGGCGACGACGATGAAGCGCGCCGGGCGGGCGCCGGTACCGTCCTCATCGGGTGCACGACCGTGGTCCAGCCACACGTTCTCGCTGATCCGGCGCAATGCCGGCGTCTCATCCGTGCCCACTGCGGCCCGCCAGTGGTCGGCGACGGCCTCGGGCCACGCACCGGTGAGCGCGACCCGCTCGTCGTTGAAGTGGTCGATCCGGTGTTCGGCGCGCTCCACCGCTTCCTCGGCGTCGGCGAGCCGGCGCAGGTTCTCCGGTGTGCGCTGCGCGGGATCGTCGAGAAGCCTCGACAGCTCATCCCTGATGCGGCGCAACGGTTTCGCCCGCTGCACCGCCGCGCGATGGTCGTCGGCCACCCGGCCGAGTTCGTCGCGGACCGCCTCGGCCTGCGACGCGTCGTGGCGGGCGCCCCGCTGCTCCAGATCGTGGATCTCGCGGTCGATGGCGTCCAGCCGGTCCTCGAAATGGAACAGCCGGTCCAGCGCCTCGGCCAGTTTGTCCACGTGGTCGGTCTGTTCGCGCTCCTGCTCCGGATTGAGCTGCTCGTGCCGGGCGACGTCGGGACTGTCCGGGCCCGCGCTGTCGCTGACGTAGCGCCCGGTGTCCGCGCGCAACTGGCGCAGAGTTTCCGACCAGCGGTTGCGGCTCAAATCCACATCGCCGAACGGGTCGGCGCGATGGTCGACCTTGGTGCGCCAGAACTCGAGATCGGCTGCCACGTGAGCACGTTCGCGCACCTTGGCGTCGAGAGCGGCCTGCGGATCGGCCACCGGCGCGGTCTCCGCCGGTCGGGGCCGCTCCGCATGCGGCTCGGCGGAGTCAGGCGCTTGCGGCTCGGTTCCGGTCCGCTGCGGCTGCTCGAGTTCGGCGGGCCGGCGCCCGGCCGCGTCGAGTTGCGATGGCGGCTGGTGCATGTCGTCGAACCGAACGCGGCCGTCGGCATCCACGCGAACCTGCCGGAACACGAATTCGCCGTCGTCACCGAGCACTGCGCGGCGGACAGCGGGATCCAGGACATGATCCGGATCGGCGCCCGGCGCCACCACCACGAGCCGGTCCGGTGCGCCGTCGCGGCCCGGAACCAGCCGCGCCACTTCCGGTTTCGGATTCGCCGGGTCCACGGGGCGTCCGCCGGCGTCCAGCGGAATGCCGTCGTGGCCGGCCAGGACATCGCGGGCAGCGAGTAGCGCGGCGTCGGCCGCCACCCGGTCACGCGCGGCCACCAACGTCTGATCGTGCACCCGCAACAGTCCCAGCAGGGCCTTGCCGAGCGATTCGGTCTCCTCGGCTCGCGCTTCCTCGGCGCGGCGGTCCTCGAAGAACTTCCGCAGATCGGCCCGTGGGATGTCCGCGCGGTTCCACAGTTCGTCGGCCCGCGCCCGGCGCCCGACGATCAGATCGCGCACCGCACCGGCCAGCTCGCGCGGCCGCATCCGCCACGCGTCGTCGATGCCCAGATGTTCGGCGAGCTGCACGATCTTGGCGAAGTTCTTGTCCACCTGATCGTTTCGCCGGCCCAGCTCCGCGCCGAGGTCGCGCAGCTGTCTGCGCAACGCCCGGGTGCTCTGTTCGTGTTCGTGCTCGCCGCCGGCGATCCAGTCACCGGGACGGCGCGCCGGAGCCGGCCGCGTGGCAACGGGTTCCGTCGACACCGGATGGTGCTCACTCACCCAGATCCGGCCGTTGTGGTCCAGTTCGAGCCGGTAGTAGACGGCGTCGAACCCCTCGGCCGCATGCCGGACCCGCTCCCGCGCGGGCAACCGGAGCTCCGGATCGCGGCCCGCGCCGACACCGACCCACCGGCCGCGCTCGCCCGGTGCGCCGTCCACCCGCATGTGGTTGGGGGCGTCGAAGCGGAAGCGGCGATAGGAGACGCCGGAGATGCGCGGGCCGCGATCGTCGAAACCTGCTCGCAGCTGCAGCATTTCGCGTTCTGCGGCATGCTGGGCGGCGGCCCGGCGAGCGGATTCGTTCGCCGCCGCCGTGCGATACCGGTCCACCAGCTCGACGCTCGCGCGGCGCTGCCGCTCGGAGATGGGGGCGCGATGGTCGTTCACCGCATCCCGGACCGCACGTTGCAGTTCCGGTCGCGACAGCCCGTCCGGATCGACGCCGAATTCCCGGGCGAGCCGCTCGAGCCGGCCCAGGTCGACGGTGCGCCGATCGTTGAGTTCGATGGACAGTTCGGCACGCCGCTGGGCCGGCGGTGCCAGCCGATCGCGGATCGCATCGGCGACCTGATGGTCGGACGGCAGCGCCACACCCAGGCGCGCGGCGCGCCGATCCACCTCGAGCCGGGGCGCGCCGCGGTCGAGATCGCCCAGCAGATCACGCAATTCGTTCCGGATCGCGGGCGCGGTGCCGGCGGCATCGGCGGTGCGGGCGATCGTCTCGCGCAGGATCTCGCGCCGGATCTCCTCCGGCCGCAAGCCGAGATCATGAGCACGGGCGGTCATTCGCGTCCAGGCGCGGGCCCGCGTGGCACCGGCATCCGCCAGATCCCGCAGCGCCTTACGCAACGCACGCGTCACCGGACGATGCTCACGCTGCGGACCGTTCTGCTCCCACGCCTCACGCGCGGGCCGTTCGCCGCCGTGCGGCGCGGGCGGGTCCGACCGGCGCGGAAGCGGCAAAGTGTCCGAATCCTGTTGCACCGGCAGGTTTTCGGCGCTATCGCCGCCGTCCGTTGGCGGGCTGCCCTCGTCGGAACCTCCACCCGCCGGAGGCTTACCACCGGCGCCACCGTCGATCCCACCACCGGCCGCATCGGGCGCGGGTTCCGCGTCCGCCTGCGGCGCCGCGCCACCGGGCCGGTCGCCACCCGGCTTCGCGGGCGAGCCACCCGTGCCGTCGTCACCGGAATCGGCACCCGGCTCCTCGCCCTCGTCTCCGCGTTCTTTCGCGGACCACTCGTTGACAGTCGGCAGCTCCGCACCGGGCTTCGCGACAGATTCGTCACCAGCCGCCACAGCACCTTCATCAGATGCGCTCCGGTCGTCACGGTTCGCGGCAGAACCCTCCCCATCGGCGGTCCGCTGCTCGGCACGACTCACCACGGAGCCTTCTGCATCCGGCGCGTCGGCGTCACCGGGTTCGGTGGCAGGGCGGCGACCGTCGCCGGACGCTCGCTCGCCGGATCCCTGTGCGCGCTGGGGGTTCGCGGCCCGCAGTTGCCGTTCTTCGATCCGGGCAGCTTGGTAGTCCCGGGCGGCGCGCATCGTCTCGCGGCGCAGGCGGTACAGCTCGTTCAGCCGCTGCTGGGCCCGATCGCGGGCGGCGGCCCACTGGTCCGGACGCAGATCGTTGCGGGCGATGGTGGCCTGATGGTCGGCCGACTCCTCCTCGATCCGGCGGAGGATCGCCGCCTCCAGATCGCGCGCGTTGCCGTGATCGGAGAGGCCGAGTTCCCCTGCGATCCGGCGCAACTCGTCGTGCGCGGCAACCTGCCGGGCAAGCGCGGCGTCGATCTGTCCGTCGTCATCTGCCTTCGGTGCGGGCTCACCGTCGGTCACCTGCTTCGGTGCGGCGACGTCTCCAGGCCCCGGCTCGTCGGCGTCCGACTTTCGCGCCGCAGCGTCTCCGCCCTCCGGCTGAGGACCGTCCGGGATTGTCGCCTGTGTTCCCAATTTCGATTCGGCTGCAACGTGTTTCGGCTCGCCGCTCGATGGCGGAGGAGACGGATCGGCGGGCCCGCGGTGGTCGCCGACGATCTTCCATAGCCAGTCGGCGTGCTCGGCGGCTTGCCGCGCCTCCCATTCCGCTTGATCGGCGCGCATCCGAGCGGCCCAGGACCGGGCGCCCTCGGGACCGTCCGGATCGCGCGCGACCATCTCGTCGGCGAGTTCGCGCATGCGCACGGCATGCCGGGCCGCCATGCGCGCGTCCCAGCTCGCATTCTCCGCGCGCATCCGCATGCCCCACTCGGTGGGCGATTCGATACGCGGAGGTGCGGTCGCATCGGAATCCACACCATCCGAGTCCCCGCCCTCGGGCTCCGGCGGTTGCGCCCCGTCGCCCGGTGAACCGGGCGGCTTCGACGGAGGTCCATGCGGCGGAGCGGCGGCCGCGCCGTCGTCGCCTTCGGACAGCTCCACATCACGTTCCACGGCGGCGCGCAGTTCCGCGTCCAGATCCGCGACCCGCACATCGTTGTCGTGGAATCTGCGTGTCGCCTCGAACAGCGCGTCGTGCCTGCGCGAGAACTCCTCGAACCGCCGTCGATAGTCGGCGAGATTCTCACCCCGGACGGTGCGCGAACCGAGTTCACCGAACAGATCGTGCAGGGCCGAGCCGTCTTTCAGGCCGTCGGACAGCAATTCCTCCGGTGTGACGCGGAGTTCGTAGGCATGGTCCTCGATATAGCTGCGGGCCCGTTCGCGCTCGGTCCACGCCGCCGCCCATTCCCGGCTGATCCGATCGATGGTCGCCTGCCGGTTCTCCGGCAGGTCGGCGACCGCCTGGTGGTAACGATCGTTCAGTTCCGCCAGCGCCCGCAGATCGGCGGCCCGCTGCCGCACCTCGTCGCGCAGTTCGCGCTGCACCTGCTCCCGCTGCGCCGGGGTGAGCCGCTCGTGCTTCTCGATCTTGCCGTCGCGGTAGGCCTCGTAGGCCCGCACGTACTGTTCCGGCGTGGCGTCGGTGAGGTCGTGGCCGAGCAGCCGGGCCCAATCGCGATTCGGCCGTGATCCGGACGCGACCGGCTGATCCGGGTCGGGCGCGCCGAACAGTCGCTGCCCGTCGCCGATGACCTCCCGCAGGTGGGTCAGCGCCTCCGGATCGTGCATCGGCACTTCACCGTCGAACACCCGCGGGTCGGTCCCGGGATCGAAACGCAATCCGTTCGTGAACGGGTCCGTGTCCGCGAGGGTCCGGACGAAATCCGCGAGCGCCGCGGCGGTGCCGGGGTCGCGGAGCCGCCCGCGGATCAGCGAGGTCAGCTCACCGGGGTCGATTCCCTGTGGATTCCGCTGATAGTCGAGTTCCTTCGAGTACTTCTTCGGGAAGACGTCCTTCGGTTCGCCGCCGAGAGCGCGCACGAGGTTGTCGCGGGCCTCGACCAGGTGAGCCGGATCCTCGCCGCGCCCCTTCAGATAGCTCGCCAGTTTGTCGTAGTACTTGACCAGCTGCTCGACCTGCTGTTTGCGCAGCGCGTTGCGGGTGCCGCGGTCGGCGATCGAGTCGGCGACCCGCTCGGGTGTCGCGTGTTGCGCGTCGTCGATACCGCTGGTCTGCGCGAGCCGGTCGCGCGCGTTGGCCAGATCGTGGAAGGTCTCGATGGCGTCGCTGCTGCGCGCGTGGTCCAGCAGCGCCTCGATCTGGAGGGCGCGCAGGTCGTTGGCGCGAAGTTCGTGTTCGATGAGTTCGGATGTGATCTGGTCGGGGTCCAGGCCGAGCTCGCGCGCGAGATCGTCTCGCACGGAACGGATTCGCTCGGGGGTGCGGGCGTGCGGCGCGACCGGGGCAGGCTCGGCGGGCGGCTGGGTGACGTGCCAGTTGCCGTCGGCGTCGTGGACCAGCAGTCCGTCCAGATGCCGGCCCTCGACGTCCACCGAGATCGCCCGTCCCTCGATATCGCCGAGGTGACGGACGTGCGCCTGATTGTTCGCGTCGACGACGACGGTCCACTTCTCCGCCCGCACCTCACCGTTGTTGAGGCGCGCGGCGAGCCCGGGATGGCGATCGAGCGCGCCGGCGAGCGTCTGTTCGTGGTCGCCGTGCACGTCGAGGATCACCAACCGGCCCGGCTCGCCCGGTCGCTCCGGCGGCAATTCCCGGACATCGCTGGCGGGGAAGCGGTCCCGGAATTGCGCGACCCGGTCGGCGAAATCGCGGATCGCCCCGGCTCGTTCGTGCACTCCGTCGCGCAGGTCGTTCAATGCGCGGTCGAGCTGATCCGGTTCGAGCCGGGACAATTCGGCGGCGAGCAGGTCGGCCCAGGTCGCGCGCTCGTCGCGAATCTGGTCGCGCCGCAGCGCATTCTCGAAATACGTCCGCAGGCCCTGGTCGCGGCCCGACTCGTCGTCGGGGTCGTATTCGATGCGCTCGTCCGGGTTCTCGACGTTCAGCACGTCGAAGTCGCGGCCCGATTCGGCGCCGTTGTTCACGCCACGCCAGTTCAGCAGGCCGGGATCGTCACCCTGGGCGATGATCACTTCCTTGAGGAAGCGCCCGAGCGGATTGTGGTCGGTGATCGACTGCGGCCGGTACGGGATATCGGCGTGCTCGGCGTTGTAGCGATGTGCCGCGTCGCGCAGGGCTTCGATGACGGCGGCCCGGCGTAGATTCTGGTATTCGGCGGTATCGAGTGCGCGGCGCAGCGTTTCCGGACTGATATCGGACAGATCGACGCCCAGACGATCGGCGGCGGCACGCAAATCATCGGCCGGATTGCCCTGCGGCGCTTCGGGTTCGCCGAGTTGCGGCGCGGCACGGCCGGGTAGGTCGTGCGGCTGCGATTCGTCGACCAGATGACCGAGGCCGATATCGCGCAGATACTTGTGCATCGCCGCGACCTCGGCGGGGTCCGCGTCCTCGTTCCAGTACGCGTACTCCCGCCCGTCGCGGGCGTGCATCGGAATGTGTTCGCCCGCTTGCAGATCCATCCGAGCGGTGAGGTGGTTCAGCAGCGGCGCGTGCTCACGGTTGATCCAGAGGGTGAACGACTCCTTCAGCAACCGCGCGTAATTGATGCTGATGTCGTGGTCGCCGAGGGTCTCGAGCGCGTGAATATCGAACAGATGCCCGAAATCCTCGGTCATCTCGGTCTGATATTTGCCGTCCTGACCACTGCCCGACGGATATTTCGGATAGTGCCCCTCGTACCCGCCGGTGAACCGCTGCCACAGCGAACGCAGCCGGCCGGGTTTCGCCGGCTCGACCTCACCGCCGGCCGCCTGCTCGCCTTCCCGGACCGGCTCCACGGACTCGACCCGCCACCGCCCGCCGCCGTCGGCGACCAGCCGCAACCGCACGTGCTCACCGTCGACGGTCACGACGACCTCACCTCGCCGCGGTGGCTCGCCGGGGGCCGCACCCGGCGTAGGCGTCTCGCCGGGCGGACGACCCGCACCGCCGGCACCGTCGGGCAACTCCGGACTGTCCACGTGCGGTGCGCCGTCGACCCCTTCGGGATGCCGGAAAAGCACTGTGACGCCGGTGTTCTCGCCCAACCGTCCTTCGAGCCCGGAATCGCCCGGCAGATCCGGATCCCCGAAGGTGACCTCGGTGTAGCCCAGCTCCTCGGCGAGGGTGCCGGTGAAGGTCCGGCGCGCGGCCTCCTGCGGCGTGAGCCCCTCCTGCACTCCCGCGTTGAAACTGTCCAGATTGTCGGTGAGCGCCCCGCCGTCGAACCATTCGGCCTGGATCGCCTCGACGCGGTCGCCGAGTTCGTTCATCAGATCCCGGAACATCTCGCGCCCGGACGGAGTATCAGGGCCGACACGCACCTCGACGTGCAGCACGCCGCTCTCGGTCACCCACCCCTTGATGCCGTAAGCGGTGTCGCCGCCGTAGTGGTTGGCATAGCTTGTCCCGCCCCCGTCGCGCTGCTCGGGCGGACCGGCCGGCGGGCGAGGCGGCTGCCCGGTGGGCGCGTCCTCCCGGGGCGGATGCGCGGAATCCCATGCTTCGCCGTAACCGTGCGCGTAACTCGCACCGCCGTCGGGCGCGTGATCACCCACGGCCGGGCGGATCGCGTCGACGCCGGCCTGGTTCGCGATCCGGTCCAGTTCGGCGGCCCGCGTCGTCGCATCGCCCGGCAGATCGTCCCGCGCGGCCGCCCGTTCACGAGCCGCGGTGAACGCGTCGCGGTAGATCCGCTCGAGCGGGCTGGTCGCGATGTCGTGCCCCGCCTCGCGCAGCTGCGCGAGCGCGTGGTATTCCATTGCGTGCGCGTCGGTTTCCTCGTCCAGCATGTGCGAGACGTAGTCGTCGCGCGACATCCGATCGCGGTCGAGCACGCCGTCGCCGGTGCTGCGCTCGTGCGCCCGCTCGGCATGGATGGCGGCATGCACCAGGGCGGCCATCTGTTCGCCGTCGGTGCCCCCGATGTCGAGGGTGAGCCGGTTGCGGGCGGGCTCGTAGCGATGACCGCCGCCGGAGTCGTGTTCGATGGTCACGCCCCGCGCGTGCAGGGTGTCGACCGCCCAGGCGCCCACCGGCACCTCCGCCAGCTTCCGCCGCAGCTCGCCGATGATCGCCTCGGACGCCTGGGCCGCGAGGTCCTGCGGCTCCACGGGTTCGGCGGGATCGTCTCGAGCGAGCCCCGGCTGGTCGACCCGCTCGTAGCGGATCTCGCCGTTGTGGCGGGTATCGACGTTCAGGTGTTCGGCCTCGGCACCCGGGCGGGCCAGTCGTTCTACGATCTCGGGCGGCGCCGCCCGCATGACCCGCTCGTGATCGCCGGGCGCCGCGGCGACCATGATCCGGTCCGGCTCACCGGGAATCACCGCGAAGTGATCGCCGACCAATTCCGCACCCGGGGCGTCGGCGATCATGTCGCCGAGCAGCCGCCGCGCGACGTCCGCCGCGGCGCTCGCCCGCAGCCGGTCGACCTCGGCCAGGGCGTTGTGCCGGCGATCGACGAGATCCGACATCCGCCGCAGATCGTGGGCCAGCCGCTGCAACTCGGCACGGCGCTCGGGCGCCAGCCCGTCGCGCCCGAGTTCGCGGCCGATGGTGCGCAGCTGATCGGAGATCAAGTGCTGCAACATATCCCGGCGCATCGTCGGGTCGTAAGGAATGCGATCGGCCACCCGATCGGCGACGTGGGCCAGCTCCTGCGCATGCTCGTTCAGGCGGACGGTGGCGATATGCCGTTCGAGAGCGGCCGAGCGGATGCGGTCGCGGACCACCGGATCGTCCGGCACGTAGCGGATGCTCCGGTCGGTCGGCGTGCGGGCGCCGTCGTGCGCGCGATCCCAGATATCGCGGTAGTGATCGGCGTAGGTCCGGCCGCTGTCGTTGGGCGGGATATGTTCGAGGTAGTCGCGCAGATGGTCGACCGCCACCTCGTGCGCGATCTCGTGCGCTCCCGGGCCCTCGAGTCCGCGCAGCGCGCGCTCGTAGGCATGGCGGTAGGCGACCTCGGCGGGATGTTCGGCGATGTCGTAGCCGAGTTCGCGCAACTCCGCCGCCAACTGGAATCGGCGTCCGGAGGCCATCGCCTCCTCGTGCACCATCTCGCGCACATAGTCGTCGCGCGAGAGCTCGAGAGGCCGATCGGCGGGCGATTCGCCGTTGAGATACCGCTCGGCGTGCACACTCTCGTGCGCGAGAGTGAGTGCCTGAGCGATCTGGCCGCGTCCCTCGGCGTACAGAACCGCCGTGATGTCGCGGCGCCGGAACGACCCGGATCTGCCGTCGCTGTGCGACCCCTGATCGATGTGCTCCCGGTAGCGGCGGTCGGTGAGTTCGCCGAGAATCCTTCTGCCGGTGGGTGTTCGAAGCAGCAGTTCGTGGACGCGGCCGACATTGTCGTCGAGCGCCTGCCGAATCCGCACGGCGGACGGATCCTGCTGTCGCGCAAGCGCTTCGCGGTGTTCCGGGGTGAGCGGATGGATGGGACGCCCACGGTGGTCGAACAGGATCATGTGGGTGTCGTGCAGATCCGCAGGCACGCGCGCCGGGTGGTCGGTCACCACCCCCGTACTCGGATCGCGCACCACGATCCGCCCGCCGCCCTCGTGGACCATGACGTAGGCGTGCGCACCGACGACTCGGCGGCCCGGACCGGCGTGATAACCGTCGACCACCAGCGCCGACGCCCCCTTGCGCATCCGCGAGAGGCGCCGCGCGATCGCGTCGTGGTCGCCGACCTTCACCATCCGCCCACCGGCGTCGGCCTGCACCTCCGCGGCGGTCATACCTTCCGGCCCGACCGCCCGCTCGGGTAGCCGGATCGTCTTGCTGCCGGTGAGATCGCGAATCAGCTTCAGCGCCAATTCGGCACAGCGACCGCGGGTCGACTCCGGACGAGCGGAGGCCGGTTTCGCCGCTTCGGGCGCACCGGCGTGATCGGACTGCTCGCTCCGCCCGGACCGCACCGGCTGATGATCACCGACCTGCGCCGGCATCGGCGGGGCCCCGGGCACCAGCTGGTCTTCGGGCCGGTCACCGTTCGCGTCGTCGCGGTCGTGCCGGGTGCCTTCTTCGCCGGACTCGTCGCGGATCGGTTTGCGCACCGTACCGTCGTGGTTCGTATCGGCCGCCGGGCGCCGACGCGGTTCGTCCTGTTCAGTCGATTTCTCTTGCGTGCCATCATGTTCCACGCGCGAGTTGCCGGAGTGGGACCCGTCTCGCGCCGGATCGCCGGTGTCGTCGCGCGGTGTGCCCGCGGCGTCGTCGGCCTTATCGTGTCGCACCCCCGGCTCGTCCGTGCGGTTCGACGCACCCGCATCCGCGTCGCGGGGTGCCGACGAGTCGGCGTCGCGGAGTGCCGACGAGTCGGCGTCGCTGGGAACGGCGGTATCCGCATCCCGGGGGACCGACGAGTCGGCGTCGCGCGCGGTAACGGACTCGTCTGCGCTTCGTCCGGTCTGGTCGGACTCGTGGGACGGCACGCGCTCGTCGTGCGGGAGTGCACCATTCG
>NZ_BAFQ01000039.1 GCF_000308375.1 Nocardia aobensis NBRC 100429 | reverse complement strand
GGACCACCGGCGAGGATTCGGTACTCATCGCACCGCCTGATAGCTGCGTTCGACGGCATCGGGCCGGCGCAGATACAGCGGGACCAGCGGCTCCGGCGTCACGCGCGCGAGGATGTCGCGGGCGGCGCACCGCGCCAGACCCGCGGGCGACGGGGTCTCCACCGGCAGCACCGGAAGATCGAAAAAGTCGACGTGCGAGGGCGATCCGGCGATCGCGGTCGCGTCCCCGGAATCCAGATCGACGGGTTTGCACACGCCCGGGCCGTCGACGCGCCCGCTGCGGCGATACCGCGCCCAGTACACCTCGCGACGGCGGGCGTCGGTCACCACGAGCAGTTCGGCGCCGGAACTCTCGTCCTGCCCGCCCGGCACGTCGGACCACGCCTCCGCGGCGATGGCGTCGAGACTGCAGACGCCGTGTACCGGCAGGCCCAGGGCGTCGCCGAACGCGGCGGCGGTCGCCATACCGACGCGCAGGCCGGTGAACGGGCCGGGGCCGATACCCACCACGACCGCTCCGATATCGGTGCGGGTGCGGCCGGCCTCCTCGAGGCAGGCGAGGATCTGCGGGGTGAGCACCTCGTTGTGGGCGCGCGCGTCCACGGTCACGCGGGAGGCGAGAGTGCGGACCTGCGGCTGTGTGGCGGCCTGCTCCAGTTCCACCAGTCCTGCTGTAACGGCAGGCGTCGCGGTGTCGACAGCAAGTACAAGCATGATTGCCTCAACGATACCGGTTGGTCACCTCCCGTATGCCATCAGCGCCGTCGGCGTATCCGCATGTCGCAACCGCAGGGCAAACCGCTGCGCGCCGGAGGTGCGCACGTCGTGACGAGGCGCCCGCCCAGGGCTCGTCAACGATTAAGTGCCGCAACAACTGCCGGAGCGCCGGTGCAGCCGGGCGCGGTTGGCCGGGCCGGATTCCACGCTGCCGCGGATTCGCCCGGGCGGCATCGGTGGCGAGCGTCACAACCGATCAGTACTGTCCGACCCACTCCCAGGTGGCGGTGCGCGTCTCCGATTCGGCTTCCCGATGCAGCCGCACCCGCAGATGACGGTCCGCGAGATGTTCGACCACTCCGAGACCCCATTCCACTACCACGACCGATTCGTGCAGATCGGCATCGAGATCCAGGGCGTCCAGTTCGTCGAGATCACCGCCCAGCCGATAGGCGTCGACGTGCACCAGCGGTATCGATCCCGGCGCCGCGCCGGCGCGATGCTGCCGCGCGATGATGAAGGTCGGTGAGCTGACCCGCCCCTCGACCCCGAGCCCGGCCGCGATCCCCCGGGTCAGCGCGGTCTTGCCCGCCCCGAGCGGACCGTCGAGCACCACCAGATCCCCGGGCCGCAGCTCGGCCGCCAGCTCCCGGCCCAGCGCCTCGGTATCGGCGACCGTGGGCAGTTCCCGGCGCTCGGCCTCGCCCTGATCGTCGGGCGCCCCGTCGCGACGCTCAGCCATTGCTCGCCTCCCGGCCCGCGCCGAATTCGACGGATGAGCCGCCGAAGACGCCCGCGCGCAACAGCAATCGTTCCAACGCGGCATTCATCAACTCGGGATACTGCAGATGCACCATATGCGCGGCGTCGGTGACCCGGACCAGATCGGCGTCCGGGAGCCGGGCGGCGAGTTCCCGCGAGTTACGGAACGGGATGATCAGATCGTGGTCGCCGCCGACGACCAGCGCCGGCCGCGGCGCGAGCACCGGCAGCGCCGCCGATTCGTCGTGGACCTGCAGTGCCTCGAGGAATTTCACGATGGTCTCGACGGGTGTCCGATCGATCATCGAGGTGGTGAATCGCGACAGTGTGGGACTGACGTCGCCGTGGAACGAACTGACATGCAGCACCGGGGTGATCAGCTGGCGTGCCGTGACCCGTCCCGCCTGCACCAGCGCCGGCGAGGTGTGGACGAGTACCCGGAACCCGTCGATCGCCGGACTGCGCAACAGCTGTGCCGCACCGGCACGGGTCACCCCGGCCGCGGTGGTGGACAGCAGTGCGGAGGCCAGCACGCGGCGCTCGAACAATTCGGGATCCCGGGCGGCCGCCGCGAGAATCGCCATCCCGCCCATGGAATGCCCCACGAGCACCAGCGGCCCGTCGGGGGCGCACTCCTCGATCACCCGCAGCAGGTCGCGCCCCAGCTGCGCGACCGTGCAGCTCGCACTGCTCGGCGTGCCGGAGCTGCCGTGCCCGCGCAGATCGAAGAACACCATGCGGACCTGCTCGCCCCACTGCCGCGCCAGATCGCGGCGCTGAAAGTGGAACGAGTGCATGCTGTTACAGAATCCGTGCACGAAAACGACCGTGGCGGAGGGGTTTCCGGCGCCGACGACGCGGACGGCCAGCGGTACGCCGTCGTCGGCCACCACGCGGCGCGCGGGGTCGCGGTCCAGCAGCGTGAAATCCTCGTCGCGCAGGTCGTCACCGCGGGCCGGCCAGGCGACGGCGGCGCCCATTCGCCGCAGGGCCTGCGCACCGGCGAGGGCGCCCAGCACACTCGCGGATGCCACCCCGCCCCGCAGCAGTGCGGACCGTACCCGCCGCGCGTTCCGAAACCGATGTGCCCGTTCGGGTTCCATCACACCACCCCTGCCTGTCCGGTATAGCCTCGCACGACACGGCCACGGGGGGAACAGACGATCTCGTAGTGGATGGTGTTCATCAGTTCCGCCCACCGCTGTGCGTGCGGATCGCCGGGGGCCCCGCCGAACAGCACCGCGCGATCGCCCTCCTGCACTCCCTGCCGGTTCTCGCCGAGGTCCACGACCAGCTGGTCCATGCACACCCGGCCGATGTTCGGATACTCCGCGTCCCCGATCCGCAGTGCGATCCGGCCCCCCAGGCCGCGCGGCACACCGTCGGCATAGCCCGCCGGAATCAGCGCCACGGTGGTGTCGTGCGGCGCGATCCACTCGTGGCCGTACGACACGCCCTCGCCCTGGGCCACCCGCTTGACCAGGGCGACCCGGGCCCGGAAGGTCATGGCCGGGCGCAGGCCGAAGTCGGAGATCTCCGGAATCGGACTGAGGCCGTAGACGGCGATACCGGGCCGCACCATGTCGAACGCCAGATCGGGCCGGGTGAGGGTGGCCGCGGAGTTGGCCAGGTGGACCACCTCGGGTTGCAGCCCGTAATCCTTGGCGACGGCGATGGCCTCGACGAATCTGTCCCGCTGCACATCGATGACCGGATGCTGCGGCTGATCGGCATGGGCGAGATGGGAGAACATCGCCCGCAGATGCACCACCCGCTCCGCGACCAGCTCCTGCAGCAGGGCCAGCACGTGCGGATAGTCCGCGGAGGAGACACCGTTGCGGTTCAGGCCGGTATCGAGCTTCAGCGTGACGGTCGCGGTGGTCCCGCTCGCCCGCGCCGCGCGCTCCACCGCCCGCAGATGGGCGGTCGAGGACACGCCGATCTCGATATCGGCGGCGATCGCGGCCGTGTAGTCCGCGTCGGAGGTGTTGAGCCAGCTGAGGATGGGCGCGGTGATACCGGCCGCCCGCAGCTCGAGCGCCTCGGCAATGGTGGTCACACCGAGTTCGGCCGCGCCCGCGGCCAGTGCCGCCCGGCCGACCTGCACCGCGCCGTGGTTGTAGGCGTCGGCCTTGACCACCACCATCACCGCGGCATCGCCCGCGTGTTCGCGCAGTATCCGCACGTTGTGTGCGATGGCATCCAGATCGACGACGGTCTCCACCTGCGGATCAGCGCTACTCACGGCTACCGATCCTGCCACGCGGCGCGCCGGGGCCACCCGGCGCGCCCGAGTGACTTCGGATCGGGTCGAGATCAACTCTTGCTTGGAGTGCACTCCAGCTCGTTAGCGTGGTTCACGCGGGCATACGCCGCCCGCCACCCACCCATCCACCAGAGGGGTTTCATGAGCAAGGTTTGGTTCATCACCGGCGTCTCGCGCGGATTCGGTCGCGAATGGGCCCTCGCGGCCCTCGAGCGCGGCGACCGGGTCGCCGGAACCGCGCGCAAGCTGGAGACGCTCGACGATATCGTCGCCGCCTACCCCGACACCTTCCTGCCGCTGCGGTTGGACGTCACCGACCGCGCGGGCGATTTCGCGGCGGTCGCCGAGGCGGCTGCGCGGTTCGGCCGCCTGGACGTCGTGGTCAACAACGCCGGTTACGGCCATTTCGGCATGATCGAAGAGCTCACCGAGGACGAGATCCGCGCGCAGCTCGAGACCAATGTCTTCGGGGCGCTGTGGGTCACCCAGGCGGCACTGCCGATTCTGCGCGAGCAGGGCAGCGGGCACATCATCCAGGTGTCGAGCATCGGCGGGATCAGCGCCTTCCCGAATCTCGGCGCCTATCACGCGTCGAAGTGGGCGCTCGAGGGGTTCTCGCAGTCGCTGGCGCAGGAGGTCGCCGGTTTCGGCATCCACGTCACCCTGATCGAGCCGGGCGGGTTCAGCACCGATTGGGCCGGCCCGTCGTCGGTACACAGCGCGGAGAACCCGGCATACGACGAGGTGCGGGCGGCGCGCAAACGCACCCGTGCGGCTCAGCAGCCCGGCGAGCCGACGGCCACGCGGTCGGCGATCCTGGCGGTGGTCGACGCCGACAAACCGCCGTTGCGGCTGTTCCTGGGCACCGCGCCGCTGCAGATCGCGACCGCCGACTACGAGTCGCGGCTTTCGACCTGGCGCGAATGGGAGGCGGTAACGCTGGCGGCACAAGGGGATTGATTCGGAAACGAACCCGTGGGGGATGCCGGCGGTGCGGTCTCGGCACCGGCCACCGAACCCCTCAGGCCGGAAAGTGCACGCGGATCAGCCGGTCGTCGGTCAGCTTTCGGCAAGACTGCGCAAGGTCCGCACTGCGGCGCGTAGGTGGTGCAGCAGCGGAGTAGCCGAAATGGGCGCTCCCGCATCGCTGTTCGCGTGGGCGGCGAGGTTGGCGGCGAGGGCATGGACGCGCGCGGCGGCCGCCGCCGCCGACGCTGGTTCCCGCCCCGCCGCCAGCAGGGCGCCGATGACGCCGGACAGGACGTCACCGGCGCCCGCGGTGGCCGCCCAGGAACCGCCCGCCTCGTTGACCAGCGTCGGCTCGCCGGGGGTGGCGACCAGCGTGGACCGCCCCTTCAACAGGACCGTCACCTGCCATTTCTCGGCGAGTTCGCGCACCGCAGCGACCCGGTCGGGGCCGAGTTCACGGCCGGTGAGACGCGCGAATTCGCCTGCGTGCGGGGTCAATACGGTGGGCGCCCCGCGACCGGTGACCAGCTCCGGCGCGGCGGCAAGCAGGGTCAATCCGTCGGCGTCGACCACCACGGGCAGATCAGTGGCCAGGATCTCCGCCAGGCGCTCGCGCGCCGCGTCGTCGGTGCCCGCCCCCGGCCCGAACACCCAGGACTGCACCCGGCCGGTATCGGAAATACTCTCGGTTGCGATGACTTCCGGGAACTGCGCGAGCACGTGCGCGGCCGCGGTTCCGGCGTAACGCACCATGCCGGAGGTGGCGGCCACCGCGGCGCCGGTGCACAGCACCGCGGCTCCGGGATAGGTGTCACTGCCCGCATGGATCCCGGTTACGCCCTGCGTGTATTTGTCGTCGTGCGGTCCGGGCACCGGCCAGTCACGACCGATCGACACCGGCTCCAAGGCGGCCAGGGCCGGCGCGGGCAGGCGTAAACCGATGTCGATCAACTCGATTCGCCCACACCACGGTGCGGCCAGCGCGTGCACCGGTTTGTACGCACCGAAGGTCACCGTCACCGCGGCCCGCACCGCCGGGCCGTCCACCGCACCGGTATTCGGATCGACACCGCTCGGCAGATCGGCGGCGACGATCGGCGCCTCGACCGCCGCCACCAGTTCGGCGGCCCGCGGTCGCAGCGCACCCCGGCCGGAGATGCCGACGATGCCGTCGACCACCAGGTCCGGCGCGCCGAGCAGTTCCGCGGCCGATCCCGCGCCGGCCTCGCGAATCCGGCCGCCCGCCCGGCGCAGCGCCGCGAGCCCTTGCGCATGCGCTCGCTCGGGTGACAACAGCACCGCCGTCACCGCCACCCCGCGCCGGCGCAGCGTGGCGCCCGCCCAGAGCGCGTCGCCGCCGTTGTCCCCGGATCCCACGAGCAGGGTCACGGCTCGCCCGGCGACGGCTCCGGTCCGTTCCCGTAGTTCGGCCGCAACCACATTCGCCAATCCGTACGCGGCGCGGCGCATCGGCACCCCCGCGGCGACCCGCTCGAACAGTTCGGCTTCGGCCGCTCGCACCTCGTCGACGGTGAAGTATTCCCGCAGGACCGGTGCCATCATTCGCCTCCTCGTCGGGATCGCGGTAGGAATCGCGCTCGAATCGGAACCTCCAGCAGCGTACGCCCGGAGATCTCCGGTCTCGGTATGCCCGCGGCTCTCTCGCCGACGCGACGACGCCGACACCGCGCGCGGGTGCGGCAAGCCGGACGCAACCACCGGACTAGGCTCGTAGCCATGGCCCACAGCACCGTACGCCACCGCGCAGCGCGTCTCCTCCCGACCGCCGGAGCGCTGGTGGCTGCCGTGCTGATCGCCGGATGTGGTTCGAACACAACGACATCCACACCGTCGACCACGACCGCGGCCACACCGCCGGGCACTGCGGCAGCCTCGCCGACCTCGGCCCAACCGACCTCGGTCACCGTGCGCGTCGAGGATATGAAGTTCTCCCCCGACGCCGTGACCGTGCATGCGGGCGACACGGTGACCTGGAAGTTCTCCGACAAGGTGCCGCATGCCGTACAGGGCATCGGCGATGCGGCGATGGGCATCAACAGCCCCATCTTCACCGGCGGCGAGTGGAGCCACACCTTCGCGATCCCCGGCGTCTACCGCTACCTGTGCCCGCTGCATCCCGAGATGCGCGGCACCGTCACCGTGCGGTAGTCACTGCCCGCGCCTCGCGACGATTCAACGCCTCCACGGCCGTGACCAGCGGGGCGAGTTCGGGATCGGCCGCGGCCTCGCCGAGCGCCTGCGACAGCGCGGCATCGTTGGTGGGCCGCGCCTGTTCGAGCAGTTCGAGACCCGCGGGCGTGACGTCGGTATAGATGCCCCGACGGTCGTCCGGGCACAGATAGCGCTGCAGGAGACCGCGGTCCTCGAGCCGGGTCACCAGCCTGGTGGTCGCGCTCTGGCTCAGTGCCACCGAATCCGCGACCTGATTCATCCGCAGATGGCCACCGGGCCCGTCATGCTGCCGGCTCAGCACGGTGAGCAGTGAATATTCGCGCACACTGAGCTCGTGACCGGCCTGCAGGGCGCGTTCGATCCGCGCCTCGATCCGGTCGTGCAGCACCGAGAGCGCATACCAGCCATCCGCCAATCCGGTCAGCGCGGCTTCCGCGGTCATCGGCCCTCCTCATGTCGTCGCCGTCCCCAGGATAACGCGCTCCCGCAATAGCACGCGCTTGCAATTAACACGCGTATGCAATTATTGTCGACGCCCGTAACGCCCGTCTACAACTCTGTGTGGAGGCTTGTACCGATGCCACTCGCACTTCTCGCACTCACCCTCGGCGCATTCGCCATCGGGACGACCGAATTCATCGTGGTCGGATTGCTGCCCGGGGTCGCGGACAGTTATGCGGTCTCGATCCCGACCGCCGGCTGGCTCGTCACCGGATATGCCCTCGGCGTCCTCGTCGGCGCGCCGGTGATGACCGGCCTCGGCACGCGCGTGTCCCGCAAGCGCATGCTGTTGATCAGCCTGCTGCTCCTGATCGCCGGCAACGCATTGTCCGCCGCCGCACCGACTTTCGGTCTGATGCTGACCGGCCGCATCGTCGCCTCACTGGCGCACGGCGCCTTCTTCGGCATCGGCGCGGTGGTCGCCGGATCGCTCGTCGCCCCGGACCGCCGCGCCGGTGCGATCGCCATGATGTTCACCGGGCTCACCGTGGCGACCGTGGTCGGCGTTCCGCTGAGCACGCTGCTGGGTCAGCATTTCGGCTGGCGGCTCGCCTTCGCGCTGGTCGCCGTCGTCGGCGCGCTCGCCTTCGGCGGAGTGCTGGCGCTGGTACCCGATCGGCCGGCACCGCGCGATGCCCGGTTCACCCGGGAACTGGCGGTCCTGCGCAATCCGCAGGTCCTGCTGGCGATGGCGATGACCGTGCTCGGCTTCGGCGGTGTGTTCGCCGCCATCACCTACCTCGCACCGATGATGACCGAGGTCACCGGCTTCGCGGAAACCTCCGTCACCTGGATCATGGTGCTGTTCGGACTCGGATTCCTGATCGGCAATCTGGTCGGCGGCCGCTACGCCGACCGTCACCTGCTGCCGATGCTCTACATCACACTGGCGGCGCTGGCCGTCGTCCTGGCCCTGTTCACGCTCACCGCGCACAACAAGGTCGCGGCGGCGATCACCGTCGTCCTGATCGGAGCGCTGGGCTTCGCGACCGTGCCGCCGCTGCAGAAGCGGGTTCTCGATCAGGCCGCGGCGGCGCCGACGCTGGCCTCCGCGCTCAATATCGGGGCCTTCAACCTCGGCAACGCGCTGGCCGCATGGCTCGGCGGGTCGGTCATCGCCGCGGGTTTCGGCTACACCGGCCCGAGTTGGGTCGGTGTGGTCCTGGCCACGAGCGCGCTCGGCCTGGCCCTCTGGTCGGGCGCATTGGAACGTCGCACGACACGATCCGTCGCTGCGCCCGAAGAACTTGTGGCCGTGGGAGATTGACCGGAGCGCCCGCCGCTATTCGACGGTGACCGACTTCGCGAGGTTGCGCGGTTTGTCGATGTCGTAGCCACGGGTCTGTGCCACCTCGGCGGCGAAGATCTGCAGCGGCACGGTCGACAGCAGCGGCTGGAAGAGGGTCGGGGCGGCCGGGATCTCGATCAGATGGTCGGCGAACGGACGGACCGTATCGTCACCCTCCTCCGCGATCACGATGGTGCGGGCACCGCGGGCCTGGATCTCCCGGATATTGCTGAGCAGCTTCGAATGCAGCACCGCGCGTCCCTTCGGGGAGGGCATCACCACGATCACCGGCAGGCCCTCCTCGATCAGCGCGATCGGGCCGTGCTTGAGTTCACCGGCGGCGAAACCCTCGGCGTGCATATAGGCCAGCTCTTTGAGCTTGAGCGCACCCTCGAGCGCGACCGGGTAGCCGACGTGGCGGCCGAGGAACAGCACCGTCGACTGATGCGCGAACCGCCGGGCGATCTCGCGGACCTGCGGCGCGGTCTCGAGCACCCGCTCCACCAGCTTCGGCATGGCCTCCAGCTCACCGAATTCGCGGGCCACCTCGTCCGGGTACTTGGTGCCGCGCGCCTGCGCGAGGGCAAGGCCCACAAGGTAATTCGCGGTGATCTGGGCGAGGAAGGCCTTGGTCGAGGCGACGCCGATCTCCGGGCCGGTACGGGTGTAGACCACGGCATCGGATTCGCGTGGAATCTGCGCGCCGTTGGTGTTGCAGATCGCGAGCACGCGCGCCTTCTGCTCCTTGGCGTGGCGCACCGCCTCCAGCGTGTCGGCGGTCTCACCGGACTGCGAGATCGCGACCACCAGCGTGGACCGGTCCAGGACCGGGTCGCGGTAGCGGAACTCGCTGGCCAGCTCGACCTCGACCGGAACCCGGGTCCAATGTTCGATCGCGTACTTGGCCAGCAGGCCGGCGTGATACGAACTGCCGCAGGCCACCACGAACACCTTGTCGAATTCGCGCAGTTCCTGGTCGGCGAGGCGCTGCTCGTCCAGCACGATGCGACCGTTGTCGAAATGGCCCATCAGCGTCTCGGCCACTCCGGCGGGCTGCTCCTCGATCTCCTTGAGCATGAAGTAGTCGTGGCCGCCCTTCTCGGCGGCGGCCAGATCCCAGTCGATGGTGAACGGACGGGTCCGCGCACCCTCGGTGGCGCCGGCGAAATCGGTGACCACGTAGCTGTCCGCGGTGATCACCACGGCCTGGTCCTGACCGAGCTCGACCGCTTCGCGCGTGTGCTCGATGAACGCCGTCACATCCGAGGCGATGAACATCTCACCCTTGCCCACACCGACCACCAGCGGTGTCGAGCGACGCGCGGCCACGATCGTGCCCGGATGGTCGGCATGGGTGAACACCAGCGTGAACGCGCCCTCGAGCCGGCGCAGGACGGCCAGTGCGCTGCCGACGAAATCACCGGCCGTGGGTCCGGCCGCATACGCCCGCGCGACCAGGTGGACCGCGACCTCGGTGTCGGTATCGCTGCGCAGTTCGACCCCGGCCTCCTCGAGCTCGCGACGCAGCGGCGCGAAATTCTCGATGATGCCGTTGTGCACGACCGCGACCCGGCCCGCGAGATCGCGGTGCGGGTGCGCGTTGCGATCGGTGGGCGCGCCGTGCGTGGCCCACCGGGTATGCCCCATACCGGTCGTACCGGCGAACGCGGCGGGACCGGCCTCGGCCAGCTCGGCCTCCAGATTGGCCAGCCGACCGGCCTTGCGCTCCACCGCGATAGTGCCCGCGCCGTCCAGGATCGCCACGCCCGCGGAGTCGTAGCCCCGGTACTCCATGCGGCGCAGTGCGTCCACGACGACGCCGAGCGCGTCCCGGTACCCGACGTAGCCAACGATTCCGCACATGGTGTCCCAGCCTACTTGGGCCGCGTGGACACGCGAATCGGCCTGCTATCGCAGCAGGTGGCGGCGTGTCCGGGCCGCTCCGCTCGCGACAGTGCCGCATTCCGGGCGACTCTCGGTAGAGTTCTCCCCCGTGTCGGTGTCTGTGAAATCGCTTCTGAGCATTCTGACCAGCCCGGGTCCGCACCGGGTGATGCGCGGCAACCTCGGCATCGCCGGGCAGCCCGGCGTGGTGTACACCCCCGAAGAGGGCCACAACCTGCCCGCGGTCGCCTTCGGACACGGCTGGCTCGCCGGCGCCGGCAACTACCGCCGATTGCTCGAACATCTCGCGTCCTGGGGTTTCGTCGCCGCCGCACCCGACACCGAACGCGGCCCGCTGCCCTCGCACCTGAATCTGGCCACCGACCTGCTGACCACCCTCGACATCTGCGCGGGCGTGCGCCTGGGCGGCGGCACCATCAGCGTGCACCCGGACAAACTCGCCCTGGCGGGGCACGGCATGGGCGCGGGGGCCGCCGTCATCGCGGCCTCGCAGCGCAAGGTCGGTGCCGTGGCGGCCCTCTATCCGGCACCCACCGCCCCGAGCGCGGAAGCCCTCGCACCCCAGATCGACACCCCGGCCCTCATCGTCGGCGGCGGTGCCGACATCTCCACCGGCAACTGCACCGCGCAGGCCCTGGCCACCGCCTGGGGCGGGCCGATGTCGCTGCGCACCGTCGACAAGGCCACCCACAACGGCATCGTCGAGGGCCGTCGCGCCCTGGCCGCCCTCGGCGCCGCCAAATACGAACCGAAGACCGAACGCATCACCCGCGCCCTTCTGGTCGGCTACCTCAGCTACCAACTCCTGGGCGACAAGAAGTATCAGCCCTTCGCCGACCCCGAGGCCGACATCCCGCACACCGCCGCGGTCGACCCGGAAGCCACCGAAGAGCCCGAGCCCGAACACGTTTCGCCCCTGCAGCTCGTCCAGATGGCCCGCGCCCTGCGCAAGTAGGAGGCCGTCGACAATCGATTCTCGAAGTCAGGCTCGCCATCGTGAACTCCTGGGACGACACCAGCTACAACTGGGGCCTCTGCCGCCGCCGGAACGCCCCCGTATCCAGAACCGAAACCGCAACGCGATCCGCTCGAACGACGATACGAGCCCTGGACTCGTAAGCCTGGGTCGGTGCGTCCGCGCCAGACGACGGCTCTCCGGTTCTGATCCAGCCGGATGCTGTAGAAGGCGAATTGCCTTCGCTGGAACGACTGAAGGCACTGGCGCAGCGATAGGTGAGCTCGTACCCGCATCTACTTGCCGGGCCGTCGGTCGAAAACCGAAGGCACGCTGCTCACTTGCCCATCTTGCCCTTGTCCACCTGGACCCACTCGGTGCGGCCGTCGGGGTAATGGTGGAATTCCCAGGCGGAGTAGTCGCCGCCGTCATCGACGATGCTGACATGGTCGGCGTAGCCGTCGTGGTCCATATCGGACCAGACTTCCATCGAGTGGTCGCTGTGGAAGGTTTCGGTGTCCAGGATGCCGTCGGCGTCGATGTCCTGGGACGGGTGGTTCAGCTCCACGGCGCCGATGCCGCCGAGGTCGGAGTGTGCGTCGACTTCCGGCAGGTCCAGGCCCGGCAGATCGCCCGAATGGATCATGTATGTGCTCCTCGAGGGACGTGCGGGAATTTCCTCCATCCTGGCATCCGGAAGTGGTGTGGCGCATCCCCGGTCCGGCATGTTGTGGATAACTTACCGGCGCCGAGGTGGGCCGAGGGTTTGCTTGTGGATAACTATCGTCCGGCCGCGCCCGGGCTACTGCTTCGGGATGATCAGCCACAGCACCAGGTAGACGATGAACTGCGGGCCCGGCAGCAGGCAGGAGAGGACGAACAGCAGGCGGATCACATTGGCGTTCCAGCCGAAGTATTCGGCGAGGCCACCGCAGACGCCGCCGATCCACTTGTCGGCGGTCGATCGGGTGAGGCGGCGGGTGGGGGCGGTCATGACGCTCTCCTTCTGTCACGGTCGTGCGTGGTGATTCCACTGTGCTGTGCGGGCACCCCGGCGCGCATCGGGCGCGAGACCCATCCCGACCCTGATTTCCACGGCCCGGGCTCAGGGTGATACCCCGAACCCGGCAGACTCGTGGGCGTGAGTACGACTCTGCATGCGCACGGCCTCTCGGCGGGGCACGGAGACCGGGTGCTGTTCGAGGACCTGGATCTGGTGCTGGCGCCCGGCGACGTGATCGGTCTGGTGGGGGTGAACGGCGCGGGTAAGTCGACGCTGTTGCGGATGCTGGCCGACCGCACACCGCAGACCGGGCGGATCACGCTGAGCCCGCCCGATGCGACGATCGGCTACCTCGCGCAGGAACCGGAACGCCTGGCCGACGAGACGGTGGCCGGATTCCTGGCCCGCCGGACCGGAGTGGCGGCGGCGCAGCGCACGATGGACGCCGCGGCCGAACGGCTGGCGACCGACGATACCGCCGCCGAGGAGTATTCGGCCGCCCTGGAACGCTGGCTCGCCCTGGGCGGCGCCGACCTGGAACCGCGCGCCGACGAGGTGGCCGCCGAACTGGGCCTCACCGAAAGTTTGCCGCAAGGCCTCGACACACCCATGACCGCGCTGTCGGGTGGGCAGGCGGCGCGGGCCGGGCTGGCCTCGGTCCTGTTGTCGCGCTTCGACATTCTGCTGCTGGACGAGCCGACGAACGATCTCGACCTGGACGGTCTGGCCCGGCTGGAGAATTTCGTGACCGGGGTGCGGACGCCGTTGATGGTGATCAGTCACGATCGCGAGTTCCTGGCGCGCACCGTCAACCGGATCGTCGAACTCGATCTCGCCCAGCAGCAGGTCGGCAGTTACGACGGCGGCTACGACTCGTACCTGGCCGAACGCGAGATCGCCCGCCGGCACGCGCGGGAGGCCTTCGAGGACTACGCCGATACCAAGGCCGGGCTGGAAGCGCGGCAGGTGATGCAACGGAACTGGCTCGAGCACGGCGTGCGCAATGCGCGCCGTAAGGCTCGGGATCCGCGAAAGGTGGACTCCGACAAGGCCGGTCGCAAGATGCGCGCCGAATCCACCGAGAAGCAGGCGTCGAAGGTGCGCCAGACCCAGCGCCGCATCGAACGGCTGGAGGTGGTGGAGGAGCCGCGCAAGGAGTGGGAATTGCGGATGTCGATCGCCTCCGCCCCGCGCAGTGGGTCGGTGGTGGCGACGCTGTCCGATGCCGTCGTGTCGCGCGGCGAGTTCGTCCTCGGTCCGGTTACCACCCAGGTCGATTGGGGTGACCGGATCGTCCTGACCGGTCCCAACGGGTCGGGTAAATCCACGCTGCTGGCGCTGCTGCTGGGCAAGGTGGCGCCGGACGCCGGAACCGCCTCGCGGGGTTCGGGGTGGCGATCGGCGAGGTCGATCAGGTACGCGGACTGTTTCGTGGCACCGCCTCGCTGGCCGACACGTTCGGCGCCGAGGTACCCGACTGGCCGGAGGCGGAGATCCGCACGCTGCTGGCCAAATTCGGGCTGCGCGGGGCTCATGTGCTGCGCGCCAACGACACCCTGTCGCCGGGTGAGCGCACGCGCGCCGCGCTGGCGCTGTTGCAGGCACGCGGGGTCAACCTGCTGGTACTCGACGAACCGACCAACCATCTCGATCTGCCCGCGATCGAGCAGTTGGAGCAGGCCGTCGAATCCTTCGACGGCACACTGCTGTTGGTCACCCACGATCGGCGCATGCTCGATACCGTGCGGGCGACCCGGCGCTGGCACATGTCCGCCGGACAACTCACCGAAAACCGTTGAATCAGAACGTGCTCGGCGTAACGATCGCGATGCCTCACGCGACCGCCCAGGAGACCCGGATGGAACAGATACAACTCGGTGTGGACACCCGGATCACGCTCCTGATCGCCGGCCTTCTCTTCATCTGGGCACTGCTGCTGGGCGTGTGGAAGTACCACGGGATGCGGACCTCAGCAGAGGGGCATGCGCATCCCTACGTCGATATCGCACACCGCGCGGCCCTGATGTACAGCTTCGCGGCGCTGCTGCTCGCCGTCTTCGTGGAACTGTCGGACTGGCCGACGGCGGTGAATCTCGTTGCGGCGCTGATCGTCCTCGGCTTCTTCGCCGGTGCCATCGCCTCCTACTGCCTGCACGGGCTGCGGCGGGATACGACGAATCAATTCCGCGGCGACATCGGACTGCCGCTGCGGGCGGCCATGTACGCGTTGATCGTCTGTGAGATCGGCGGCTTCCTCGTGCCGTTCACCGGGTTCGTGCACGCCCGGTTCTGAACCCGGATGTGGTTCAGCCCGCCGCGATGCCGGTGATCAGCGTGCGCCCCGATTCCGCTCGGGTGCTGATGATCTGGGTGAACGCATGCGGCTGTTCGTCCGGTTTCTGCTGGGTGAGGCGGACCTCCCACTGCCCCTCGTCGCCGGTGCGGGTGATCTGCACGCAGTAGCGGGTGCCGACCGGCACCTGATTGATGCCACGCTGGATCTGGTCGGCCGGCGGCACCGACGAGTCGTCGGCGACGACCGCGCGGGCGGCGTACCCCGAACGCTGAACGTAGTACGCCCGCTCGAAGGCCAGGATGGCGTCCGGACCACTCGCGGTGCCTCCGGGGTCGGTCCCGGAGACCACTTCCGCGGTGCGCTGCTGCTCACAACCGTCGGTGGCGATCGTCGAGGTCGCCGCGGCCGTAGTCGTGGGCGGCGGTGGGGTCGCACTCACCGAGGTGGGCACCGGCACCGCCGCGACCATCGGCGGTTTGGTCGCGACCGGCTGGGACCGCTTCCCGGTATGGATGACGGTCAGCACCACCGAGACGACGACGATGCCCACACCGATCAACGTGATTGCGGCCAGCAGCTTTTCACCGCGACGGTGGTCGCGGCGCGGCCCGCCCTGGCGCGGGCGCGGACGCCGCAGCGCGGGGCCGGGGTTACCGCCCGAGCGGTCGACGATATGCGGAACCAACGTCGACTTGTCGACCAGATCCGGATCGGTCAGCGGTCCCCCGACCGGGATGCGGCGCGGCTCCGGTTCCACCTCCGGCTCGGGCTCGGGCGTGCGCTGCGCGGGTTCCAGCCACTGCTCCCACTCCCCCGACGGATAGGCCGCCGACTCCGGGCCGGGCCGGGCCGGCGGCACGGCGACGGCGCTGTGATAGGCCGCCGCGGCCGGGCGGTTCGGATTTCGCCGGCCCGACCGCCGCTTGCGGCCCTGCTTACCGACGGGAGTGCGGACCATCGGCAGGCCGAGGTCGAACGGGTTGTCCTGCTGCGGGTCCGGCTCAGACCGTGTCATCGCCGAAGTCGCCGATCACCGCGGCGGGAACCGTTGTCTCGGCCGCCGGCACGGTGACACCGAGCTGGCCGTCGCGAGGTTTGTGTTCCTGTCCGCTGCCGGCCGGCGGCGGCAAGGCCATACCTCCGGCCACCCCGCCCGGATGCGCCGGCTCCGGCGCGGGTGCGGGTGCGGGGACGGGCGCCGGTGGCTTCGGCATCGGCGGCGGGTCGGCAGGTGGCGGAAGGATGGACGACGGTGACGGGGGTGGCGGATCGGATTTGTCGGCCGGGGTCTTGTCGGCCGGCGCCTTGTCGGGTGCGGGTGCGCCCGGAATGATCGAGCCCGGTCCCGTCGTTCCGGGAGCCGTCTTGCCGGGGCCGAAGTCGAACAGCTTCGCCGAATCTCCGGAATTCCCCGCCGGATTGGTCTTGTCACCGGTGGCGTGGTCCGGGTTGATCAGCTGCGGTATCGCCTGGTCGACCGAGGAGGCCACCGTGTCGATGGTGTGCGTACCGACCTCGGCGATCTTGTCGATCAGGTGGGTACCGATATCCACACCGGCATTGATGGCCGAGGTACCGACCTGCACACCCGCCTGCACAAGCAGCTGCTGTAGTTGCAGCTGCGCCAGCTGCGCCGGATCGATCGGCTGACCGGGCGCCGTACCGTATTGCGCTGGGACCGTGCCGTATTGGCCCGGAACCGCACCGTAGGCGCTGGGCAGGACCGTAGCGGGCGTATCTCCCCACGACTGCGAGGAGTTGAGCCCGGCCGGCGTGGTGACCGTGAGCGGACCCATCTCGTCCAATCGACGCGAGTGATCGTCCATTTCGGTGCGTGCGGAGGTGACGGTGGTGATCGCGTCGCGCAGCGCCTGGGTGGCCCGATTGATCACCGCGTCGGTATCCGGCGCGGCGGTGGCGTTGCCGAGGATGGTTCGAGCGTCGCGCCGGAAATCGGCGATGATCCGGTCCATGCGGCCGGCCGCCCGCGCACTGGTCGCGTGGGCGTCGGCCAGGACGCCCAGGTAGGCCGGGCCCCGGTCGGAGATGTCACCGATCTGAGTTTGGGTGGTGCGCAATGCCGGAACGGCCGCGTCGGAGCCCGGACCCGTCCAGGTGGATTCCAGCGCGTGGACGCCCTCGCGGTGTGGTCCCTCGGTGTCGGCGGCCTGGGTGGACGCGCTGGACAGAGCGCCGGTGATGGTCGCGGCGGGCGTCGCGACTCCGGTCCCCAGTGAGGCACGCAGGTCCAGCAGCGGCCGGACCAGGGTCGCGACGATCGGCGGATCCACGGACGGATCGGATGTCGTTGCGGGCGTGCTGGTGTCGTTACGCGCGGCGGTGGGCCGGCGACGCAATGCGGTCGGCCGCCTCATGACCGCGACTCCGTGCGGGTGATCGCGACGGCCGAATCCTCGTCGGTGCCCTGCACACCCGCGGTATAGGTGTTCAGCCCACGCCCGTAGGCCGAGACCAGTTTGCCCGCGGTGGACAGCGCCTGCGCGTGTTCGGCGACCGCGGCCGCGAATTTGGCGGCGAAGTCCGCTCCCACCAGCCCCAGGTCGGTGGCCAGCTGCTGCGGATCGACCGCGCCGGCCGTCACGGACGCCGCCGAAGCGAGTTGTTGGGAAACGGTATTCGCGATGGCCGTATAGGCCGCCATCGCCGCGGGATCGACCCGCAGCACCGTATCCGGAGCGGATGCGGTGGCGGTCGGCGGCGAGGCCGAATTCGCGGCGTCGTCGAGCGTCGGAGACTTGTCAAGCTTCAGCGGGTCCACTGTTCCCCCTCACGGAAATCAAGCTTCGCTGTCGCGTCATGATCTGCGTCCAACCATACTTCCCGGAGCCGACAGTCGCGCCCCGATCTCGGGGACTGTCGGCGCGCCGACGACCTTCACACCCCCCCTTCAGGATCCGCCGCCGCCCGCCGACACTCGCGATGACCAGCCGATATTCGGACGATGATGCGCGGGCACCGGCGTCGTGGCCGCGCGCCCGCCGCTCGGCCAACGGCCTATACAGCCGCACCCCTACTCGGCGTACGCACCCCGTTCATCGCGCCGCCCGACGTGCCCGCGGCTCAGACCGCGGCCACACATTTGGCGAGATCGTCGGCGAGTTGTTTGGCGCGATGCGAATCGGTCGCCTCGACCATGACCCGGATCAGCTGTTCGGTCCCGCTCGGGCGCAACAGGACTCGGCCGTTGTCGCCGAGGGCGCGCTCGGCCTCGGCCACCGCCTCGCGAACCTCCGGCGCGGCCGCGACCGCGGCCTTGTCGGCGACCGGGACATTGACCAGAACCTGCGGCACGGTCGTCATGACGCTCGCCAGATCGGCCAGGCCGCGACCGGTTTCGACCATCCGGGCCATCAGTTTCAGACCCGTCAGCAGCCCGTCGCCCGTGGTGCCGTACCGCGGGAAGACCAGATGTCCGGACTGCTCACCGCCCAGGCTGTAGCCACCGCGGCGCAACTCCTCCAGTACGTAGCGATCGCCGACAGCGGTGGTGCGCACGGTGATTCCCGCATCGCGGAGCGCGATGTGCAGGCCCAGATTGCTCATCACGGTCGCTACCAGAGTGTCCTGCACCAGCTCGCCCGATTCGTGCATCGCCAGGGCGAGGATCGCCATGATCGCGTCGCCGTCGACCACGGAACCGGAACCGTCCACCGCCAGGCAGCGATCGGCGTCGCCGTCGTGGGCCAGGCCCAGATCGGCGCCGTGTTCGAGCACCGCGCGCTGAATATGCTCGAGATGCGTGGACCCGCACCGTTCGTTGATGTTGAGCCCGTTCGGCTCGGCGTTGATCGCGACCACGCGCGCGCCCGCCTCGCGGTACGCGGCCGGGCCGACGTCGGAGGCCGCGCCGTGCGCACAGTCGACGACCACGGTGACGCCGGACAGATCACGGCCGGTGGCCTCCACCAGATGTTCGACATAGCGCTCGTGGGTGCCGGCCAGGCTGTAATGGTCCTCGACATGACCGTCGACGCCGGAGAGGCTGAGCACCCGCCCGATACCGGCACCGGTCGGACGCACGAAACTCTTCGCGCGGACCAGTTCCTCGATCTTGTCCTCGACGGTGTCGTCGAGTTTGCGACCGCCCGCGGCGAAGATCTTGATGCCGTTGTCGGGCATGGCGTTGTGCGAGGCGGAGATCATCACGCCCAGGCAGGCGTCATAGGCGGCGGTCAGATACGCGACCGCCGGAGTCGGCAGGACCCCGACCGAGAGCACACTCATCCCGGCGGCGGTCAGACCGGCGGTCACCGCGGCCTCCAGCATCTCGCCGCTGGCGCGTGGATCGCGGCCGACCACCGCCACCGCGCGCGATCTGCCCCGGCCCAGCACCTGGGCCGCGGCCGCCGAAATCTGCAGTGCCAGTTCCGGACTCAGCGAGTCGTTGGCAAGGCCGCGGACTCCGTCGGTACCGAACAAACGCCCCATCTATCTCGCCCCTCGAGTTGAATTGCGGTGAGCGCGGAGACCCCGCGTCGCGGACGCAGGCTGCCCGCCCCGGCCTACCGTCGATCGATACAGCACGAGAGCAGGCGCCCGGGAGTGGGCGCCTGCTCTCGTACGGGGTCGCGTCGGCCGTGCTCCCACCGGCACACCGTGCGGGTGCGGGTGGGAGCGGCCGCGCGCTGCAAGATCAGCGCTTCGAGTACTGCGGAGCCTTGCGGGCCTTCTTGAGGCCGTACTTCTTACGCTCGGTGGCACGCGGGTCACGCGTCAGGAAGCCGGCCCGCTTCAGGGCGGGACGGTCGTCCGGGGTGACCTCGATCAGCGCGCGGGCGATGGCGAGGCGCAGCGCGCCGGCCTGACCCGACGGGCCGCCGCCGACCAGGCGGGCGTGCACATCGAAGGCTTCGGTGCGCTCGACGGTGACCAGCGGGGACTTCACCAGCTGCTGGTGCACCTTGTTCGGGAAGTAGTCCTCGATGGTGCGGCCGTTGAGCACGAACTGGCCGGAACCCGGGACCAGGCGAACCCGGACCACGGCCTCCTTGCGGCGGCCGACGGTCTGCACCGGGCGGTCGATCACGACCGGCGCGGCGAAGCCCTCGGACTCGGTGTACTCGGCGTCGTAGCCGGCACCCTCGTCGACGACCTCCGCGGCGGCGTCTTCGACGTATTCCTCGTTGAATTCCTCAGGAGCGGTCACTGGGCCACCTGCTTGATCTCGAACGGAACGGGCTGCTGGGCCGCGTGCGGATGCGACGCGCCACCGTAGACCTTCAACTTGCGCGCGATCTGGTTGCCCAGCTTGTTCTTCGGGATCATGCCCTTGACGGCACGCTCCACGACGCGCTCCGGCCGGGTGTCGAGCAGCTGCCCGACAGACCGGGACTTCAGGCCACCGGGGTGCCCGGAGTGGGTGTAGAGGAGCTTGTCCTCGCGCTTGTTGCCGGAGACGGCAACCTTGTCGGCGTTGATGATGATGACGAAGTCGCCACCATCGACGTTGGGGGCGTAGGTCGGCTTGTTCTTGCCACGCAGCAGATTCGCTGCCTGCACGGCAAGGCGGCCGAGCACTACGTCAGTGGCGTCGATGACGTACCACTGCCGGGTCACGTCACCCGCCTTCGGGCTGTACGTAGGCACAGTGCTTCCCTGTCTGTCGTTGATGTTCTGCCAGCCAGGCGAACGGTCGAGTGATCCCGGCGGCCGGTGGAGACCCGGGGCTCGTGTGACGGTACGGACGAATCCGCGACGTACCGCACGCCGAACGACGACGATACCAGGACCGGTCCGGGGTCCCGAAATCGCCTCCGCACTCGTCAGATGTGAATCGGCGGGCCCGAGTCGAACGTACCGGGGACCGTCGGGACGACGTAGTGCAGATTGTCGACCGCCAGATGCGCACAGGGATGGTCGGCGACCGTCCGCATACCCGGCCCCGGGCGCTCGACGGTGTTCGGGGTGACCGAACAGGCCGGGCTCGGCTCGGGTGCGCGTGACACCCTGTCCACGGCCGGCCACGAGCCGAAATCGGATCCCGCGCCGACACCACCCGGCGAGCGTGCGTCGAAGGCCGCGGCGCCGTCGGTCCGTGCGCCGGCGGCTCCGGCTGCCGCCGACGCGGCCGAGCTGTGTTCGGGAAGCGGCCGGGCCAGGTGATCCGCCTCACCGTCGGCGTGGATCGCGAGCGCCGCCAGCGCTACCGCCCCCACGATCGTCGGGGCGCCGAACAGATTGTCCTTGACCTTGCTCCACAGCTTGCCCTTGTGGGCGTGTTCCTCATCATCCGGTTGTTCCCCGGCCGATGACCGACCACCGGATTCGGTGGTCCGCTGATCATCGACCGGGCCGGCCGGGGGGCGGGTGAACCTGCTTTCCAACTGACCGGCCTCCCGGGTCATCCGGGTGGTCGGCTCGCCGGTGGGCAGCGGTTGCGGGCTCGATGCGGGCCCGGCGTCGCGCGCCGCGTGCCGGCCCTCGGCGACCCCGTGCGAATTCGGCGGCTCCGGGCGACGATGCGGTTCGGCGGGCGGGCGGGCGGGTTCCGGCGCACCGGCGTCCTGCCACGCATGCCGGCCCGCGTTCCCGAGCCGGGAATCCGATTGCGGGGCACCGCGATTCGGGATGCTGTGATTCGACGCCGCCTGCATCGGCCCGGGTCGCGGCGGACCCGGCTGATTCGACACCGCCGAACCGGGCTGATTCGGCACCGCCGGATTCGGCTGATTCGGCACCGCCGGCCCCGGCTGATTCGTCACCGGAGCCGGGCCCTGCTCCGCCTCGGCGTATTCGCTGTCGGTGACGAGCAGATGCGCGGCACCCAGCACCAGGGCGTGCATCGGATGATCGGCGACCCGCAGCCGGGCGCCCAGGTGGTTCTGGAACGCCAGCCGCAGCGCATCGTTGAAACACACGTTGCCGGTGAGCAGCACCGTCGAGGTGTCGGCGCCGATCGAGCGGGCCGCGGCCATCACCTCGATGACGACGTTGTCCGCCGAATGGGCATCCCGCATCGAATCCGGGGTGATCGGCACCCCGACCGATTCGGTGGGCTGCTCGTCGTCCCCGTCGACCGCCACCACCAGGCAGACCCGGCCGTCGGAATAGACGCCGGTCGCGCCGACGCCCCGGCGGCCCTGCGCGGGCGGCTGCACGAGCCCGAGGGCCCGCACGTAGCCGGACAGCGCCACGGATTCCGGCAGCGGGTCGGTGAGGACGTCCATCTGCTCGACCAGACGGCAGTACTCCTCGACCTTCTCGTCGGGCCAGTCGTCAGGGAACGGCAGCGCCACCACGTCGGGCTTACCGCGCAACCGGCTGCCGATCGCGGCGAGCGGGTTGTAGAGCCGGGCACGGAACACCAATTCCGCCGGCCAGGTCGCCCCCGCGATGCGAATCTGCTGATGCCCGAGGATGTCGCGCACGTCGGAGACCGCGATACCCAGATCGGGCCGCTGCCGGTCCACGCCCGCGGTGTGCAGTCGCCCGGACTTGTCCGCCAGCAAATACGCAGGCGGCGTATATGTGCCTTCCACCTGGACCGGGCGGATCGGTGTCCCACCGCCACCGGCGGCCACGGACACCACATCCCATCCGAGATGTATCGCCCCAACTCGAGCCGTCACATGCATAAGTGTGCCTGCTGTCGCGCCGGGACGCTCGGGGCAGGTCCGATTAGTGCGCGCATTCCGCGTCGATGCTCGTCATCGGCCCCGTTCACGCGGCCGACTTCTTCAGCCGCAGACGCCACCACGTCAGCGTGGACAGCGCCGCGGTGAGCACGATCAGCATGCCGGCGTCGAGTAACCAGAAACCCGGCGTGTGCTGCCAGATCGCATCGGGCTGGGCGTTGACGAACAGGGTGCGCAGATCGATGGTCGACGCGCCGCCGGCGAATCCCCAGCGCGACGGGAAGACGTACGAAAGCTGTTCCAGCACCACGCGATCGGTCACCGGAATCATGCCGCCGGCCATCACGAGCTGGCACATGATCATGACCACCAGCAACGGCATGACCTGTTCGTTCGATTTCGCCACGGTCGACAACAACAACCCGACCACCACACACGTCACCGCGGTCAGCGCGATATCGACGTAGAGCTCCACACCGCCGGACGGGATGAGCGCCCCCTTCCCGGGCGGATTCTTCCCGGCCAGCACGATGGCCACCAGCACCGCCGATTGCAGCAGCGCCGCGACACCGAAGACCATCACCTTCGCCAGCAGATACGCCGAGGGCAACAGGCCGACGGCCCGTTCCCGCAGGAAGATAGGGCGTTCCCCGACCAGATCGCGCACGGTCAGCGTCGACCCCATGAAGCACGCGCCGAGGATGAGAACGACCAGCAGCTGCTGGGATTCACTGCCTCCGGTGAGTTGCGGATGCAATTGACCGTCCGGCCCGAGAATCGGTGGCGCGGCGGCGAAACCGTTCTTTCCCGGCACGACCAGGCACAGCACACCCAGCACGAACGGGAGGACCACGAGGAAGGCGAGGTAGCCGCGGTCGGCCAGGATCAGCCGGATCTGCCGCCGCGACAGTGTCGACAGTTGTTTCCGGCCACTGGATTTCGGCGGCTGTCCCATCACACCGCGGGGCACGGCCGGCGGTGGGGGCGGCAGCGCCGCCTGCCGGGACCGGTAGTTCGCGAAGGCGCGATCCGGTTCGGCGGCGACCCGCGCGAAGATCTCCGCCCAGTCGCTCGTCCCGAGAAAGTCACCGACCCCGGCCGGATGTCCGCAGAACGCGGTCTTGCCACCGGGCGCCAGCAGCAGCACCTGATCGCACATGTCCAGGCAGGCCACCGAGTGGGTGACCACGATGACGGTGCGCCCGGCGTCGGCCAGTTCGCGCAGCATGGTCATGACCTGCCGGTCCAGCGCCGGGTCGAGACCCGAGGTGGGTTCGTCGAGCAGCAGCAGGGCCGGGCCGGTCAGCAGTTCCAGCGCCACGGAGGCGCGCTTGCGTTGACCGCCGGAGAGCCGATCGACGCGGGTATCGGCATGTTCGGTCAGCGAGAGTTCCTTCAGCACGCCGTCGATGACCTGCTGCCGGTCCGCCTTCGAGGAGTCCGGCGGCAGCCGCAGTTCGGCGGCGAATCCCAGCGCCTGGCGCACGGTCAGCTGCCGGTGCAGCACATCGTCCTGCGGCACCATGCCGATACGACTGCGCATGGCCTCGTATTCGGCGTGCAGGTTGCGGCCCTCGAAGGTGACCACACCGGCCGACGGATGTGTCGTTCCCGCAATGAGTTTCGACAGTGTCGACTTACCCGCGCCCGAGGGCCCGATGAGCGCGGTCAGGGTGCCGCGCCCGGCCTGCATGTTGACGTCCACCAGCAGCTGCTTGTTGCCCTCGACGACGAATCCGACGCCGTGCACACTCAGCCCCTGCTCGGTGACCGGCTTCTTGCGGTGCTTCAGCGTGCCTTCCTGCACGACGAAGTCCACGTTGCCGATGGTGACGATATCGCGCTCGCGCAGCGCGACCCGCTGCTCACGGCGGCCGTTGACGAAGGTGCCGTTGGCCGAGCCGACATCCTCGAGGACGAGACCCTCACCGCTCTTGACCAGGCGGGCGTGCCGGCGCGAGGCGAGCGGATCGTTGACGACGATCTGGTTGTCGCTGGTGCGGCCGATGGTCAGGCCGCCGGCCGGAATGCGGTCGGCGCGTGCGATCGGTGCGGTCGAGGCCCGCGCACGCACCGGCGGCAGCGCCGAGGTGTCGGCCTTGGTGGTCATATTGACGTTCGGCACACCGCCCGAGCCATGGGCCGCCGGAATAGGTTGGGACGGGCGCTGATTCGGCCGTTGCGCGGGCCGCGACGGCGGCTGCGGCGCGGCCGGACGGCGCATCTGCCCGGATTGCGGTGTGGGATGGGACGGCTGCCGACGCTGCTGCCCGCCGCCATGCTGTCCCCCACCGTGCTGCCCGCCACCGTACTGACCCCCGCCTCGCGGCCCGGAATCCCGTGCGGGCGGATTCGGCGCACGGCCCGGTGACTGCGCCCGGTTGGGCGGCGCGGGCGGCCGGAATTGCGCTTCCGGCAGCAGATGAACCAGCGGCCCCGTGATCGCGTCCCCGAGCCGGACGAGCATCGGCCGATCCACCGGCACGGGCCGCGTGATCCGCTGGGCGTCCACGAAAACCCCGTTGGTACTGCCGTTGTCGGAAAGCACCCAGGCGCCCCCCTGCCAGCCAAGTGTCGCGTGCACACGAGAGACCAGCGGACTGTCGACGAACACCGTCACCTCGGGCGCGCGGCCCAGGGTCACCTGCTGAGTGTTTTCGAAGATCCGATCGGTTCCCTCATGGCGCACGGTGATCTTCTGCGCCCCCGGTAATGACATGAGCCGGATAATATGCGATGGCCGTGACATCGGTGGGGCTCGAACGTGCCCCCGATCGCCGGGGGCGGCGCAGGTGACGCAGTGACTACCGGCCCGGGGAGGGATGGGGAGATGGCGAAACGCCCGGTGACGGCGACCCTCGCCGTACTGGTGCTGGCGGTCGGTCTACTGGCGGGCTGCACCATGACGACCGGCGGGCACGCCGTATCCATCTACGACGACCCGTTCCAGGTCGCCGGACTGCCCACCACCAGCGGCCCCAGCGGTCCCCGATCCGGCGTGCCCGATGCCGCGCTGACCGCGACCGGTGGCGACAAGGGCGCGGTGGACACGTTGGCGCTCAATGCCATCGACGACATCCAAAGCTATTGGCGCGCTGAGTATCACAACGAATTCCAAGGCGACTTCACCCCCGTCACCAAGTTCTATTCCTGGAGCGCGAAGGCGCCGCGCTCACAGGAGACGCAGTTCTGTAAGGACACGACCTATCACCTGGTCAACGCGGCGTACTGCCGGCTGGACAATTCCGTCGGCTGGGACCGCGGCGTTCTGCTGCCGATGATGCAGGACAGCTTCGGGAAGATGGCCGTGGTGATGGTGCTCGCGCACGAATACGGCCACGCCATCCAGACGATGTCGCGCATCGTCACCGCCAAGGATCCGGTCATCGTGAAGGAGCAGCAGGCCGACTGTTTCGCCGGGGCGTTCATGCGGCACGTCGCCGAGGACAAGGCCGCACACTTCACGATCAACACCTCCGACGGCCTCAACAACGTGCTGGCCGCGACGGTCGCGATCCGGGACGCCAATCCCGAGGATCCGGAATCGGTACACGGCTCGGCCTTCGAGCGGGTGACCGCGGTGCAGATCGGTTTCACCGACGGCCCCAAGGGCTGCAAGGCGATCGATATGAAGGACATCGATCGCCGCCGCAAGAATCTGCCGCAATCCTTCGGCGACGATGTCAATCGCGGCGAATTGGCCATCACCAAGGACAGTCTCAAGGAGTTGAGCAAGGCGATGGCGGCGATCATGCCGATCCCTTCCCAACCGACCTACGACTATCACGGCGCCCTCATGCACTGCAGCAACGGCGCCGACACCGTGCCCGTCACCTACTGCCCCGCGACCAACACCATCGGCACCGACATTCCCGCCCTCGCGCAGCGCGGTGCGGCGAATACCGATGAGCAGGACGGGTTTCCGACCCGCGTCGGCGGTGACTACAACGCCTACGTCGTGTTCGTCTCGCGTTACGCGCTCGCGGTGCAGCGCAACGCGCATCAGCAGTTGACCGGAGCGAAGACCGGCCTGCGCGCCGCCTGTCTGTCGGGCGTGATCACCGCGAGGCTCGCCGATCCGCATCGCGATGCCGGACAGGGCGATATCGCGCTGTCTCCGGGCGATCTCGACAAGGCGGTGTCGGGACTGCTCAGCGATGGACTGGCGGCCAGCGACGTCGAAGGCAAGACCGTGCCGAGTGGCTTCTCCCGGGTCGACGCGTTCCGGGCCGGTGTGCTGGGCACACAGGAGATCTGCGAGGCGCGCTACTCCTGAACGCTCGGTCGATCAGCTCAGCCGAACGGCTCGTCAGCTCAGCCGAACGGCGGGGGCGCGGCCGGCTCCAACCGCAGTACGCGGTTGCCGAGCTGGATCTCCGAGCCCTGGGCCAGCACCATCGGCTGATTCGGTTGCAGCCGAATCCAATCGCGATATCCGGCCGGCCGGGCCCGGGTGCCGTTGGTGGAGCCGCGGTCCACGACGGTGATATCCCAGTTCATCAGCCGGATCTCGGCGTGGGCCCGCGACATTCCACCGGAGGAGTCCTCGATCTTGACCGGCACCAGACCGCGCTGGGCGGCCTCCGAATTCTCCGGATCCCGTCCGATCACCGCATCGGCCGCGAGCAGATAGGTCATTCCGTCGTCGAGGACGAGCATGCCCAGCGGCGGCCGGACGACCTCGGCCGGTTGCTGGGTCTGGTCGACCGGCATCCCGCACACCGTGCAGAACGCCGAGCGTGGATCGCTCGGATGGGCACGGGCGCATTTGAATCCCATCACCCGCACCGTCAACGAGGTCGCGCGGGCGGTCGCCTCCATCCGGCGTTCCAGTTCCGGATCGGGGCCGGGCGCGGGATTGGTACCGCGCAACCGGGTTTCGGCCAGGCGAGGATCCTCCGCCGGTTCGGGACGTGATGTCCCTTGCCGCGCATCGGCTTCCGGTGACCGGTCCGGCCGGGTCGGCGGTGGGGGCACCTGGGGTTCGGGCCGCTGCGCGTCCAATTGTGACGTGGGAGCATCTTCTGCGCGATGGTGCGCACCCGCGGCGGGCCGGGCGGCACGATCACGCGCGCGCGTCCGCTCACCGTCGAACCACACCACCGCCCCCGCGGCGGCCGCCACGCCTTCCACCAGCGAGCCGATACCGCGTTCGGGCAGTTCCGGAATCCGGCCGCGCTCGTCGTCGATGAACAGCGCCGCGGCGCGGGCCGGCGGTTCGGTGAAGCGGTCGACGGTGAAGGCGGCATCCACGCCGCGGTAGTACTCGACCCCCCGGGCGCCCGCGAGCACCACTGTGACGGACCCGTGCAGGAAGATCGCCACCCCACCGGTATCCGAGCGCGAGAGAATACCCAGGTCGACCGGGCTGCCGTCGACCTGTTCGGCCTCCTGTATCAGCCAGCGGGTGGCCTCGCGGGCGATGATCCGGCCGGGTCCCTGCGGGGCGTGCTCGGAGGCCTCGGACACCAACTGCGCCAACGCCTCCGCGGCCCGCATCGCCGGTGCGTCGGGGTGCACCCGGCCGCGACCACGGTGCGCGACGACCACGACGGCCCCCGCGACGCGTACGACGACATGGTTACCGGCGACAACCTCGACCTGCCGATCCATCAACGGAATCGGCCTCCGAGCGATATCAGCGCAGCGGTCACCACAGGGACAAGGTTAAGGCAATCGTTGTCCATGAGTCCCCGCTGCCGGGTCCGGTCCGGTAATTTCGATGGCGGAGAACCGGGAGAGAGCACCGGGAGAAGGGGGGCGGTCCATGGACCGAACGATTCGCAGATCTCTGGTTTTCACGTGCGCCGCAGTGCTGGCCGTGCTGACCGGTTGCGGTGTGCAGGGAACCCCGACCGCGGCCGAGATCGATGTCCGCAACCTCGACGTCGGCCCGTATCCGGTCGACCGCCACAGCTACGACGCCACCGCGGGCAGCAAGGGTGCGCTCGCGGAGGGGATGCGGATGTCGCAGGCCGTCGTTCCGGCCGTCCGCATCGACCCGTCGCTGACGATCGGCGCCGGCGGACGTGTCGTCGCCGACAGCACCGATGCCACCCGCCGCCTGCTGGCCGCGGTCTCCAAACCGGTACTCGACCGCAACAAGATGGTCGTCGCGTATGTCGCGGCGGGTTCCGACAAACCAGGCTCGCTGGACAGCGCCGCCGCGGCGACCTCGGTCACCGATCTGGTGTTGCGCTTCCCGGACGAGTCCGCGGCCCGGCAGGCCGCGCGCGAACTCGAGGACGTCGACTTCGGTGTCGCGCCCGATCTCAATCGCAAACTCGCGCTGCCGAAATACTCGGACGCCTATATCCACTACCGTCCGGGGATTGCGACCATCGGAACCTTCATGGCCTACAAGCAGTTCGTGATCTCGCTGTATATCGAGCGGCCCCGTTCCGAGGAGGCCGATCTGCTTGCCTGGGTTCAGAAGACCCTCGACGCCGAGGTACCGGCACTCGATCATTTCCAGGCGACCGCGGCCGGCGGCCTCGACGCGTTACCGGTGGACCCGGACGGTCTGCTCGCGCGCGCCGTGGTGCGCGACCGCTCGAACCGCACCCCCGATGTCGATCGCTTCGCTGTCTATGCCGCACCGGCATTCGTCCATATCTCCTCCGACGAGACCACACGTCAGCGGCTCGTCGACGACACCGGCATGGATGCCATCGCCGTCGCCGACAACAGCTCGGTGTTGCGCGTCCGCGACGCCGATGCCGGGTCACGCATGATCAAGGGGCTGATCTCCAGTTCGGGTGAGCAGTACGAGCCGGCGGATGCGCCCGAGTCGGTGCCCGGGGCCAAATGCCTGGCGCTCAACAGTGCGGGAGATCCGCAGAAGGACAGCAGATTCCGCTGTTATGTGCCCTACCGGCGGTACGTGGAGGTCGTCAACGCCAACAGCCGCGACGATATCGATCAGCGGGTCGACGCGGCGTATGCGTTGCTGGCCAACAGCTTCTGACCGGACCCGGGCAGCGCGGGCGCGTCACCGTGCTGGAGTACTATGCCGCGAGACCCAGCCTGGAAGGGGGAGCTGATGTCCACGGTCGATCTGATACTGACCGACAGCCGATTGTGGGCGCGCAGCGAATCCACCCATTGGGACGGCGCTCCCTCGGTGGTCCCCGCCAGCGACGGCACGAGTCTCGTTGTGGGAGAACCACTTCAGCCGCCCTCCCCCGCGGTCTCGGTGGTACGGCTGGCCGCGGCCGACCGCATCGCCTTCGTCCCGATGCTGCCGACCGTCGCCGACGCCTTCGCCGCGATCTTCGGCGCCGTGCTGACCAATCTGCGGCTGCCCACCGCGTGTGAACGGCTCACGGTGGTGAGCCCGTCGGAGTGGGGCACGCGCCGCCGCGCCGCGCTCGAGGCCGGAGCCCGTCGTCTGGTCGGCGAGATCGGCGTCGAACCGCTGGCATTGCGGGTCGCCGGACTGTCCGCGAGTACCTCGCAGCAGCAGCGCATCGCGGTGGTGGAACTGAATTCGCTCACCACGACCGTCACCCTGACCGGCCGTTCGGGCACCGAGACCTGGATCGAGGCCTGCGAATACGAGCCGACGATCGGCTCCGCGGACCTGGCCGAGGGGCGCGATGTGGAGGCCGTCGTCGACGTCGTCGATCGACTGCTGGGCGGCCGCAAACCCAGCTATCTCGTGGTCGTCGGCGGCGCCGAACCCGCGCTGCTCGACGCGATGCGCGCGGAGCTGTCCCGGCGCTACGGTTTCGGTGTCGACCTGCGCGCGATGTCCGGGGTGGACCTGGTCCGGGGCGGGCCCGCGATACCCGCCGCAGCCGAACCCGCGCAATTCGCCCCGCAGACCCCGTGGGTCGGCTCCCTGCACGAGCATGCGGCCGCGACCGCGCCGCCACCGAAGCGCCGCACTCCGCTGCTCATCGGC
>NZ_BAFQ01000040.1 GCF_000308375.1 Nocardia aobensis NBRC 100429 | reverse complement strand
AGCAGCGATGTCGGATAACCACGCGGCCGAACAGGGCTATCTGTCCCGTCGGCGGGCACGCCGGGATCTCACCGGGAAACACGTCGTCATCACGGGCGCCTCCTCCGGAATCGGGCGGGCGGCGGCGACGGCCGTCGCCGCCAAGGGGGCCGTGGTACTGCTGCTCGCGCGCCGCGACGAGGAACTGAACGCCGTGGTCGAGGAGATCACCGCCGCGGGCGGGCGGGCCTACGCCTACCAATGCGACGTCACCGATTCCGATTCGGTGGACCGGACCGTGAAGTCGATTCTCGACACGCACGGCCACGTCGACATGCTGGTCAACAATGCCGGCCGCTCCATCCGGCGCGCCGTGCACCGATCCACCGACCGGCTGCACGATTTCGAACGGACCATGGCGGTCAACTACTTCGGCGCGGTGCGAATGACGCTGGCACTGCTGCCCCAGATGCGGGAGCGCAAATCCGGACACATCGTCAACATCTCGAGCGCGGGGGTCCAGGTCGCCACCCCGCGGTTCGCCGCCTATCTGGCCAGCAAGGCCGCGCTGGACAAGTTCGCCGAGGTCACCGCGGCCGAAATGCTCTCCGACAACATCACTTTCACGACCATCCACATGCCGCTGGTGCGGACGCCGATGATCGCGCCCAGCGGTAAACAGGGACCGTCGGAATCTCCCGAATGGGCGGCGGCCACCATCGTGCGCGCGCTGAGCGAGCGTCCGCGGCGCATCGACGTGCCCGTGGGCACCCTGGCCGAATACGGGACGCTGTTCGCGCCGGGGATCAAGGATCGCGTCATGCACCGGTACTACCGGGCGCTGCCGGACTCCCCCGCCGCCAAGGGTGAGCTGCCGGTCGAGGACGAACCGGAGTCGGAAGTGCCCGCGCTGCAGGCGAAACCGCAACGCAAGTCGTCGACGGCGGGACGGGTCACGCGCTCGACGTTGCGCCGCGCCGCTCGATTGGTGCCCGGCACCTACTGGTGAACGCGGCAGCGGACCGCAGGCACGGCACTCACCATCGAGTGGTCTCGCGGATTTCGTCCGCGACGATCGCCGACGCCGGTTTCGGGGCCGCGCCGCAGCTCGCCTGCCGGGGCGGATAGCCGACGGTCCGCGTGCTGACCAGCCACCGGCGGCCGTCGGCGTGGGTCACCTCCGCGGCGCCGGCGAAGGTCGCCGGATCCGAGATCGGGGTGTCCGGCTCGACAGCCGTCACCGTCAGCTGGTCGAGGGCCGCCGGCACCCGTTCGCGCACCGCGATCTCCGCCACCTGCTCGACCGGGGAAAGGCCGCTTCGTCCACGAAAACCATTCAACGACAGATCATTACGCCCGACAGCCGCGACCGCGCGGACCGCATCCTCGCCGTCGACCCGGCCGTAGGTCAGGCCCTCGGGCAGGATCACCATCGCGGGTGCGAACCGATGCCCACCGGTATGCGAGCACTCCCAGACCTGATCCGGATATTCGGCCGCCAGCCGGGCCGCGATCGGACGTCCCAGCCGGGCACAACACTGATCGCGCTTGCCGTGGGCGCACACCAGGGTCAGCGGATCGGTTACGCGCTCACCGATTCCCGGCGCGGGACCGTTGAGTACCTGCAGGTCGATATCGAGAAGCTGTTCCGGATCGGTGACGGTCAGACGTTCGCACCACGAACCCCGCGGCCGGGAGGCGGCGAGCAGAACCGTTCGCACACCGGTGAATTCGCCGCGACCGGGACGCCGGATGAGGGTGGGACGGACTCGCGCGGCCTTGGTCCGTGCGGCCAGTCTGGCGGTGAGCTCGGCGCCGAGAACCGCATCGCCGATCACATCGCGGCCCCAGGCGCCGGGTTGTTCGATGCACAGCCAGCCGCTCACCCGGGTCGCGCTGCCCGGCAGCGGAATATCGGCCGCGGCCGCCGAACACGGCAACCCGTCGAATTCGATCGCGGGCACCTGCGACGTGGGTGGCGCGGAACGGGAATCGGCCCCCACGTTCAGTGCTCCAGGAACGGCAGCACCACCGAAGCGAATTCCCGATACCGGTCGCGGTGGATGCTGTGCCCGCAGGTGAAGGCCTCGACCCGGCAGTCCGGCACGCTGGCGCGGAAGATCTCCAGCTTCTCCGGATCGACCATGCCGCCGGGACCGCCGCGCAACATCACCGTGGAGGCGGTGATATCCGCCAGCCCCTCCCACCATTCCGGATGCGGTTTACGGAACTGCTCGAGCGCCGGAGTGGTCATCGACCGATCGAAGGCGAGGACCGCGCGCGGGTGACGCAGCAGACTGGTGGTGGCATGCCACAGTTCCGGCACCGACGGTAGGCGCCGGGTGAGGGTGAGTTGTTCGTCACCGGAGCGCAGCGGCAGCGGCTGCTCCTCGAGTACCAGCCGCCGGACCAGCGCCGGTCGTTCGATGGCCACCCACGAGCAGGCGTATCCGCCCAGCGAATGGCCGACCAGATCGACAGTGGGCAGTTCCAGCCGATCACAGAGGTTCAGCAGATCCGCGCCGAAGTCCTCGAACCGGTACGAGGCGGTGTGCTCGCTGCGGCCGTGGCCGCGCAGATCGGGGATGATCACCCGGCGCCCGGACCGGATCAGCGCGGTGGCGAAGCGATCCCAGGTGTGGCCGTCGCCACCCATCCCGTGCACCAGCACCACCGGGATCTCCGAGAGCGGATGCGTGGTCGGCGCGCTGCCCGAATCCCGATAGGCGATCTGCACCCCCGCCAGGGGCACCCGGATGACGTTCGACTCCACGATCAGCCAGGGTACGTCGCCGTGGGCGCCGTCGCCGCAGCGTGTGGGGTGTTCCATAGCCCGCGCCCGGGCCGGGGCTACGCCAGCCCTATTCGTAGAGGCCCTCCACGTGCCAGATGTGGTCGTAGCCGAGCAGCAGTAGGGCACGCTCCTCGGTGTCGAGCAGGATCTGCACGCGGACGGCGCCGCCGGAATCGCCGGTGGCCCACCAGCGTTCGTCCAGCAGCCAGGGCCCGGCCCAGCCCGCGACCGGCCACGACTTCTTGCCCCAGTGCAGTTCGGCCGGTTCGGCGGTGAACTCGCCACGATCGGTGAGCCAGATCGGGCTGCCGTCGCCGGACTCCAGCCGGACCTCGGGACGGTTGCCCAGCACCACCGCGGGGGCCGGTTGCGGAAGCCGCCCCGGCCACGGCAGGCCGGGGTCGGCGGCGGGGACCAATTCCTCACCGAAGGTGATCAGGGTGACACGTTCGACGGGTCCGCGACCGCCGCTGAGGACACCGATCCGCACCGCCTCACCGCCCAGCAGACCCTGCACCCGGGTCAGGGCACGGCGGGCGCGTTGATCCTCCTCGCCGACCCCGCCCCAGAGCCCGAGTTGCAGCGCACCGGCCGCCACCACCTCGACCGGTTCCAGGCGCAGCAAGGTGATCGGAGCGGACGGCGGCGCTTCGGCATCACCCGTCCGCCCGTGTTTCCCGGCGTTCCGGGCGCGGTGGGTGAGCCAGCCGTCCAGCTGCCAGCGCACCCGGTCCGCGGTGGTTTCGGGGGTGAGCGGCTGGGCACACCGCCAGATTCTGGACAGGGCTTCCCCGGCCCCGGTTTCGGCGTGGACCGCGAGCCGGGTGCAGGCCACCGAGGCCGCCGCCAGTCGTTCGTGCAGCCGGGTGGCGAGCATACGACCGGCGAAGGCGGCGGCATCGACCCGCTCGATCGGCGGATCGCACCGGTACTCCACCATCAGATCCGGGGCGGGCGGGGCCGCCGAGGGCGGGCGCTCCGGTTCGGCGCGGGCACACCGGTGCGCCCGGATCGCGTCGGCGCCGAAACGGGAGGCGACCTCGGCGGGCGTGAGGGCCGCGAAATCACCGATCCGGCGTAAACCCAAGCGATGCAACAGATCCACCAGTTCGCCGCGTTCCGGCGGAGCCAGGCTCGGCTCGACGGCCAGCTCGCCCACCGGCAGCGGCGCCAGGAAATTCGCGGCGGCGCCGGGCGCGACGATCTGCGCCCGGCGCGCGGCGATCACCGCGGCCGACAGTTCGTCGGCGATGCCGATGCGGCATTCCACACCGAGTGCGGCGACCGCGTCGACCAGGCGTTCGGCGGCCTCCTCCTCGGAACCGAAGTAGCGGGCGGCGCCGCGGGCGGCGAGGACCAGCAGGCCGGGCCGCAGGACCTCCACGCCCGGCACCGTCGCGTCCACGGCCGTCGCCACCGGTTCGAACAGACGCGCGTCGCGGTCCGGATCCGCCTGCGCCACATGGAGGTCCGGGCATCGCGCCTGCGCCTCGCGCCTGGTCAGACCGCGCCGCACTCCCGCGTCGCGCGCCACCGCCGAACAGGCCACCACTCGATTCGCGTGCAGTACCACCACCGGTCGCAGCGGTGAGAGATCGGCCACGGCGGCGGCCGCGGCGGCCGGCCAGTCCGGACACCACACCGCCAGTACGCGAAATCCGGGGCGTTTCATCTCGCTCCCCTGCCGCGTTTCATCACGCACCCACTGCCGACAGTGTCGTCGGCGGCGAATCCGATTCCGGGACAAGCCATTCGACCCGGCCGTCACGCGGGCACAGATCGAGGGTGCCGGTGCGTTCCGGTGCGGACCGGCCGCGCACGCAGACGTCCAGGCGCACCGACCGCAGCCGGCCGCGGCCACGCCCCAGGCCCGAATAGCCCGCGACCCGGGTGTCGATCCGCAGCATCGGACCGCTCCAGGCGCCGCCGGTCACCACGAGCGTGGACCCTTTGCTGCGGGCGCGGGCGGCGAGAATTCGAGTTCGGCTGGGCGGCACCGACATACCGGCCAGGCCGACCACCACCAGATCCAAACCATCCAGCAACACTGCGGCGACCTCCACCGGATCCGGGCCGGGCTCGGTCACCACGGCCAGCCGGCCCAGATCGGCGCCCATCTCGGCGGCGGCGAGCAACCCGAGCCGCGGCAAACCGATCGCCGCGGCGTAACCGCCACCACCGGTCACCGCGGCCAGCAGGCCGGTCAGCAGCGACCCCGCACCCGAGTAGGCCACCACCGACCCCTTCGGCACCCCACCCTCGGGCAGCAGCCCGGCCAGGGCGGGCGGTACGGGAAGCAGCTCTCTGCGCAGTTCAGCGGCAGTCGGCGGGCGTTCCACGACCTCGACCCCACGGGCCGGAACCGCGGCCATCCGCCGCCGCAGCTCCGCCAGCTGCACGGCTCGCGCATCACCCGCCGAACCCATCTCGCCGACCACCTATCTCTCACCGAATGAACTCCACCGCACTCGATGCACCGCACCGCCGCATCGGCTACATTCCGCTCCTCCTCCACCTCACCCGCCGCGCCGGAGCTCGCCTCCCGCGACAGCGCCCGGAAGCATCGACGAGAGGTGCAGCACCGATTCAGCTATCGATCTTAATCGAATATACGTTCGATCCGGTGACAGTAGAACCTTCCGACCGGTCTCCGTCAAGCCGCACCGGCCCACGTGTCACATCAGCCCCACTGCGACTGTTCCGTCACCGGTCGCGGCTGTTGTCCACGCCACCCGTCAGTGACATCCGACGGCCTGCCCGCCGGGCTGTGACCGCCGCCAACCCCGGTCCGAAGCAGGCCGGTCGCCCTGGTTTTCGGCTATCCTCGCGCCGTGACCGAACGTGCCCGCCCCATCGTCGGCCCCGACTATCTCGTCGCCGGCCGTTACCGCCTGCAGTCCAAACTCGGAGGCGGCGGTATGGGTGCGGTATGGCTCGCCACCGACCGGCTGCTCAACCGCGAGGTCGCCATCAAACAGGTGCTCACCACCGCGGGACTCAGCGAGGCCGAGGCGACCGAGGTGCGCAACCGGATCGTGCACGAGGGCCGCGTCGCGGCCAAGCTCTCGCACGAGCACGCCATCGCCGTCTACGACGTGGTGCTCGAGGCGGGGGAACCGTGGCTGGTGATGGAGTATCTGCCCTCGCGCAGCGTCGCCAAGGCGCTCGCGCTGGCCGACACCCTCTCCCCCATCGAGGTCGCACAGATCGGTGCGCAGGTGGCCGATGCGCTGGCCGCCGCCCATGCCGCCGGGATCGTGCATCGCGATATCAAACCGGGCAATATCCTCGTCGCCGATCGGGGCTCCGACGTGGGCAAGGCCAAACTCAGCGACTTCGGTATCTCCAGTGCCGGTGAGGCTTTCGACGAGCCGGAGGACGTGATCACCGGCACCCCGTCCTATCTGCCGCCGGAGGTGGCGCGCGGTGCTCAGCCGGGCCCGGCCAGCGACGTATTCTCCCTCGGCGCAACGCTGTACACCGCGATCGAGGGGCATCCGCCGTACGGATTCGACGACGACAACGACGTCATCGTCACGCGTGCGGCGATGGCGCAGATCATTCCGCCCACTCGCAGCGGACCGCTCACCCAGGTGCTGCTGCACATGATGGAGCCGGCGCCGCAGCGTCGCCCCACCATGGCCGAGGCGCGCGAGGAAATCCTCACCGCCGCATTCGGTCCCGGCACCGGACCCTATATTCTCGGCGCCCCGATCCGCACCGACGACGGCACGATTCCGGCCTGGGCCGCCCGCAATTCGGCGGCCGGACTGCGCAGTCCGCATTCCGCGCCGCTGCCCCGCCCGCCTCGGGTCGTCGCGGCCGGAGCCGTTGCGCAGCAACCGAAATTGGGGAAATCGAAACTCGTCGACATCGACTTCACGAAGTTCGGGCCCAATGCGGCGCCGCTCGCGATCGCGGTGGGCCTGCTGATCGGACTGCTCATCCTGATCGTGGTGCTCGTCGCCGCGATGTAGGCGCGACTCAGTCGATGCGCCGGCGGTGCGCCCAGCGCGTCAGCGCGTTGCGGTTGGACTGCTGGGTTTTTCGCAACACGTTGGAGGCGTGGGTTTCCACGGTCTTCACCGAGATGAACAGGGTTTCGGCGATTTCGCGATAGGTGTAGCCGCGGGCCAGCAGCCGCAACACCTCCAGTTCACGCGGGGTCAGCGAATCCAGTTCCGGGTCCAGCGGGGGTTCGGGAGCCGGTGAGCGCCCGGTGAACGAGTCCAGCACGAAACCGGCCAGCCGCGGACTGAACACCGCGTCGCCGCCCGCGACGCGCCGAATGCCTTCGGCCAGTTCGGAACCGGAGATGGTCTTGGTGACGTAACCGCGCGCGCCCGCACGGATCACCGCGATCACATCCTCGGCGGCGTCGGAGACGCTCAGCGCCAGGCATACCGGGCCGTTACCCGACGCCGAACCGTTCGGGCGATCGTCGATGCCCTGCAGGACCGCCACACCCCCGCCGTCGGGCATATGCACATCCAGCAGCACCACATCGGGACGCGCGGCATCGATCCCGGCCACGGCCTCGGCGACGGTACCCGCCTCCCCGACGACATCCATATCGGCTTCGCGGCTCAACTCCGCCCGCACCCCCGACCGGAACACGGCGTGGTCGTCGACCAGAAAAACCCGGATCGTCACAGTTCTCCTCACCTCGAGCCGGCCCGCTGCCGGGCGCGGCGGCGCCAACTCATCGGTACCACATCGGTGGTCGGGGTGCTCGGCACCGGCCTCGAGGACGGCGGCATCACCGTCGGTCCGAATTCTGTCCACTCCGCGGGTGCGTCCGCTAGTGCGACCGGCGGGGGCCGGTCTCCGCGGTCTCCCCTCGCGATCCCCCGGTCTCGGCCTGATGCGGCCCGGCCTGCTGTGTCTCGGCCTGCTGCGGCCGGTCCTGCGCATCGCCGGCGCCGTCCGTTTCGCCGGAGGCGGGCATCTCGGTCTCGGCGCCGTCGAACCCGCCGGTTTCGCCCTGACCTTCGGAATCCTTGCGGGGCATCATGATTCGCACCTCGGTGCCGCGGCCGGGTGCGGTCTGCACCTCGACGGTGCCGCCGCGGCGTTCGATCCGGGCGTGAATGGATTTCGCCAGGCCCTGCCGGTCCGCCGGAACGGCGGCCGGATCGAAACCGGTGCCGCGATCGCGCACGAAGATGCTGACCTGATGCGGTTCCACCTCGGCGAAGACATCGATCGTCGGCACACCGGCATGTTTGGCGGCGTTGACCAGCGCCTCGCGAGTGGCGCCGAGCAGGGCGGTGAAATGTTCCTTCGGCAGGCCGAATCCGGTGTCGCCGACATCCATCGAGACGTCGCCGACGGTCACCGGAGTGACCTGGACGCCGTGCTGGTCCTCCACCTCACCGGCGATCGTGCGCAGCGCGGCGGCCAGGCTCGACTGCGCGGGCATGGAATCCTCGAACAACCACTTCCGCAGTTCCCGCTCCTGGCTGCGGGCCAGCCGGGCGACCTCCTGCGGGTCGTCGGCCTGCCGCTGGATCAGCGCCAGGGTCTGCAGTACCGAATCGTGCAGATGGGAGGCGATCTCCTCGCGTTCCTCGTTGCGGATGCGGGCCGAGCGTTCGGCATTGAGGGCGCGCATCATGCGCAACCACAGCGGCACCGTCAGGAGACCGACGCCGATCAGGGTGACCGCGACCGCGATCAGCGCCGAACCCAGCGAACTCAGGTTGATGCGGGCCAGCACCACCACGCCCAGCCCGACCACGATGAGCGTCGCCCCGGCCAGGATGCGCGTCCAGGTGAGCACGGTCGGCCGGGCGGGCAGACCCAGAATGGAACGCGGCCCCTCGGCATCGAATTCGCGCCACACCAGCGCCGCGCCTACGGCGACCACGATGATCGGCGCCACCACCCGCGCCGCGGTCCCGTTGAACAACCACGCCATCGAGACCGACAGCGCCAGCCCGAGCAGCACCAGCCCGACGGCTTGCCGCCGCTCGGACGCCGTGGGCGGCGGGCCGTCCGCACCGGAGGAGGTGAAGATCCACAGCAGCCCGTAGGCCACGATCCCCGCCCCCATCAAGGCCGACAGCAGGACGAACGCCATCCGCACCTTGAAGACGTCGACACCGAGATGGTCGGCGATACCGCCCGCGACGCCGCCGACGACCCGTCCACCGGATCGCCGCAGCAACCGCGGCTGCTCGAGGACCGGATCGGCGCCCCGGCCGTCCGGCCCGAGACCGTCCACACCGGCGCGAGGTTCGAACCCCACGCGACCGTCGAACCCCGAGCGCGCGTCGAATGCGGGCATGGACGGGTACATGCCTTCGATCCTGGCACGTCACCCCGACAACCGACCATCGGGAAATACCCGGATTCCCGATCTCGGGGTCCGGCGGCGCCGTGGCGCCGGAACCGCCGTGTCATCCGAAGCGGCGAGCCCGCACCAGCGCGAGGCCGCCCAGAATCACGCCGCACAGTCCGAGCACCACCGCGGCGATCGCGCCGGCGAGCCCGTTGCCGGTGCCGAGACCGCCGGCGGCCTCGGCACCGTGGATGCCGCCGACGATCACGCCGACCGCTCCCAGCACCAGCGCGGTGAGGGCCCGGAACCGGCCGGTGCCGGCCCGCCGGGATCCGGACGAGATCGCCAGTCCCCCGGCGACCACACTGATCAAGCCCAGGACGGCCGCGATGCTGGGGACGGTCCGGCCGACGCCGACTTCGTACCCGGCGGCGGTAACGGAGAGGTGAGTAGCAGAGAGCGCGGCGAACATATCGAGCGTGGGCATCGCGGATCCTTCCGGTCGAGCGAGGAGTGGCGGCCGCGCGGATCCCACGGACTCGGAATCGGCTGCGGCCGTGACGATCGTCGCGCCGCGACCCGGTCGACGGCATCGGCCCGGAGGCGATGACGCCTACGCGGTTCGGCGTAGGCGAGCGACGTCCGACCGCGCACCGCGACGTCGGCGTCGCGCGATCGGCACGATGTGCCGGGCCGGTGCGGACTCCTATGATCGCCACATGCCGGACCGCGTCACACCGCTCCGCCTGCCCGTGTGGTCTCAGGATCTGCTGCTGGCGGTATTCATCACCGTGATGCAGGTCCAGGGCACCGTCGTCCGCAACAGCGGCCGGCCGGAGTCGGTGCTGCGCCCGCTGTCGGATTTCGGATATCTCGGCTACCTCCTCTTGATCGCCGCGGGCGCCGTCCTGGTCGTGCGGCGGCAACGGCCGGTCGCGGTCTTCGCCGTCACCGCGCTCACCAGCGCGGTTTACTACACGCTCGACTTTCCGGACGGGCCCGGGTGGCTGGCCCTGTTCGTCGCGCTCTACACCCTCACCGCCCATGGCGACGGGCGGCGCTCGCTGGTGGTGGCCGGAGTGGGTATCGCGGCACTGACCGCGATCTGGCTCCCCGCCGCAACGGACGTCGAACCACCGGCCGCGATCGGCTGGGTCTATTTCCGGATAGGCGCCGCGGTGATGAGCGCGGCGCTCGGCGAAAGTGTCCGCTCACGGAAAGTCGTTGCGGCACAGGCGCTGGAGAGGGCGGAGTTGGCGGAACGAACGCGCGAGGAGGAGGCCCGCGCCCGGGTCGACGCGGAACGTCTCCGCATCGCCCGCGAAGTGCACGATACGGTCGCTCATGCGATCGCCGTCATCAACGTCCAGTCCGGCGTCACCGCGCATGTGCTCGACAAACGGCCCGAACAAGCACGCGAGACCCTGAAGATCATCGAGCGGACCAGCTCTCGGGCGTTGACGGAGATGCGGGCGATTCTCGGAGTTCTTCGCGACGACACCGACGAGCGTGCCCCGCATCCGGGCCTCGCGCAGATCCGCGAACTGGCCGCCGACGCCCGCGACGCCGGGATCGAGGTCGAATTCGACACGCCTGCATCGCCTCCCGAGATACCCGGCGCGGTCGGCACCGCGGTGTATCGGATACTGCAGGAGTCGATCACCAATGTGATCCGTCATGCCGGCTCGACGCGAGTGTCGGTCGAGGTGACCTACGATGCCGACGCGGTCGAGGTCCGGGTCATCGACGAGGGGCGGCGGCCGCAGGCGAGCCCCCTCGCCACCGCTCGAGCGGGCAGCGACGGGCGCGGCATCCTCGGCATGCGCGAGCGATGCCGGCTCCTGGGCGGTGACCTCGACGCGGGCCCGCTCCCGCACGGCGGATTCGCGGTCACGGCCCGGCTTCCCTTGACGACGACGGAAACGGTGAACCTGTGAGCACTGCGGCGGACTCTCCCGACGGCGGCACCCCGATCCGGGTTCTGCTCGTCGACGACGAGCAGTTGGTGCGGTCGGGATTTCGGCTCCTGCTCGATATCGAGGACGACGTCACGGTCGTCGGGGAGGCCGCGACCGGGGCCGAAGCCGTGCGCAAAGCCCGTGCGCTACGCCCGGACGTCGTCCTGATGGATATCCGGATGCCGACGATGGACGGCATCCAGGCCACCCGCGACATCGTTGCCACGCCGGAGCTGCGGGATGTGCGGATTCTCATTCTGACCACCTACGACACCGATGCCTACGTCTTCGAGGGATTGCAGGCCGGCGCCGCCGGCTTCCTGCTCAAAGATGCCGGTCCGGCCGAATTGCTGCACGGTATCCGCGTGGTCGCCGCCGGTGAGGCCCTGCTCGCGCCCCGTATCACGCGCCGGCTCATCGCCCAGTTCACGGCCCGGCACACCGCTGACCGGGCCGCCGAACAGCGGCTCGCGGTGCTGACCGAACGGGAGCGGGAGGTGCTGGCTCTGGTCGGCCAGGGCATGAGCAATACCGAAATCGGCGCCGAACTGTTCCTCAGTCCCGCCACCGCCCGCACCCACGTCAGCCGGGCGATGGTCAAACTCGGCGCCCGAGACCGCGCGCAATTGGTCGTCATCGCCTATCGAACGGGGCTGGTAGCGCCGTAGGCCGAGCACGTCCGGTCCGGACACCGCCGAGCGACGAACGGCACCGGCCCGGCGGACGCCGCCCGCGGTGCCGATGCCGGACCGGAATTTCGCAACAGCCTCGATCACCTGCGGATATGGCGTATCGACCGGAATTCGCCCGGGTGCCGGCGAGCTCTCGATTCCTACCGTCGATCGCGTCGCCCGCTGACGGCGGGCGGCTCACGTCCCGGTAGTCGTTTCGCCGCGGACGGCTGATCTCGCCGGTTCGCCCGGCGTGTACGGGGAGGAATTCGCATGTCCATCGCATCTGTCTACGCCGCCACCACGGCTCTCGCGCTGGCGCTGCTGCCGGCCACCGCCGCCTCGGCCGCGGGGCCGGGCGGTCACGAGAACACGTATCTGGCACCGAACGGGTACAGCTTCACCGTGGGCCATCTCGATTACGCGGCCCATCCGGTGACCGCGCTGAACGGCATGCCCACCAATCGAGAGGTGTTCCTGGACAACACGTCCTACGCGCGGATACCGAGCGGCACCGGAACGTTGAAGGCGGGCTGTTTCGTCGCGTGCGCGGTCGATATCGACCTCGGTTTCAGCGCCGACGCCTCGGCCTCGGCGCCGGGGAGACCGACTCTCTCGTCAGCCGGGACTTCCATCTCATGGTGCAGGGATGCGGCGGTCCGCTGACCATCCGCGCCTACGGCAGGATCGAGGTCTCCGCGGCAAAGGTCGACGGGAACGGCGCCGTCTTCGCGGATCCGACCGTGCTCTGAGTGGCTCTGAGTGCCGTATCCGGGACCGTGCCGCCCCTACCGCGGCCGGTCCCTGCCACGCAGGGGACACAGGAGACTCCCAGCACCTTGCCAGTGACACTGGAGCTCGACTCGCGACGATCTTGGTGAAATATCGCGGCGGACCGCGGTCCGCGGGCGGATCGCGCATGCTCGCGTCGAGGCTGCCGATCCGGGGAGTACATGTGCGCAAGTGGGTAATGGTCGCGGTGACAACGATCGGGGGATGCACCGTCGCCGCCACGTCGGCGACGGGCGCGTCCGCCGCGCACGAGCGCACGTACTCGGTGCCGGAATTCACCTACACGGTGGGCAGTTCCGATCAGCAGGCCCATTCGATCCCGCCGCTGAACGGAATGCCCACCAACCGTGAGGTGCTGGTCGACGGCACCTTCTACGGGCGGGTCGCGGCACCGGCGACCGGCAAACTCCACGCCGGATATCTGGTGGCGTGCGCCGCCGAAATGGACGCCTCGGTGGCGATCCAGGCCGGACTGTCCGGATTCTCCGAACTCTCGGGCAATCTGTACATCGCCCCGAGTCAGGTCAGTCCCGGCCTGTACTGGGATGTGGTCGACGGGACGATCTCGGGTTCGGCGACCGTCGACACCACCCTGAAACCCGGGAAGGTGACCGATGTGAAGGTCGCCGACAAGGATCTGAAGTCCGATACGACCGGCACCCTCTACAGCCGCGATTTCCGCATCGAGGTCGACAACTGCGCCGGGCCGCTCACCGTCCAGCCCTACACCTCGATCAATGCCGACACTCCCGGCGACAGCGGGACCGGCATGATCCTGGGTGATCCCATCCAGATGTAGTTCAGGTTCGGTTTCAGGGTGAACCCCGATGCCATTCGATACTGCTCACGGCCACCATTGAGCTATGACCACAGCGAGCGGCGGGACCGGCGGCACGAGCCGGACGGGATTCAGCGAACAGCTCCAGCACCTGTGGCGGACGCGTCCGACACGGCTGCCGGGACAGAGTCCGGTCGCCGGCGTGGCGTCCGGATTCGGCCGTCGCTACGGCGTGGACCCGGTCCTGATCCGGGTCGCGTTCGTGGTGTCGACGATCTTCGGCGGTGCGGGCATCGTGTTGTATCTGGCGGCATGGTTGCTGCTGCCCCCGGCGGGTGATGCGGTATCACCCGCGGAGGGGCTGATCAGTCGCGGACGGAGTTCGCAATCGTCCACCAAGACCATCGTCCTGATCGTCGCCCTGGCGATCGCGGTCACCACCATGGGTCCGGTGGGAGTCGGACTCGGCGGCTCGGGGGTGATCAGTTTCGCCCTGATGGTGGCCGGTTGGTGGTTGCTCTACATGCGGCAGCCGGAACCACCGTTCGACGGCTCGTATCCGCTGGCGGCCGAGGGCGGTATCGCGGCGACGGGATATCCGGGGGCGAGCTTCCCGGGTGGGTCGCCGTGGAGCGGGAGTCAGTACGGACCGTTCACCAAACTGCCCGACCACTACGAACCGGATCCGAACCGTGTTGCGGGCAGCCAGGTTCCGGCCACGCCCACACAACCCGCGAACGGCGACGTCTCGACGGCAACCGAACCGATCGGCGCAGCCGCCACGACCCCACTGCGGGTCGATCCGGTCACGGTGACGCCGGAGAGTCCTCCGGACGAAGCACGAGCCGACTCGCCCGACACTGCGAGCTCAGCCGACGAAGTGACCGAAAGCATGGCGACCGAAGGCGTTCCGACGGCAGAGGAACCCGGTACCTCCGGACCCGTTGCCGCCGAATCGGACTCGCCCTCCGACGAGATGACCACCGACGAGATGCCGCCCGACGATCGCCCCACGGTCGCGATGACCCGGCCGCTCCCCGTCGAATCCGAAGCGGCGGCAGTCTCGGCCGAGCACACGGCCGAGGACGAGTCCGGCCCGGATGATTCCTCGGGCCCCGGCGGAAGTGCCCGTCCCACCCCGACACCTCCCCCCGGCCCGCGCCCGAGCGGCACCCGCCCGATCCCGGACCCGGCGCATATCGGCCCCACCCCGGCAGGCTGGGATCCGCTCGGCGTGGCGCCGATGGCCTGGGATCTGCCCGCCCCCACGCAGGAACGCCCGGTGGCCGTCGTCCCGGCACCGCGGCCGCGGTCCCGGCTCACCCCGGTGGTGATCGGCCTGGCCGTCCTGGCGGCAGCGGCCGCGGGCGCGGTGGCCGCCGCCGGAGCGGACTGGATGACCCCCGCGCGAATCGGCGCGATCGCCCTGGCGGTGGTCGGCCTCGGCCTGATCGTCGGAGCCTTCCTGCGCCGCGGTTACGGCTTGATGGTGGTGCTCGCGCCGCTGGCCGGCTTCGTCATCCTCGCCTCGATGGTCGGCCCGGTCGAATTCGATCGCGGGGCCATGGGCGACCACGTCTGGACCCCGGCCACGGCCGCCGATCTGGCGCCGGAATACAAGATCACCATGGGCTCGGGCACGCTCGACCTGCGCCAACTGCCCCTGACCGAGAATCGCACGGTCCACGTGAATGTGCAGATGGGCGATTTCCGGGTGCTGGTGCCGGAATCGATGCGCCTGCACGCCACCTGCAACGCCAGCATGGGCGATGTGTCCTGTCCGCAGGGGCCCACCGGACCGGCCGACGGGCCGATTCTCACTCTCGACATCGATGTCCACGCCGGAAACGCGGAGGTGAAACGTGGCTGACAACGAAACGGCCGACACTCGGACCGACACTCGGCGCGGACCGTCGTTCTCGCTGCTGCCGGCCGGAATACTCGCCCTGCTGGTCAGCGTCTGGGCCTTCATCGGCCCCACCTCCTGGCCCTTCCACAGTGCGGTGCCGGTGGGCTGGATCGTGGTGGGCGTCGCGGTGGTCGTGGGCATCGCCCTGGTGATTTCACCGCGAAGGAAGAAATAGCGTCCGGAAGAGGGCGCCCGACAGAAAGAAGGGGCCTTCCAGCCGACGCTGGAAGGCCCCTTCTCCGCTATCGGTCGAGACAGCCGCTCACTCCCATTCGATGGTGCCCGGCGGCTTGCTCGTCACATCGAGCACCACGCGGTTGACCTCGGCCACCTCGTTGGTGATGCGGGTGGAGATGCGTTCGAGCACCTCGTAGGGCAGGCGGGTCCAGTCCGCGGTCATGGCGTCCTCACTCGACACCGGCCGCAGCACGATCGGATGGCCGTAGGTGCGCCCGTCGCCCTGCACGCCGACGCTGCGCACATCGGCCAGCAGGACCACCGGGCACTGCCAGATCTGCGCGTCCAGGCCGGCGGCGGTCAGCTCCTCACGCGCGATCGCGTCGGCCTGCCGCAGAGTTTCCAGCCGGTCCGGGGTGACCTCCCCGATGATCCGGATCGCCAGGCCCGGCCCCGGGAAGGGCTGGCGCGCAACGATGTCCTCGGGCAGCCCGACCTCGCGGCCGACCGCGCGAACCTCGTCCTTGAACAGCAGTCGCAGCGGTTCGACCAGCTCGAATTCCAGATCCTCGGGCAGGCCGCCGACATTATGGTGGCTCTTGATGTTGGCGGTGCCGGAACCGCCGCCGGACTCCACCACATCCGGATACAGGGTGCCCTGCACCAGATATTCGACCGCGGGTCCGTGACCGTCCTCCTCGCCGGTGGACTTCACGACCTCGGCGACCGCGTCCTCGAAGGAGCGGATGAACTCGCGGCCGATGATCTTGCGCTTCTCCTCCGGATCGGTGACCCCCTTCAGCTCACCGAGGAACTTCTCCACCGCGTCGACGGTCACCAGTTTGGCCCCGGTCGCGGCGACGAAGTCACGCTGCACCTGCTCGCGCTCACCGGCCCGCAGCAGGCCGTGGTCGACGAATACACAGGTCAGCCGGTCGCCGATAGCCCGCTGGACCAGCGCGGCCGCCACCGCGGAATCCACTCCGCCGGACAGCCCGCAGATCGCGTGCCCGTCGCCGATCTGCTCACGCACCTGCTCGACCAGCGCGTCGGCGATATTGGCCGGCGTCCAGGCCGCGGGGATACCGGCGATTTCGTGCAGGAACCGGCTCAGCACCTGCTGGCCGTGCGGCGAATGCATCACCTCGGGGTGGTACTGCACACCGGCCAGCCGCCGGGCGCGATCTTCGAAGGCGGCGACCGGCGCACCGGCCGTCGTCCCCGTGACCTCGAAACCGGCCGGGGCATCGGTGACCGCGTCGCCGTGGCTCATCCACACCGGTTGCACCGTCGGCAGTCCGCCGTGCAGGACGCCGCCGTCGATGTTCAGTTCGGTGCGGCCGTACTCGCGGGTGCCGGTGTGCGCGACCGTGCCGCCGAGCGCCTGCGCCATCGCCTGGAATCCGTAGCAGATGCCGAAAACCGGGATGTCGAGGTCGAACAGCCGCGGATCGAGCTGCGGCGCGCCCTCGGCGTACACGCTGGACGGGCCGCCGGACAGGATCACCGCCAGCGGCTGCCGATCGGCGATCTCCTCCACGGTCGCGGTATGCGGTACCACTTCCGAGTAGACACTGGATTCGCGCACGCGCCGCGCGATCAACTGCGCGTACTGCGCCCCGAAGTCGACGACGAGAACTGGTCGCTGGGTTTCTGCCACCCGCACAGTTTAGTGAGCGCATCGGCGCACCTCGAGGGCGGGCGAGCCTGCCGGTCGCGGCCGTGACCGCCCCCACTCCGCCGATCCGACGCCGGTCGTATCGACCGGTGCCGACCGGTGTCCGAAACGGCCTATCCGCCAACGCATATCCATGCTCGCCGGCCTCCGCGACGATCGCGAAGGCGGAGCAGCAGTACTCGGCGACCGCTATCCTCGTGCTCGTGCCATTCGCCCGTGCGATCGATGCCGAAATCCATTACGAGGATTCCGGCGGTCGTGGTCCCGTGGTGCTACTCGGGCACGAATTCTTCATGGACCGAACGATGTTCGCCTCGCAGGCGGCGGCGCTGTCACCGGAGTTCCGCATCGTCACCTGGGATGCGCGCGGACACGGACGCACCCGCGACGAGGGGCTGCCCTTCACCTATTGGACGGCGGCCCGCGACGCCCTGACCGTGCTGGATCAGCTCGGCGTCGAACGCGCGGTGGTCGGCGGCACCTCACAGGGCGGGTTCAGCGCCATGCGCACCGCGCTGCTCGCTCCCGAACGGGTGGCCGCGCTGATCCTGATCTCCACCGAGGCGCACAGCCCCACCCCGCAGGAACTCGCGACCTCACGCCGCTTCCTGGACCGCTGGAAGGAGCCGAATATCCGGCATGTCCTCGCGGAGCACATGGCGCACTGGCTGATCGGAGACGACGCCTGGTACCGGTCGGTGTGGACCAAGCGATGGCTGGCGCGCGACCCGCACGAACTCGAGGCCGCGGCCGGATGCCTGCTGGCCCGCGACTCGATCCTGCACCGGCTGTCCGAAATCACCTGTCCCGCACTGGTCATCCATCCCACGCGAGCCGGCATCCCGCGCGCGCACGCGCTGGAAATGGCGCGCCGACTGGCCGGATCGCGGTTCTGCGAAATCGAGGATGCCCGTCAGGCGGTCAACATGACCCACCCCGCGCAGGTCAACGCCGCGATTCGCGACTTCCTGCGCGGGGATGTGCTGACCCGGCTCAACTGATCCGGGTCACGGCGCGAGATCTCAGGCCCGCACGCTGAGGCCGACCCGCTGGAATTCCTTCAGATCGCAGTATCCGGCCTTGGCCATCGAACGACGCAGGCCGCCAACGAGATTCACCGACCCCCACGGATCGCTGGACGGACCGTACAGCACCTTCTCCAGGGTGGGCTGCTCGTCCGGCTCGGCGAACTGCAGCAGCGCGCCGCGCGGCACCGACGGATGCGCGGCCGCCGAGGGCCAGTACCAGCCGCGGCCGGGCGCGTCCTGCGCCAGCGCCAGCGGTACACCCAGCATCGCCGCATCCGCACCGCAGGCGATGGCCTTGGCCAGCTGGCCGGAGGAGACGATGTCACCATCGGCGATCACGTGGACGTAGCGACCGCCGGTCTCGTCGAGGTAGTCGCGGCGAGCGGCGGCGGCATCGGCGATCGCGGTCGCCATCGGGACACCGATACCGAGCACCTCACCGGTGGTGGTGGCGCCGGGCATCGACCCGTAACCGACGATCACGCCCGCGGCGCCGGTGCGCATCAGATGCAGGGCGGTGCGGTGGTCGCTGACGCCACCGGCCACCACCGGCACATCCAGTTCGGCGATGAAGGTCTTGAGATTCAGCGGTTCCACCGACGAGCCGGCGTCCTCCGCCGGCACCGCGCTCGCGCCGCCCACGTGTTCGGCGGAAATGATGGTGCCGTGGACCACCAGCAGGTCGATGCCGGCCTGCACCAGACTCGGGGTCAGGGCGCGCGCGTTCTGCGGGCTCACCCGCACCGCGACCGTCACCCCGGCGGCGCGCACCTGCGCGACCGCGGCGGCCAGCAGATCGGGCTGCATCGGCGCGGCGTGCAGTTCCTGCAGCAGTTCGACCGCGGCCTCGGGACCCTTGTGCTCGGCCACCTCGACCAGTTGCTCGATGCGCGCGCTCACATCGGCGTGCCGCGCCCAGAGTCCCTCGCCGTTGATGACGCCCAGTCCGCCGAGGCGGCCCAGTTCGATCGCGAATTCCGGCGACACCAGCGCATCGGTCGGATGCGCGACCACGGGGATGTCGAACCGGTAGGCATCCAGCTGCCATGCCAGCGACACCTGCTTCGACGACCGGGTGCGCCGCGAGGGGACGATGTCGACATCGTCCAGCTCATAGGTACGCCGGGCGGTCCGACCCATCCCGATCTCGACCATGTCCCGCACTGATGTCTCTCCTTAGTGTGTGCTGCCACGCCCGTGTGTGCGACGAACTTGCGCGCGCCGACGTCACGACATCGCGGCGATCTCACGCCGACGCGCGTCCATCCTCCCAGTTCCCGGCGTACGCCATACGCCGGGGGCGGTCCGTGTCGGACGGCAGGCATGGGGACCCGATCCGCGGGGCCTCCCGATGTTCGGAAAGCCGCCGCGGCGACGGCGTACCGAGCTGACGTGGCAGGGGCTTCGCCCCTCCGCTCCGGCTCCTACTTGCCGCGGCCGGTGTAGTTCGGGGCCTCGACCGTCATGGTGATGTCGTGCGGGTGGCTCTCCTTGAGGCCCGCCGCGGTGATCTGCACGAACTGCGCCTGCTGCAGGTCGGAGATCGACTGCGAACCGGTGTAGCCCATGGCCGCGCGCAGACCGCCCACCAGTTGATGGATGACCTGGTTCACCGGACCGCGGAAGGGCACCCGCCCCTCGATGCCCTCGGGCACCAGCTTGTCCTCGGCCAGCACGTCGTCCTGGAAGTAGCGGTCCTTGGAGTAGGACTTGCCCTGTCCGCGGCCCTGCATGGCGCCCAGCGAACCCATGCCGCGATAGCTCTTGAACTGCTTGCCGCCCACCAGGATCAGTTCGCCGGGGGATTCGGCGGTACCGGCGAGCAGCGAACCGAGCATGACCGTCGACGCACCGGCGGCGATGGCCTTGGCGACATCGCCGGAGAACTGGATGCCGCCGTCGGCGATCACCGGCACGTCGGCGGCGCGGCACGCGGCCACGGCCTCGAGAATCGCGGTGATCTGCGGGGCGCCGACGCCGGCGACCACGCGGGTGGTGCAGATCGAACCGGGTCCGACACCCACCTTGACCGCGTCGGCGCCGGCCTCGACCAGCGCCGCCGCACCCTCGCGGGTGGCGACATTGCCGCCGACGACCTGGATCCGGTCGCCGACCTCGTTCTTGACCTTGGCGACCATCTGCAGCACCTGGGCCTGATGGCCGTGCGCGGTATCGACGATCAGCACGTCGACCCCGGCGTCGGCCAGGCTCATCGCGCGCGACCAGGAGTCCTCACCGACACCCACCGCCGCGCCGACCAGCAGCCGGCCGTCGCGGTCCTTGGTGGCGTTCGGGTACTGGTCGGTCTTGACGAAGTCCTTGACGGTGATCAGCCCGCGCAGCCGGCCGTTGCCGTCGACGATCGGGAGCTTCTCGATCTTGTGCCGGCGCAGCAGGCCGAGGGCGGCCTCGGCGGTGACACCCTCCTGGGCGGTGATCAGCGGCGCCTTGGTCATCACATCGGCGACCCGGCGGTTCTGATCGACCTCGAAACGCATGTCGCGGTTGGTGATGATGCCGACCAGCGCACCGGTCTCGTCCACCACGGGCAGACCCGAGATCCGGAACCGCGCGCACATCGCGTCGACCTCGGCGAGGGTGTCGGACGGGCGGCAGGTGACCGGATCGGTGACCATTCCGGCCTCGGACCGCTTCACCGTCTCCACCTGGGCGGCCTGATCGGCGGCCGACAGATTGCGGTGCAACACGCCCATACCGCCGGCGCGGGCCATGGCGATCGCCATCCGCGCCTCGGTGACGGTGTCCATCGCCGAACTCACCAGCGGGGTGCGCAGCGTGATCTCGCGGGTCAGCCGGCTGGAGGTCTCGACCGAGCTGGGGATCAGATCGGAAGCGGCCGGCAGCAACAGCACGTCGTCGAACGTGAGGCCGAGCATGGCGATCTTGTTCGGATCGTCACCACCCGTATGCGGGCGGACGGCTCGTTCGCCCATCACGGGACTACTCATCTGATCGACCCCTCCTGGACCTCGAAAGCACCGATACGGTACTGCGGCCCCGTCTTCCGGGGACCTCGGTACCGATCGAGAACAGCTGATGGATGGTGGAGCCGAAGCGTGCTACCCGGCGCCTGTGTATCCATGGTATCGGCCGCCTGCGGGGGCGACCTCGTCGCCTCCGACACAGTGGTGGACCAGGGTGGACACAGTGGTGGACGAGGGTGACAGCCGCGCAACAAGCGCGTCAAAATGCCTTCAGCGCTGGCGCGGAGGGGGTGGTTCTGCGTACCGTGGGATTGTGCGTGACCATCTACCACCTGGCCTGCCGCCGGACCCCTTCGCCGGAGATCCCTCCGACCCGTCGGCCGCGCTCGATGCCATTGAGCCTGGGGAGCCGTTGGACCCCCATGAGCGCCTAGCGGTCGAAGAGGATCTCGCCGATCTCGCGGTGTACGAGGCGCTGCTGTCCCATCGGGGCATCCGCGGTCTCGTGGTGAGCTGTGAGGATTGCCGGCAGGACCACTACCACGATTGGGACATGCTGCGCGCCAACCTGCTGCAACTGCTGGTCGACGGCACGGTCCGCCCGCACGAGCCCGCCTACGATCCGACGCCGGAGGCCTACGTGACGTGGGACTACTGCCGCGGATACGCGGATGCCTCGATGAACGAAGCCCTGCACGGCGACGGATTCGACGGCTTCGACGCCTGACCCGTTCCGCAACAGCCGCGCAGTGCTCGCGTCGGCGTAGCCGCGCGCACGTCCGGCGTGTGACTTTCCACACTTCTGCCGAGTATTTCGGCGCGCACATCTACCCCCCGAAAACACGAATCCGACCGCCGGAATCGGCGATCGGTTCTCGTATCGGATATGTCGTCCGGCCGGACACGTCGTTCCGACCGGATATGTCGCTCTAGCCGATGCCGGTGTGCAATCCCCCACCGGCCGGCGGCACCACCACGGTCGGCGCCGAGGGCACCGACGGGCGGACCGGGGCGACGGTCTGCTGCGGCTGCGTCGGCGGGACCACCGCCCCTCCGCCGATGGTGGTCGGCGAATTGGCGGTGGGCTGATTCGTCGGCTGCTGCTGCTGTGTCGGCGGCTGCTCGTTGGTCGGCGGCTGCTGCTGTGTCGGCGGCTGTTCGTGCGTCGGCGGCTCGGCAGTCGTCGGCGGTTGCTGCTGCTGTTGCGTCGGCGGCTTGGAACCACTTCCCGGCTCGGTGCCCGGTGTGCCCGGTACCGAACCGTTCGCCCCGGTTTCAGGCGCGGTCTGGCTGCGCATGATCTCCGGACCCGGAGTGCTCTGCTTGGAACCGCTGCTCTCGTGCTGGCTCGGGTTGGTGGCCTGTCCCGGCGTCGTCGGCGCGACCACGGTCGGAGTGGTCGGCGTCGTATTGGCCTTCGGCTCCAGCGACTCCAGCGCGGCGGCCACCCCGGGGGCGGTGGTCTTCAGCTGATCCAGCAGATGCTGCCAGCGCAGCTGCAGATCCTGCTTGCGCGAATTGTCGTCGACCTGGGTCGTGTTGGTGGAAGCGCTCTCCAGCAGTGCCTTGGCCTGTTCCGGGTGTCCCTGGTCGATCAGCGTCTGCGCCTTGGTCATATCGTCGTCGGCGCGCTGGGCGATCGTGGTCTGCGCCTGCTGGCTGAACACGACCTCCTTCACCCGCCACAACGGATCACCCGGCTGCGCGCCGTAGGAGAACGCCGTCGTCCCGCCCGCGATCACCGCGACCGCGGCCGCGGCGCCCATCAACGGACGTACCAGTCGCAATCTGCCACGGCGATGGGCGTTGACCCTCGCCTCCCGCGCTCCGATCTCCTGGTTGACGGCCGCTACCACGGCGTCCAGATCGGGACCGGCCGGCATCGGAGTCTCGACGATATCGGCCCGCCAATTCGCGAGCAGGCTCGCGAGTTGATACTCCTCGGCACTGTCGGTCGCGACGGGACCGTCGCCGGCGATGGCGTCGATCAGCGCATCGTCGCGGCGTACCGCCGCGATATCCACCGGCCCGGAATCACCGGACTCCCCGGATGCCTCGGCATAGGGACCGCTGTTCGGCGATCCAAGCCGCGCCTTCCAGTCGCCCCGACCGCGCTCGCCATCCCTAGCCATACATTTCACCTGCCCTCGCCACTTGTGACTTCAGTTTCGCGAGCGCCCGATGCTGAGCCACTCGTATAGCTCCCGCCGTACTGCCCACGGCGACAGCAGTTTCTTCTGCTGACAAACCCATGACCAAACGCAGGATCAGGATCTCTCGATGCTTCTCCGGTAGCGTGGCCAGCAGACTGTTCATCTGCCGGCTCGTTTCGGATTCGAGAGCGCGCTGCTCCGGCCCCTGGTCGGTGGATATGACATCTGGTACTTCGGCCATCGCGTCCGCCTTGTTACGGGCGGCGTTGCGATGAGCGTCGGCGACCTTGTGCGAGGCGATTCCGTACACGAAAGCCATGAACGGCCGCCCCTGGTCCTGGTAACGCGGCAGGGCGGTCATCACAGCCAAGCAGACCTCCTGCGCCACGTCGTCCGCGGAGAGCTGCCCACGCTCCGCGGAACCGATCCGCGCGCGGCAATAGCGAACTACCAGCGGGCGGATGATTTCCAGTACCTGGGCTAAAGCGGAACGGTCGCCCTGAGCTGCAGCAGCTACGGCGGCGTCCAACTCCTCGCCCGAGTGCGTCATCGTCAGAGATATTCCTGGCGTTACAAGTGGCACGGCCGGATTTCGACCGGTGCTTCCACCGGTCGGTGGAACGGAACCAACAATAGCGGCTCAACTATGTGAGTCGGACAACATGGGGGATCACTGCTCACCCGATTTCCGGACCGAGCCGCAGCCGACCGCCCCGACCAGCCAGGATCTGCGCGTACGCACCCGATTCCGCGGCCGCGCGGCGGGCCGCGGCCGGCTCGCACACCCCCGCTCGCAACATCGCGGCAGCCCAGCGCAGCGGCAGCAATCCGTGTGCGGCGCAGTCGGAATCGACCAGCTCGGCCATGGCGCGGCTGCGATCGATGTCACCGTCACCCGCCGCCGCGGCGGCCACCAGCAGCCGCGACTTCACTTGATGCCGAACCGATCCCATCCGCTCGGCCGCGGCCACCGCCGCCTCGGCATGAGCCAGGGCAGGCTCGGCAACCAGTCCCATACCGGGTGCGGCAAGGGCGGTTTCGGCGCTGACCCAATGCCAGCGCACCAGGGTTCGCAGATCCGCGGGCGCGCGATCGACTTCGTCACGACAGCGCCGCAGCAATCGTGCGGACACCCGCGGCTGCCCGGTCCCGAGCGCGTCCGCGGCCAATCCGGTGAGCGCGTCGCAGACCGCCGCGGCGCGCATCGGATCGGCCGCCCTCCCCACCGGCAGGTTCACGACCAGCGCCGCCGCACGCCCGTCCAGAATCGCCGCGCGCGCATGCCAGCCGAGCTGGCGCAGCAGCGACGCCTCGGTGGAGGCCACGAGCGAGCCGAGTACCGGATCCCGGGTCAGCCGTGCGGCCCGCAGCAATTCGGTGCGTGCCGCCGCATATCGCCCTTGACCACCGAGGACGACCGCCCGCAGCCAGGTTCCGGCGGGGTCGGTGGCGGCGGGAAGATCCGCTTGCGCGATCCCGGGGCGGCCGCCGAACGCCGCGTCGGCCAGTACGGGCGCGCTGCCGGAGTCCAGCAACCCGCCGACTCGCGGGGACAAATCCAACACCAGCGCACCTTATCCGGAGGAGTGCGGTACCCAGAACCGCGCACGGGCTATTTTTCAGCGAAAAACCGGCGGCATCGTGTTTCCATCAGGTAAATCTGCAACGAGCTAACCGCCGGCGCACCGAAGCGAAATTCGCATGCTTTTCGGATTATTAACCTGCCCGCCCCGACTCGGCCATCCGGACTTCTTCCGCGCCACGGGGACCAGTGTGCCACATCACATATCACACTCCCCAGCGTTGGCAAGCACAACAGGTCATTTCTTCCGCTAAGCACTGCGTGAGCTGGGAAAATGTGAGAATCTACAGACACGCCGCAATACCCGCGAAACAAGTCAACCGGTCAGTATCGCTTTCCCGGTCCGGAAAGTAAACAGCGCACAGGTTAAATCTGAGATCTGCCGGAATTGCGATCACTATCGACGTATCTATTGACGTGATTTCACTGTGCGACCTAACGTACTTCATCGCCGTCGTCGGCGCCGCGCGAAATTGCGGCGACCGCGTACTGCGATCGCCGGAGATCGGCGATACGGTCCGAGCCCGATCTCGGCGAGGTCACTGTCGCCCCCGCCCCAGGGTCCGGACAGACCGCTGCTGCCAAGCACCGCTCGACAACGCCGACGAGCTCGCACCATGAGGAGTTCACCATGCCCATGCCCACCCACCTCCCCGGTCCCAACGCCGACATCTGGGATTGGCAGATGCGCGGCTCCTGCCGCGGTGTGGACTCCTCCGTCTTCTTCCATCCCGACGGCGAGCGCGGACGCGCGCGCACCCAGCGGGAGTTGCGCGCCAAGGAGATCTGCCGGACCTGCCCGGTGCTCATGCAGTGCCGCAGCCATGCCCTGAAGGTCAGCGAGCCGTACGGCATCTGGGGCGGCATGTCGGAGACCGAACGCGAGCTCCACGCCCGGCGCAATCGCCGCCGGATGGCCGTCTGACCGGCGCACGCGAAATTCGGTCGCACCGGACCGATCCGAACCAGCTGGGGCGCCGAATACCTAGCAAACACCCGGCCACTGAACGTGGCCGGCGACAACGGTACAGGCGCAGGTTCTCGGCCACCGCCGATTCGCCTGCCGCATGTAGACCAATAGCCGCACCCAAGCCTCAGCGTTTCGTGAAAGTCGTCGGCGTGTCACGGCGTGTCTCCATACACTCCTCGGCGTGTCGTTTTATGCGCGAAATCCGCTGGGCCACAGGTGCGTTGCCCGACGCACCCCACCCGGAAGGAGGTCATAGCGGCGCGCTACGGTAGTGGCCGATGACACAGAATGGAGCGTTGTGACAACGCGGCCGCCGGCCGCAGAGGGCGACTCGTTCCAAGGATCCATCGGGGACGGTCGGGTGGCCACACCGAGTGTGGACTCTGCGATCACGGCACGCGCAAGCGAAAGTATCGAGCTGGCGGCACTTCTGGAGCGCTGCGGCCGGGCCGATCGGCAAGCATTCGCCGAGCTGTACGACCGCACGAGCGCCCGGGTATTCGGATTGGTGCTGCGTGTCCTCCACGATTCCGGTTACGCGGAGGAGACGACCCAGGAGGTCTACCTCCAGATCTGGCGCACCGCAGCCAATTTCGACCCGGCCAAGGGTTCGGCGGTGACCTGGCTGATGACGCTCGCGCATCGGCGCGCCGTCGACCGTGTCCGTGCCGAACAGGCGCACGCCCAGCGCGAGGTCACCTACGGCGCCGCGACTCTCGGCAACGAATTCGACGAGGTCACCGAGGAAGTCGGCCGCCGACTCGAACAACAGGCCGTACGCGAGAGCCTCGCCACCCTCACCGAAACCCAGCGCGAGGCCATTTCGCTGGCGTATTTCGGCGGCCGGACATATGCCGAGGTGGCTACTTACCTCGGAGTAGGGTTACCGACCGTCAAGTCCCGGATTCGGGACGGATTGACACGACTGAAAAAGAGTTTGGGAGTGACGTGAGATGAACGAGAGCCAGATCGATCTCGCGCATACGGTCGCGCTCGGATCGATCGGCGACGAGGACCAGCGCGCGGTGCAGGAGCTGTTCGACTCCGGCGATCCGGTACTGCGCGCGGACTTCGACACGGAAGTGCAACTGACCAGAGAAGCTCTTACCCTGTTCGCCTCGGCGTCGGCCGTCCAGCCACCCGCCACCCTCCGCACGCGGCTCCTGGCCGCGATCGCCGACGATCACGCCCCCGCCGCACGACACATTCGCCCACCGGCTCACCGCAACGGTGAGGAACCCGGCCCCACCTCCCTCAACTGAGCCCCCGGCGCAGCCGCCACGGCTCCAGCGAGGATCCCTCGCGGTCTCACCACAAAACGCCAACGGCCCGTTCACGTTTCGAACGTGAACGGGCCGTTGGCGTTACACAAGCTGCCGTCACCGAAAATTGTCGGCCCGACCCAACCCCCACGGGTTGCGGCCCGGCTCGTCGATCGGTGCCCGTTGCGTACGCGACGAAGGAGCAAGCAACGGGTGCCGATCGACGAGCCCTAGGGGGCCGCAACCCCGCCGGAGCGAAGTGGAGGCCGAAAATACCGAGGCCGAAAATTCAGTGCGCGTGACCGTGGTGGTCGCCCGCCTCTTCCTCGGCCGGCTTGTCGACCACGGCGCTCTCGGTGGTGAGCACCATCCGCGCCACGGAGGTGGCGTTGAGGACCGCGGAGCGGGTGACCTTGACCGGGTCGACGACGCCGTCGGTGATCAGGTCGCCGTAGGTCAGGGTGGCGGCGTTGAAGCCGTCCTTGCCCTCGCTGACCTTGCTGACCACGACCGCACCGTCGATACCGGCGTTGGTGGCGATCCAGTACAGCGGCGCCCGCAGCGCCTGCCGCACGACCTCGACGCCGATGGCCTGGTCACCGGTCAGCGAGTCGCGCAGTTCGACCAGCTTGGTGGCCGCCTGCACCAGTGCGGTTCCACCACCGGAGACGATGCCCTCCTCGACCGCGGCCTTGGCCGCGCTGACCGCGTCCTCGACCCGGTACTTGCGCTCCTTGAGCGCGGTTTCGGTGGCCGCGCCGACCTTGATGACCGCGACGCCGCCGGACAGCTTGGCCAGCCGCTCCTCCAGCTTCTCGCGGTCCCAGTCGGAGTCGGTGGCCTCGATCTCGCCGCGCAGCTGCGCGACGCGGGCATCGATGGCCTCCTGGGTGCCGGCGCCGTCGACGATGGTGGTCTCGTCCTTGGTGACGACCACGCGGCGGGCGTGGCCGAGCAGGTCCAGACCGGCCTCGCGCAGGCTGATGCCCAGGTCGGGGTTGATCACGGTGCCACCGGTGACGACGGCCAGGTCGTCGAGGAACGCCTTGCGGCGGTCACCGAAGAACGGCGCCTTGACCGCGACGACCTTGAGGGTCTTGCGGATGGCGTTGACGACCAGGGTGGACAGCGCCTCGCCCTCGACGTCCTCGGCGATGATCAGCACCGGCTTGCCGGATTCGGCGATCTTCTCGAGCAACGGCAGGAAGTCGGGCAGCGAGCTGATCTTCTCCCGGTGCAGCAGCACCTGGACGTCCTCGAGGACGGCTTCCTGCTTGTCGGGATCGGTGACGAAGTAGCCCGACAGGTAGCCCTTGTCGAACTGCACGCCCTCGGTGATCTCCAGGTCGGTGCTGACCGTGGAGGACTCCTCGACGGTGACCACGCCGTCCTTGCCGACGGTGGTCAGCGCCTTGCCGACCATCTCGCCGATTTCCTCGTCGCGCGAGGAGACGGTGGCGACCTGGGCGATGGCCTTCTCGCCGGAGACCGGCTTGGCGGCGGCCAGCAGGGCCTCGGACACGACGTCGGCGGCCTTGCTCATACCGGCGCCGAGGCCGATCGGGTTGGCGCCGGCGGCGAGGTTCTTGAGGCCGCCCTTGATGAGGGCCTGGGCCAGCACGGTGGCGGTGGTGGTGCCGTCGCCGGCGACGTCGTTGGTCTTGGTGGCGACGCTCTTGACCAGCTGCGCGCCGAGGTTCTCGAAGGGATCCTCGAGGTCGATGTCGCGCGCGATGGTGACGCCGTCGTTGGTGACGGTGGGGCCGCCGAACGCCTTGGCCAGCACCACGTGCCGGCCACGCGGGCCGAGGGTGACCTTGACGGCGTCGGCCAGCTTGTCGACGCCGCGTTCCATTGCCCGACGAGCCTTCTCGTCGAACTCGATCTGCTTTGCCATGGTTGAGATGTCCTTGGGGTGGGAGTGGTGGACGGGCCTGCGACGACCCGCGGCCGGAAGCAGGAGTCACAACGATCACTGCCCCGGGGCCCACGCGTGGGGCACCGGGGCAGTGATCGTTACGGTGCGATCCGAATCGCGACGGCCGCGAGGGTCATCGGTCGGTCATCACTTGTCGACGACGGCCAGCAGGTCGCGCGCCGACAGGATCAGGTACTCCTCGCCGTTGTACTTGATCTCGGTGCCGCCGTACTTGCTGTAGATGACGACGTCGCCTTCCTTGACGTCCAGCGGAATGCGCTTCTCGCCGTCCTCGTCCCACCGGCCGGGTCCTACGGCGACGACGGTGCCCTCCTGGGGCTTCTCCTTCGCCGTGTCGGGGATGACCAGGCCGGAGGCGGTCGTCGTCTCGGCCTCGTTGGCCTGGACGAGGATCTTGTCCTCGAGCGGCTTGATGTTCACGCTCGCCACGTTGAGCCCTCCACTTTCAGGGGATTCGGTCGTCCGGGGCTGTTCCCCGGACTCACGGTTTGGTCACGGTGTTGATGCGGCGTTCGTGGAGCGTTACCACTACCGCCGTGCCGACCCTGCGCACAGCCCCGTCGTCGCGGGTGCCGGGACCCTTGCCCAAAGTCGAGCTGGCACCTGAGCACAACCAGTGCCGACTAGCACTCTATACATGAGAGTGCCAGCGCTCAAGGGTGGGCAGTGCTGACTTCACGACACACCCGAGGGCGTGGCAATTGATCCGAAAAATCTGTAACGTTCGGATAACGGATTGTGACAGTATGTAAGACGGTTCCGTGATCGGTCATGTCGTACGACAGCTGTGTCGTTACGGCGTGCCCATCGGGCGTAGCCGTCACGCGATCCGCCGAGTACAACAGCTTCACCCATCGCGCGACGACCTCGCGCACACCTGAGACGAGAACAAGACCGCACGTGATCGACGGCCGGTCCCGACCCTGAAAACGGATCGCACCTGATGGGACCGACAGCCTGACGGTATGGCGCCTCACCGGACCGCCCCCCGACGGAGGAAGACCCGTCCCGATCCGCGCGCGGAGTATTCGCCGCACAGCGGATGCCCCTGATGTCCGTTCGAGATGGTCGGTACCACCATGGCCGTCCGCTCGACCAGCTCGAGAAGGGAGGTGAACATGCGAACATCCCTCGGTATCTCCGCCGGGAACGAGGTCGTCTGCTCGGCCGTCGTCGCCACCGCGCCCAACGGTGCCCAGAGTTTCGATTACCGCGTCGTGTCGGCGGATGTGGCACATTCCGATCCGGGTGATCTGGTCGCCTCGTCGATCGAACTGATGACCACGCAGATGCCCCGCGACTATCTGCACCGCGTCGGCACGCACTCGCCCGGCGCCTCGGCGCCGCAGACCCAGCCCGTCCCGGCCGGCGCCATCGCGGTCGCCTACCGCGATCGCGAGCAGGCGATGGCGATTCGCGCCGCGATCGGCCGGCAGCGCCGGGATGTGCAGCTCATCCCCGAAAGTACTGCGGCACTGACCTATTTGCGCGACACCGGCCTGCTCGACCGCTACGAGACGGTGGCGGTGATCGACCTCGGCGCCTCCGGTACGACGGTCACCGTGGCCGATCTGGCCGACGACACCGTGCTGCGTTCCGAGCGCACCGAAGCGATCAGTGGCTCCGCGGTGGACGAGCTGATCTACCACCATCTGCTGGACTGCCATTTCGCCCGCCGCGGCACCCGGCCGAACCGGAACATGCTGATCAATCGCAGCCGGGCGGCCAAGGAGCATCTGTCCATCGCCCCGGCGGTGACCATCGACCACGTCGCCGGGCAGCCGCTGAAGCTGACCCGCGCCGATTTCGCCGAACTGATCGCCGATCTGCTGCACGAGGCGGCCGACTACGCCCGGGCGGTCTTCGCACGCGCGCCGAAAGTCCCGGAGGCGGTGGCGATCATCGGCGGCGGCGCCAATATCGCGTCGTTGGTCGAGGGACTCGACGCACTGCTCGACATCCCCGTGGTCTCGGTTCCGGAGCCGGAGGCGGTGACCGCGAAAGGGGCGGCGCTGGTGGCCGATTCGGCCCAGCCCTCCACCTTCTCCCCGATCGCGCTGGGGAGCGACGGATCGGCCGGAACCTTCACCAAGGTGATCGGCACCCTCGTCGGCGCGGTCGTGGTGGTCGGTCTCGTGGTCGGCTACGGCGTCAAGGAACTCGTGCCGACCGCCCATCAGGATGTGACCCCGGCGGGGACGACCGATACCCAGCTGACCACCACACCCGCGCCGACTCCGACGCCCGCGGGCACACCGGCGGACGGCACCGGGCAGAGCCGGACCGAACATCCGCCGGCGAGCAGCACCCAGCCGGGCAGTTCGGCACCCGGCACCTCGCCGGGCAGTTCGCTGCCGACGACCAATGCCGATCAGGTCCCGCCGGTCACGCCGACCACCAGCGCGCCGGTACTGCGGCCGGATCCGAATCTGCCGCAGATTCCGCTGCCGCCCAACCTGCCGCATCTGCTGGGTCCGCTGCTGGGGACCACCACGCCGCAACCGGTTACGCCCGGCCCGAGTACACCGAACACCCCGACGCCGGGGGCCGCGCCGACCAAGCCGGGCAACACCCGGGTTCCGGTGCTGCCGCGGTCGAGTTCCGGGTCCGCGGATTCGGACCCGGCCCAGCCCACCGAGCCGGGTGATCCCGTTCCGTCCGGACGGCCGGCGGCGCCCGGCACGACGACCGTGCAGCCCGAGGACTGAGTCGAAGGAATCGTCTCCGAGACGGCGTCAGCGAATCTGGCTGGTGGACACCGAAAGTCCCGGGTCGGTCGCGACCGTCAACGGGGACGGTTCGGCGCCGCCCGCGATCACGTGGGCGCCCAGGGTGGCGATCATGACGCCGTTGTCGGTACACAGGCGCGGCTTGGGCACCCGCAGGGTCAGACCGGCGGCCGCGCATCGCTCTTCGGCCATCGACCGGATGCGGGAGTTGGCGGTCGCGCCGCCACCGAGCACGAGCGTGTCCACACCGACGTCCTGCGCCGCGCGCACGGCCTTCATGGTCAGCACATCGGCCACGGCCTCCTGGAACGAGGCCGCGATATCGGGGATCGGCAGTTCGGTCCCGTTGCGCTGGGCCGCCTCGACATAGCGGGCGACGGCGGTCTTGAGACCGGAGAAGGAGAAGTCGTACCGCGGATCACGCGGCCCGGTCATCCCGCGCGGGAAGGCGATCGCGGCCGGATCACCGTGAGCCGCAGCGGCATCCAGCGCCGGGCCGCCCGGGAAGCCGAGGTCCAGCAGTCGCGCCACCTTGTCGAACGCCTCGCCGGCGGCATCGTCGACGGTACTGCCCATTTCGACGATCGGCTCGGCCAGGTCGGTCACGTGCAGCAGATGGGTGTGCCCGCCGGAAACCAGCAGAGCCACACACGGCGGCATCGGACCGTGTTCGAGGGTGTCGACGGCGACGTGCCCGCCGAGATGGTTCAAGGCGAACAGCGGGATATCCCAGGCCGCCGCATAGGCTTTCGCGGCCGCCACGCCCACCAGCAGCGCACCGGCGAGGCCCGGTCCGATGGTGACGGCCAGCGCATCCGGCTTGGCGATCCCCGCCGTCGACAGGGCGCGCCGCATGGCGGGCACGATGGCCTCGAGATGGGCGCGCGAGGCGATCTCGGGAACCACTCCACCGAACCGCGCGTGCTGGTCGACGCTGGACGCCACCTCGTCGGCGAGGAGTTCGCAGGTGCCGTCCGGATGGCGGCGCACGATGCCGACACCGGTTTCGTCACACGAACTTTCGACACCCAGGACGATCATGACAGGACCTCGGAGTCGTGGGCGCGCTCGGCGCCCGGGTGCGGGAATCCGGTCATGGCCGGGCGGCGCATGGTGAACGCGTCGGCACCGCTGGGCTGGTAGTAGCTCTTGCGCAGGCCGATGATGTGGAAGCCATGCTTCTCGTAGAGCGCGATGGCCGGCGCATTGTCGGTCCGCACCTCGAGGAAGACCGGTCCACCGCGCCGTCCGGCCTCGGCCAGCAGCGCGCGCAACAGCACGGTCCCGATTCCCCCACGGTGCACGTCCGGATCGACACCGATGGTGTGGATCTCGGCCTCGGGATGGTCGGCTGTGCCCAGCAGCGCGATGCCCGCGTACCCGAGCATGCGCCCGGCATCGTCGCGCGCCACCAGATAGCGATTGTGCGAGCCGGCCAGCTCCGAGCGGAAGGCCACGTCCGGCCAGGGGTCGTCCTCGGGGAAGAGCAGCAGTTCCAGTTCGACGCAGCGCGCGATATCGGCCGGGCCCATCGGTTCGATAT
>NZ_BAFQ01000041.1 GCF_000308375.1 Nocardia aobensis NBRC 100429 | reverse complement strand
CCTCCCCCGCTCGATCCGCTGCAACGTACTCGCACTGCGCTGAATCAGCGCGGCCGCCTGATGCAGCGTCAACCCGCACTCCTCACGCCCGTTGCGCAGATACCGCCCGAGCTGCCGCCTGGGCAACGTGGAACCACACTCCGACATGCCTGCCTCCCTTCAGGTTCGCTTCGACCGTGGCAGCACATCACCACGCAATCCCCCACTGCCCCATCACTGCGGAATCTCATTCGATCCCCGCATAACCCCAGCAAGGATTGCATCTTTCGCGCGGTCGGCACAGCAGATCGCGCAGTCGAGGGAACCAAGAGGGCCGACCGAACGTCCAGTAAGGTGAGCGAACGAGCAAGGGAGGGACGCCGGTGGATGTAGGACAGTCGACTGCGAACGCTCTATACCAGCAGGCGGCGACGGGCACCTTCAAGATGGAGCCTGAAGCCGCACGGAGATGCGCGAACGTATACGTTCGGTTCATAGGTACAACGATCAATCCGCAGATCAAGAGCGCCCAACTCCTCACGCAGCTGACAGGTTTCGGCGACTTCCAATCGGCTACGGACCTTCAGTCCGGATTCTCTTCGAAAGCGTCGAGCCTGATCGACGTCTTGAACAGTATGAAAACTGCAGCGCTCACAATGGCCGCCGCCTACTTGAGGGCCGCGCAGCTTATCGACGACACCGAATCCGCGAACGCACACGCGATCGAAAGTGCCATAACAGGGGGCAGCAAATGACAGCGATCCGATCTTCGATCTTCGCTACCGCAGTGGCAGTGGCAGCAGTGGCGTCGCTCAGCGGATGCACGGACAACGGCGGAAGTTCGGCATCCTCGGACAGCACGACCCAACCTTCTCCGCGCTCAGTTGCAACGCGCCCGACCCTGACGAATCCGAAACTACAGCCGCCGTCTCAGCATGACGTACACATGACCAGCGGGAGGCCAGCGGTAGTCTTCGATCCATGCACCTGGATCAGCGACGATACGATTCGAAAATCGGGATTCGACCCGAGCACTCGAAAGCGTGGTCACGATCAGATCGCCGAAATCAGCTTTCTTACTTGTAGTTTCGATTCGGATTCCGGTAGTTCGATCAACTATAACTCGCTTTCGGTGAATTCCGGTAACGCGACCTGGGATGAAGACCTGACCAAGGTGCGCAGTTACAGTGAGCCGGTGACCATAAACGGCCGTGAAGCCATGTGGGTTCGCGACCCGCAGGTGCAAAGTATGTGCCAGATCGACCTCCGCACCAAAGTAGGATTTGCGCAGGTTGCGGTTTCATCGAATGATCCGCAAGCTGCCCGCCCATGTGAGAACTTGCTGAATATTGCATCGAATATCGAGTCCGAGATCGGCAAGGATAACTGATCGTGGGCACAGACAATCAATCCGACCCAGGCGCAGCCATCTTGACCCCACTTCTCGGTGTCAATGTGAGGGCGATAGAGGATCGGAAATCCGCAGACCAGGCTCAACGCGGCGCGCAACAAGTTCAGCAAGGCATTCACCACCAAAGCACGGATCCGTCGTATATCAAAGACTTGGAACCCTGGGAAAGCCTTGACCATCAGACGATCTACACAATGGTCAACAGCATCAAGTCGGACGTAATGCATGACCATGCAAAAAGCTGGCATAATATCGCCGCCGCACTGGGTGGCGGCTTATTCGGTTTGAACATATCTATCCAGAAAGAGCTGTCCGACGGCTTTCACGGCCAGTTCGCCGGCGCCGCCGCCGACGCCGCCAAAAAGTTCGTGCAGCAGGCCAACGATGTCCAAGAGGTCATCACCACGGTCGGCGCCCGAATCACCGCTGCGGCCTACGGCGCCGAGGCAGCCAAATTGGCCGTGCCCCCGCCCGATACGACGTCGGCGCCCGCAACCACTGCGGCAGATATACTGACTCGGGCACTCGGCGCTGCCCCGCCGGCTCCGACGATCGACAAGGGCAAGGCCGATGCCGAGAAGCTCCAACAGGCGATCGACGCCATGCACAACAACTACGACCCCACGTACCGGCCTGCGGGCGACGGGGTCCCTACCTTCGTCCCCGTCGACAATCCTGGTGGTGACGGCACGAACCCACCCAACAGCGGACTGTCGAACAGCGGCAACGGAATAAACAATTCAGGGAATCCGGGTGGCCCCAATTCCGAGGGGGACGAGCACAAACCGGGTGATGCCACCGACAAGTCCGATCCGGATGCTTCACAACAGACCGACCCCGCCAGTGCATCCCAGTCCGGGCAGAGCTCCGATCAGCCTGGCAGCCAGAACGCATCGAGCCCTGCCACGTCGTCTCTCCCCGGCAGCGATACCCGGCCGTCGGGGCTTGATTCCACGAATGCCGCGGGATATGGCGGAGGTGGGCCGGGGTCCGGTGTCGGCTCCTATGGCACGCATGGCGGTTCGAGCGGCGCCCAGTCGGGCGGGCCGGGCCGAAGCATCCCCGGAGTGCCCAGCAGTGGAAATCCGGTTGCCGCAAGCGCTTTCGGTGCACGCCCTGGACAGCCCGGGCTCGGCGGCATGCCCGGCATGGGCGGTATGGGTGGCGCCGGCAAGAAGGACGAGGCCGAGCGGGAGCACAAGACTCCCGACTACTTGATCATGGATCGAGAAGAGGAACTACTGGGCCGTCGCGAACGAACTCTTCCGGAGGCCATCGGCGCCGACGCACCCGCAGCGCAGTTTCGCCCCGATGAGGGGCGTCAGCGGTGAAATGGGAGTTCACACCGGACGAATTCATGCACGTGTGGAAAGAGACGGGCAAGGATAGATACCCGTACCCGATTCAACTGCGTTCGTCGGCACAGTGGCAGAGCGAGTACGAGCAGATGAGCCGGGAGTTGCGGACCAGGATGCCGAAGGGCTTCGACCCGGACCTGTCCGCCGCCTTACGGGTCGCCACGAACCCCGCGATCTCGTTGTTACTCACGGGAACTCGAAAGCGCCCCGTCCGAATCTACGCCGCCGTCGACACCACAGTCGGCGTGACGCTGGTGCAAAGGCCCGGTCCCGTAGCGGATTACGGGGGCAACGTGGTGATCGAGGCGGGCAGTGCCGCCATTGTGTCGAAGGTGTTCGGCGCTGTGCTCGGCAATCTCCCGGCCGGGCGGCAACCCGCCCTGATCGAGAGTCTCGACCGTATCCGCACCGATCTCGACTCCTGGACGGGCACGAGGGAAACCACCACCGACCGGATGAAGAGGCTGCTCAAAGCGCCGCGTGCGGGCGCGGGCCACATCGAGGTCCGGTGCGGGCTGCAGCACCCACGTCCCTACCCCCCGCAATATCTCAGCTGGTTCGATGTCGAGGGCGACGGGCGCTACACCTATCGTCAGCAGTACAACGAATTCCGCATCGATCCCGCGTCGACCGATGACATCTGCCGGGAAGTCACTCGCATGATGGATGTGCAACAGGAGTTCGCCCGAATCGATTGAGCGCGGCTCGAAGCCGAATACGGCGTCTAGGTTCCACTCCGATAAGACGAGTGCGCGGCGGTGTACCACACCGCCGCGACTCACCTCACACCAGTTCCCTACTCGCCGGTGCACGCAGATCGCGCCATCGGACGGCGGTCATGAAGTAGTTGCCGAGACGATCGGGACCGGCACCGTCTCCGAACAGCGCGAGCGGCAGGTAGAGATGAAACAACCAGGTGGCCAGCAGCCTGCCGAAAGTGGGATATCGTCCGGTGTCGGGCTGGATGGCGACCAGGCCGACCACCGCCTTGCCGACCGTGGTGTGCGCGACCGATTGCAGTACCACACGGTCCACGAAGGAGATCGCCGCGAAACAGCACAGGGCGATGAACGGATTGAAGCCGATCGACTGAAAAGCACCGGCGCGCAGAGCTTCCGCCGAGAAGCCGGGGCTCAGCACGAGCGCAATGGCGGTACCACCACCGGCGTGCACAACCCAGTCGAGGCCGAACCCGCAGACACGACGCAACTTTCGCGGTGAGGGGAATGCGGCGTCCTTCAGACTTCCGCATCGGACGGGTTCGCCCTGGGAGTCGACCGCGGAATCACCCGGAGTGTTCATGTCTGGGGCAACCGGAGGCCGACTGCGATAGGCGTAGCAGATGTCGCCTCCACCGGGCTGCGATACAACCCCGAAGCGTTGCGGATCCCCGGCGAACCAAATTTCGGACGTTGCTGCGTTGACCAGCTTTCCGACCTGGCTCGACCAGGTACTCAAGATCAGCGTCGACAGCGTCTCCCCTTGCCCGCCCAGCAGGTGCACATACTCGTACCGTCCCACCTGCTGATACCGAATCCGGTATGAGTACCACGGATGCCGCCGGAGGCTGCGTACCTTGCGCCGCCGGATCCACAGCATGACGGCTCCGAGCACACCGCCGCAGAACAGCACCGCGCCGACGACCGTCGCAACAGGAACGACGGAACGTAGCGCAGCATCTTGATCGCCGACAGTGACCACGGCTATCCACGCGGGAATGCTGATGATGCCGAGTACGAGTGCTACCCACGGCCACACCCTGCCCTTGCGGAGAGCTGCCTGCGTTGCAGGGAGAGTTGCCGCCGGTGGCGGCGCAGTTGTCACGATGACGATGTCCTTACCAACTCAACGAAGCCGTGCTCGTCCGAAAATCCACCGACCGAGCCATATCGAATACCATCCGCCGGAACTCCACTCCGTCGTCGACGTAGGCGGTGGACAGCTCGATCGCGGCGACGGCCGTTCCGGATTCGGCGGGCACCACCGCTTCCAATTGGTAGGTCGCGGCAGTCTCGGATTGATACGGCGACCCCGGAAACTGTGGGGCGGGAAGCTCACAGGTCCGCTCGGAGAAGAGAACCGGACGGGTATCGACATCCACCAATTCGATCCGGCCCAGGTCGTCGCCGGCGGAAATTCGGGATTCCACAAGGTCTTTCAAGACCAGGCGCGGATTGAGCTTTTCGTCTCCCGACTCATAGAGGCAGACGCTGATACACGAGGTGATCAGGCTTCCGGTCGTGGTTAGGTGACGGCCGACGCCGCAGTACCGCACATCCCGCTGGACCAGATCGTGCAGCAGGACCGCGATCATCGGCAGCACCCCGGCCGCCATATCCCTGATGGCAGGATCCGGCAGGTCATTCGCCACATCCGCCACCACCGAGATGTTTCGATCGATATCGGTCAGTGGCAGCTCGATGAACCCGTCCGGTATCCAGATGTCGAGTCCGACGTCAGTCATTGGCAAGCTCCCAACCGCCGGTGATCATCTTTCCCCCACCGAGACCTGCCTTGGCAGCGCGGGAGACCAATTCGATTCCGGACAGGGGTGTTCCGACACCCGGGCCGTGTCCATTGCCCGCGCTCATCTCCTTCAGCCAGTTCGTGACCCCGTCCGGCCTGGGGATCTTGTTCAGCCCCTTCGACATCAGACCGGGCGACTGCGCACCCTCGGCGAACGCCTTGAACACACCCCCCGACTCTTCAGTCGCTTTGAAGGCCGCACCCGCGCCTTTCAGAACACCCGTTCCGCCGGGAATGACAGCCAGCGAATCCAAGCCCACGGTTGTTCCGATCTTCGTGAGATTGTCCTTGCTGAAGTCGCCCTGCAGAACTCCTCCTAAAGCATCGCGAACATCCGGATCCAGAAAGTCCATCGCGAGGGCACCCGCACCGGAAACCAGTGCGATCGCACCGAAAATCGCATCCGCCGGGGGCGGAGTGACCAATGCGAGTAACCCCGTCACTGCCGATATTCCGGAGAGAATGTCGTGGATCTGTTTCTTGTGGTCACTGATCCATTTACCGACGCCCTTCACCGCATCGCTGATCTTGTCCCAAATGCTCTTGCCCGGCGGACTGGGCGCGAAATCTTTTGCGGCTGCATCCAGTTCGGATGCGATCCGCTTGGCGAGGCCGTTGTGTTCGGTCTCCAGGTCGTGTGCCCGTTTGATGATGGCATCGATCGCGCCTTGGGCATTGTCGACCGCGGTGCTCGCCGAACAGACTTGCGCCGCAGCGGCATCCAACCGCCGCTGCGCGTCGGCCAGTTGATCCCGATCCGTGAACTGCATATTCGCCAAGCCGAGATCGGGATTCGCTTGGGCTTGTTGCAGTGCCGTCAGGGCTTTCGCGTGATCACCGCGAGCCGTGGCCGCTTCGGTCTCCAACCCCTTCGCGGTCTCCTGGAATGCGACCAGTCCGGAATGCCATTCACCGAGTAGACCGACCGCGCGTTCCAGCGAGCTTTGTGCATAGCCGAGGTCCTGAGCGAGCGTCGCGTCGAAAGATGCCCGGAAAGCGTCGCCGCCGTCACCGACCCAGACGCTGTCGTTGCTGGAACGCAGGCGAGTCAGCAGGCCATTCGTTTCCTTGACCGCGGCGGAGGCCGACGAGATCTGACCGTGCAGGCCGGCCACGTCGTCCGCTGCGCCCGGCACCGGGTTGAAACCCAGATTCGGGTACGGATTGGCCTCGGCGCTCACGCTGTGGTCTGCGGAGAAGTGTTCGGCGGAATCGCACCGGATACCTGCGCAATCGCCTGCGCGAACTGGGTGTCGACCTGTTGATAGGCGTCATGGCATTGCGATATGCCATCGGCCGTGGCGCCGGTCGCTTCGCCGATGCGCTGAATTCCGAAGTGCCACCGGCGCTGGAAGCTATCCGCGGCGGCGTTGAGTTCTTTGGTGCCGATATCGCCGTGGCCACCCTGGGCCATCGCCTTCATCGCATCGTTCAGCACTTGTTCCGAGTTACGCAACAGCTGAACTGCCCTGCCCAAAGCCTCGATATCAACCTGTAGAAAGCCGGCCACTCCATACTCCTCGACTGCGGCCCCCGGCCGGCGCCGCCGCCGGACTTCGATAACCGCTCGAAAGTGTAGACGCGGACAACTCGCCCCCGGTTCCACCGGATGCTGGACGCGTCAGGCGATCACGCCCGATCGGAACTCCCGCACGTCGTCGTGCATCGCGGCATCGGACTCCCAGCCGGTGGTGGAGATGCAACGACCGAAGGTGCGATCGACCAGCAGGGACAAACCAGTACAGCCCGGCGTGTCCTCGAGCACCGGCATGACCTCGTCCCGCATATGCGCAATTCCGGCATCGATAGCGGAGGGTTGCGCCTGAATCGTGGTAGACCGTGCGAACACGACCCGACGCCGCCAAGGCAAGACCTTTCTGCTCGAAGCGATCTGCCAGGCGGCGGGCGGGTTCTATTTCGGCGCCACCGAGGCCACCGATCCCGAATCACTTCGACGCATCAGCGCCGCCCTCACCGAACACGTGCGGCCGACGACGTCGTTCCACTTCCATCACTGGGCCGAGGTGTTCGACGCACTACTCGAGCTGGGCAGCGAACGGCCGATTCCGGTGGTGAACGATGAGTTTCCCTACCTCGCAAAGGCCAATCCGGAACTGCCGTCGATCATCGAGGAGGCGCTGCGTCCACGCCGTGCGCAACGCCATGCCTCTCGCACCCGGATATTGCTGTGCGGATCCGCGCTGTCGTTCATGGGGCGCATCCTCTCCGGCAACGCACCACTGAGCGGGCGGGACTGGAACTGGTCATTCATCCGCTCGACTACAAACTGGCCACACAGTTCTGGGAGTTACCGGATCCACACCTGGGTCGGCGGCACTCCCGCCTACCGCCGCGAATTCGCTCGCGGCGATACACCGCACGGACCGGAAGACTTCGACGACTGGTCATTCGTACGGTGCTGAATCCGGAGACTCCACTGTTCCGGGAGCCGCGCTATCTGCTTGCCGAGGAACCCGAATTACGTGATACGGCACTGTATTTGTCGGTTCTGGGTGCGGTGGCCGACGGGAACTCGACACGCGGCGGAATCGCGAACTACTTGGAACGAAAAGCTCCCGATATCGCCCATCCCCTGAATGTGCTAGAGGATGTAGGACTGCTGTTCCGAGATGCCGACATCTTCCGGAACAACCGGTCCACCTTCCGCATCGCCGAACCGCTGATTCGCTTCTATCACGCGATCATGCGGCCGGTGTGGGACCAATTGGAGCGGCCCGGAAGCCCGCGGACCGGGTGTGGCGAGCCAGCCAACGCCGGTTCATCAGCAATGTGCTCGGTCCGCACTTCGAACAAACCTGCCGGGATTGGGCCCTGTATCACTCTGCCGACATGTTCGCCGAGCTTCCGGCCAAGGTCGGGCACGGGCTGGTTCACGATGCCGCTACCGAAGCAATTTCGAGGTGGATGTCGCGGTGGTCGGTATACCGAATGGTGGCAAGCCACCACTGCTGGCGATCGGCGAGACAAAATGGAACGAGACCATGGGCGAAGGACATATCGAGCGCCTGCGCCATATTCGGGAGATCTCGCCCGCGGCGGCCGATACGACACCGGTGCGACACGACTGCTCTGCTTCAGCGGCAGCGAATTCAACGATAAGGCCCGAGCAGCGGCACGATCGGATGAGGTCGCGTTGATCGATCTCGCAACGTTGTATCAACTACCGCATTGAGTGGACGGACGGTGGCTTGCCGCGAAGCTGGAGCAGCCGGCGGCGCCGAAGCAGCTACGGCACCGCTCGGCGCTACCCTCACACCAGTTCCGGCACCCGCAGGTGGGCCAATGCCAGTTCGAACTCGCGTACGTCGATCGCCTCGACACCGACCTGGCGGGCCGCGTCGACACTCAATGCCGCGGACTGCTCACGATTGCGCTGCATGGCCTCGGCGCTGTCGAAGACGCCGCAGGAAACCGCGCGACCGGATGCGCGGTTGATCAGCAGGCTCGCGCTGCAGAAGCCGTCGAGCTGTTCCATGCCCGGCAGGATGTAGTTGCGGTAGGCGTCGGTCGACATGTCTAGGCGGCTCGGATCGGTCTTGATCCAGGTGGCACGGACGCAGGCGCCTGGCATCGTGCGATGGTCCCGGTGCAACACGGCGATCTCCCATTCCGCGACCTGCGCGGCGGTACCGCCGAAGACCGTCACTGCCCGGTCGCGCGCCGCCATGAAGGCACCCTCGCTGTCGTGCATGGCGGCCTCGGATTCCCATCCGGTAGTGGAGATACAACGACCGAAGGTGCGATCGACGAGGAGAGACAATCCGGTACAGCCGGGGGTTTCCTTCAGCACCGGCATGACGTCATCCCGCATATGCGCAATCCCGGCGTCGATAGCGGAGGGTTGCGCCTGAATCGTGGTAGACCGTGCGAACACGATCGACCCCCTCTCTGCTCGAGGCAGCGCCCGGCGGCGCCACCGGTGCTGTTCAGACTCCTCCGTCGGGCTCACCGTGGCAATAGCCGCGCGTTTTCGCCGGCCCTACTCGCCGGCGTCCCACCCCTGTTGGTAGCCACTGTGGAAGCCGAGATAGGGCGCTCGCATCCTGCCGTTGCTGTCGCTGGAAATGACGTTGACCAGGTCGCCTTCGACCGCCTGGCCCGAGAGAGCGCCGACGCGTATGAGCTGGATCAAATCCCTCAGCTGTCCGTCGTCGCCGAATAGATACGTGTAACGCGCGTCGTGACCGATGAAACCGTTGTGGCTCTGGATCGCTGACGCGATGGTGATTTCCGGCAGGGCTCCGACCACGGCGTCATACTCGACGGAGGGCTGTTGACGCTTGTCACCGGACGGCAGTGGAGTCGTATCACCGAACTCGTCTCGTGTGCGGTCGTCCGCTTCGGCGGTGAGACCGCGATCGAGGATCCTGCACAACACTCCGTACTGGTAGGGGCCCTCGGTGGCGGCACGGTGATCCAGTTCGGCGAACACCCACTCTCTGGCAATGGCTCCGGCAACAGCGAAGGTCGCGTCCACGAAATGCTGGGCCGAGTCCTTGTCGCTGCCGACAACCGCGAATACATTGACCGCGCCGCGGCCGACCGGATCTCTCCCGCCTGGTGCAGGGAAGCCCGCTGCGGCGATACCCGGCGAACGAACTCCTGCCATATTGGCGATAAATGGCGTCAGCGCGGCGCTGATCTGCTGTATCGCCTTGGGGTTCACCTGCCCTACCGATGCGGTTCGGGGGCCGTCGAGATTGAGCAGGTCGGCTACGTGGTCGCCGAGGTATCGCGCCAGCCCGGTCGCGGATTCACCAGCGCGAGCTGCGACCGCGGGGTCGGAGGACTTCGCATCCGGCCCGATCCACGAAAACAGCAGGCCCATCGAGGCCCCATCGTCGTCCCAATGACGGTGCAGCAAATTGCCGAGTACCTGATCTGCGGTCGCCCCCTCCCGGGGCGCATGGCCGGTGAGCAAGTCATGGACCGCCGCCTTGTCGGCGCCGCCGGCCACGACGGCATGTTCGACCAGGTCGTCCGCGGCCGATTGCGCGGGGCTCGGACCGCTACCGCACGCAACCAGCCCAGCCACGATCGCGGCGCACAGAACGCCTCCGACAGAACTCTTCACTTGATCGAATTCCGTCCTTTGTTGACTTCGTTCTGAAGTTGCAGGAATCTTTCACTGAACACGCCGTTGTTGTAGCCATTGATGATATTGGTGAGATTCGAATCGATCACCTGCTCGGGCATGTGATCATCCTCGACCAGTGTCCGGTAGTCCTTCAACTGCCCGCGAGAATCGAACATATCGGTATACTGCGGATCGTGTCCGATGTAGCCGTTTCTGGTCTGCAACGCGTCGGCGACCGCGTAAGAGAGTTGAGCAGGCTGGAAGTGCGAGTCGATTCGAGGTTGCGCAGGGTCCGGCGCCGAATAGAGGCCGATCAAGGCATTCTTCCCCCACGCGTTACTCACATCGATGACCGGTGCCGCGATATCTCCGACCACCGGAACATATTTGATGCCGGTGGTGAGAACGGACTTGATCGAGTCGTAGGCGGCACCTTTGTTCGCGAAGTGGTGAGCGGCGTCCAGCGCAGCCGCCTTGTTGGAATCGCTGGTGCGATCGGACGCTTCCATGGTCAGCCCCTGGTCGACCAAAGCTTGGATCCTGCCGGAAGTGGTTGCCAGTGATCCCTGGGGATTTCCTGGATTGTCGAGCGCGGATTCCACCCACCTGGATTGCAGTTCCGATGCCGCGACGAGCGCTTTTGCATTGAATTGTGTCGCCGCGTCCTTGTCGGTATCCATCAGTGCGAATATCTTCTGCGCACCCGGTCGCCGGTCATCGTGTATGCCATCGGGTGGCGTAAACCCGGCGTGTGCGACATCGGGCGGCAGGTTTCCAGCCATATCGGGCACGTACGGGGCCAGCGCGGACGACAGCGCCTGCACCGCCTTGGGATTGACCTGGCCGAACGCTTCGGTATGCGAGCCGTGCACATTCATCAATGTGTCATAGTTCTTCACCATGCTGCCGGACAGGCCGCCGGCAATTTCGCCGGCGCGCGTCCGGACGGCAGGGTCGGGAGAATGCGAGTCGTCCTCCACCCACCGATACATATTCCCCAGCGCGTCGCCACCGTCGCCCCATTTGTGCGTCAACAGCGTCGTGGTCAACTTGTCCGAGTCGTACGGATGCCACGACTGACCCGGCGTGTCCTTACCGAACAACTCGTCGCTGCCTTTACCGGTGAGCAATGCATGGTCGGCATCGCGATTACGGGCGGCCAGGTCCAGAAGATTCTGCGCACTGTGCTCCGTGTGGCGCAACGCCTCGCCGTCCTGAAGCTTCGTACCTTCATATCCGGTGTATCCATCGTGATCGATGATCCACGCCTGGTGGGCCGCCTGACGCCCCAGTTCCACACCGAATTTCTCGCCGGGCTGGTATTCCTTGTCCGCATTACCGAGGAAGTCGGCAAATTTGTCCAAATCCCCGGTGTACTCTTTGATCGCGCTCTCACGGTCGACATTGTGACCACCGAAGAATCCCGATCGGTAATCATCGGGAATATCTCTGGTGTTAGAATCGGGCGCGCCGCTGATACTCGGCCGGGTGCCAATTATCTCGCGAACCTCGGAGTTGAGTTTCTGATACCCGCCACGGTCGGTGACCGTCCCCTTCGTATCACGACTCACGAGATGCTCGTTCGACAGTGTCATCATCCCGTTGGCCAGGCTCTGCCGCAGCTCGAGGGACTGAGGCGAGCCGTCACGCTTCAGAGTCTCCGAGAGCGAGATCAGGCCGTCCCGGCCCGCCTTGTCGTAGAGGTTGGACAGGTAGCTCATGGTGGAGGCCGGGACCGTAACGTCCTTCCCCTCTCGCAGGGCCGTCAGCTGTTCCGGGGTGAGCCCGGCCTGACGCAGATGATCGAGAATCCGCCGCTTTTCGTCATCGGAGAGTTTCCCGTCTGCGATGGTCTCACCGTCGGCCTTCCCCTGCTCCGCGGTCAGCTGCTTGCTCGGATCCAACTTTCCCGGCGCTTCGGCCGCGACGGTGGTGACACCGCCGCTGTGTTCGAATGCCTTCCGGATGTGATCTGCCGCAGCGTCGACAGCCGTCCCCAGGTCGTTCAGTGCCGTCTTGATCGGCTGCTCGAACGTGTCCTTGCCGTACTTGGTCAGCGCGGCGACGGCATTCTTCCTGTCTTCCGCCTGATCCAAGGAAGCCGTTGCGGCCACGATGGCATCTTGGCCGGCGGAGACCGTACCGTCCTCTGCAACATCGTATTTCGCCTGAGTGGCAGCGGTAATCGCCCCGGTGGCGCGATTCTTGGCCGCCCAGATCGCATCGCGATCGCCTCTCAGTGTCGTGAGAGCCGCAGCGAGGTCACCGGTGAACGAGCGTCCGGCGGTGACCGCTTGCGCGGTGGTGTCACGTGCCCGATCTCCGGTCTTGCCGGTCCAGTAGTCGACAGACTGCCGATAGTCGTTGCCCGTCTTGTCCAAGGCCGTTTCGACCGTGTCGTGCACGGTCTGCCACTCCGTGATGAGCGAATCCAGCGCGCTCGGATTACATTGTTCCGCTTGAGTTTTCGTTGCCGACACAGCCGCCCCCCTTTGTCTTCACCCGATCAACGGCCCGCGTCGGCGCGATCGAACTCGCGTGCTCGGGCCTCATCGATGTGCAAGAACTTGGCCGATACCGTCACCGTGTTGTCGCCGATGACATCCAGCACTGTGCTCAAGTCCTGCACCGCTTGCGACGCCACCGTACCGGCCGTCGTGCACGCCTCGCCGATGGTGAAGCCCGGGAACCCGTTCGTCACCGCGGTCGCGGCCTCTCCGTGCTTGACGCCCTTGATTTCTCCGGCGTAGGCCTTCACGTTGCGGGCCAGGATGGCAGCGTCGGCGCCGTCGATCTTCAGAGTCTCGCCCAATGGATCACCCACGAAGCGTCATCGTACGGGCACCGAAGCAGTGAGTTCAAAGCCTCAGTAAAGATTCACGTTACGCTTGCCCAGTACGAGGGAGGAGTTGTCGAAATGGGGTTGACCGATCGGGATCCGATACACGAAAGCACGCGCCGACTTGCGGAAGCGTTGACGACAGCGCGATCACATGCCCAATCACGGGATGGGTATCTGGTGGTGGAAGCGTGCGCAGACGGAGAGATCGCCATCCGAATCGACGATCGCGCGTTGACCTACGGCGGCGCGGCCGTGGGTGCCGAGCTCACCCGACTGGCTGCCGAGGCCCTCGCGGCCGCACGCGTCCAGGTACGTGATGCCGTGCAGGTCTTCAGTGCCGATCCCCGCGTCGCCGAGGCGGTTGCGGCAACCGGCGACGCGATGGGTCGACCGCCCGGCACGGCTGCCGGATCCGGATTGCCGGACCGGCCCCACAATTCGCCCCCGAATCGGCCCGAGAACCGACCGATGAACCGCCAGTGGCCAGCCAACCACGTTGTGCCCGAGGACGATCCGTCGGGTGCGTACGACCGACGCGCAACAGCACGACCGGCGACCGAGCACCAGTCGGCATCGTGGCAGGACCATCGGCAGGAGCGGTCGAATACCCCTCCGCGACAGCATGCTTCGCCGAATGCGTCACCGCCTTACAACCTCTACGACGTGCCCGATGACGATGAAGACGCTTACTATCAGCGGAAATCCTGGCTGGAGTGACCGTTGCGGCCTCCGCCGCGGCGGCCGGCTGCGCCGATCGAGCCGCGCGTCACCGCTTCCGGCGCGCGATACCGACCATCGAACCCAGCGCCGCACCCACCCCGAACAGGGCCAGGCCCGTGCTCGCCGTCATGCCCGCGTGCATGCGCGGCTCGATCACCGCCGGTCCCGGCGCCGGGATCTCGGCCTCCACCTCGTTCTCTCGCGCGGTGGCGGCCCAGGCGGTGGCGAACAGGATGATGCGGGCGGTGATGTAGGCGAAGACCATGAGGCCGATGATCGAGCCGAAGGCGACGCCCGCGGGGCTGGTGAGCACCTTCTGCAGGTAGAAGGAGGCCACCTGCTTCCAGATCTCGAAGGCGATCGCGGCGATGAACGCCGCGCGCACGGCACTGCGGAAGGTCACCGGCTGGCGCGGCAGCCGGGCGATGATCCAGACGAAGACCGCCCAGGACGCGAGCACCGCGAGCACCAGCGTCAGCAGCCGCAACAGCCATGAGACACCGGGCGCCTTGTCCAGCCCGACACTTTCCAGCAGTTGCAGCGCCAGTCCACTCGACGACAACGCCGACAGGCCCAGCGACACCACCATCGCGACGCCGAGCCCGGCCAGCGCCATCAGGTCCGACAGTTTGGTCTTGAACCAATTGCCCTCGTGCGCGGGCTGTTCCCACTGCTCGGTCAGGGCGGCGCGCAGGTTGGCCATCCAGCCCAGTCCGCTGTAGGCGGCGATGAACAGACCGATGAGGCCCACACTGGTCCGGGACTTGATGGCCTGGTCGATCAGATCGTTGACCTGGCCGCCGAAGGACCCCGGAATGTTCTCGACGATCTTGTCGCGCAGCTCCTCGAGCAGCTGCGGATCGCGGGCGAGGACGAATCCGGCGACCGCGAAGGCGACCATCAGCAACGGAAACAGCGAGAGCACCGTGAAATACGTGATGCCGGCCGCGAAGTAGTCGCCGCGCTGGCGCTGGTAGCTGCCGCCGGCGCGGACGGCGTGGTCCAGCCACGGCCGCGCTCGCACCTCACGTTGGATCCGCGCCTTGAGCTTGTCGAGCACCTGTCCTCCCGAACCTGTTCAACCGCAACACACGGCCTCGCGCGGCGCAGATCAGCGGTGCAGGAAACCCACTCGGTCGTACACCTGCGCGAGGGTCTTACCGGCGATCTCGCGCGCCTGCTCGGCTCCGGTGGCGAGAATGCGATCGAGTTCGCCCTGATCGTCCAGATACTCTTGCACTTTCGCCTGCAGCGGTGTCACGAATTCCACCAGGGCGTCGGCCACATCGGCTTTGAGCTCGCCATATCCCTTGCCCTCGAAGCCTTTTTCGAGTGTGACGATGGGCGTGTCGGTGAGCGAGGACAGGATCACCAGCAGGTTGCTGACGCCCGGTTTGGTCTCCGGGTCGTAGCGAATCTCCCGTTCGGTATCGGTGACGGCCGAGCGGATCTTCTTCGCCGACACCTTCGGGTCGTCGAGCAGATTGATCAGGCCCGCGTCGCTGGCGGCGGACTTGCTCATCTTCGAGGTGGGATCCTGCAGGTCGTAGATCTTCGCCGTCCCGGTGACGATATGCGGTTCGGGGACCACGAAGGTCTTCTTGAAGCGAGTGTTGAAGCGCTGCGCCAGGTTTCGGGTCAGCTCCAGGTGCTGGCGCTGGTCCTCACCGACCGGGACCAGCTGCGGGCGGTACAGCAGGATGTCGGCCGCCATCAGGATCGGGTAGGTGAACAGGCCGACGGTCGCGTTGTCGGAACCCTGTTTGGCCGACTTGTCCTTGAACTGGGTCATCCGGCTGGCCTCGCCGAAGCCGGTGATGCAGCTCAGCACCCAGGTGAGCTCGGCGTGCTCGGGCACCTGACTCTGCACGAACAGGGTGGACCGCTTGGGGTCGATACCCAGCGCCAGCAGCTGCGCGACACTGCGCACGGTGCGGTTGCGCAGCTGCTTGGGGTCCTGCGACACCGTGATGGCGTGCATGTCCGGAATGAAGTAGAGCGCCTCGTAGTCGTCCTGCAGCGGCACCCAATACTGCAGCGCACCAAGGTAGTTGCCGAGGTGGAAGGAGTCGCTGGTCGGCTGGACGCCGGAGAGGACCCGCTGCTTACGTTCGCTGGGGGCAGGACTGGACATGAATCGATCTTCCCATGCACGCCCAAGCGGTTTTTCCCGAGGGAGCGGGGACGTCCGGGGCGGTGCCGCTCAGACCGCGTGCCGCTCGGCATAGCTGCGCGGATCCACCCCCGGCATGCTGGACCTACCGCTCGCCACCAGGTTCTTTTCCCGCCGGGTGATCAGGCGATAGACCGGGGCGCTCGGTCCGGACAGGGTGTCGCGCAGTACCGGCGGCGCGAGCGGCGGCCGCACGTGGGCGGTGCGCACGGCCTGCGCGAGCCCCCGGTACGCGAGTTCTTCGCGCCGGCCCCACCGGATGTCGTACATCCGCCGGATCCGCGGCGGCAGCGAGCCCTGGACCAGCAGATGCGCCCCACTGCTGGCCTGCCGCCACGGGCGCGGCAGCGGATGCGGCACCTGCGCGCCCGCCAGATACGAGCCGACCAGCCGTGCTTCCTCGGTCAGATACAGCTCGTCCGAGGCGAGGTAGGTATCGAAGACCCGCCGGAAGGCCGGATAGTCGGCGGGAGCGGCCGAACGCGGCATGCCGAACAGCTCACCCCAGCGCACGTAGTCCTGATACAGGTCCTCCCGCTCGCCCGGAGTCAGCTTGCGCACCAGCACGTCGTGCATGACCTCGGCGGAGTCGGCGGTGAACGCCATGGTCATGAACATCAGATGCGGGTCCAGCGCGGAGTAGTGCGAACCCGCCGGATGGTGCGGGCCCGCATCCTCGGGGAGCACACCTTCGACGGGGACATGCCGCTTGCGGGTGAACGCCAGCGCGCGGTCGGCCTCGTCCTTGTCGCCGAGGAACACCGCCTCGAACAGCCGGCCGGTAAGTGCCAACCGCGTGTACGGGGTGGCGCGGTGGGCGGTGTTCTCGGCGGTGCCGACGAACAGCAGCGGATGGACCGCGCCGATCACCAGCGCTCGCAGGCCGTAGGTCAGTCCCACCGCGCGTTTGCGCATCACCCGGCGGATCATCGAATCGTCGGAGAAATATCCCGGACCAGGCATCGTCGCCCTCCTCGCATGGAATCTGGCAATAGCATCCACCAGAAACCCTTGTTCTGGCAAGAGCCCATGCCAGAATTGCGTCCGTGCCACAATCGGACCGTGACGGCACAGCGGACCTATGGCGGTATCTCGGCCGCCGAACGGCGCGGGGGCCGGCGTGCCGCGCTGCTCGACGCGGCGCTCGAGATCATCGGCACCCAGGGCGTGGACAAGCTGACGGTCGCCGGGCTGTGCGCCCAGGCCGGGCTGAACGAGCGCTACTACTACGAACAGTTCACCGGCCGCGACGCCGTTCTCACCGCGCTGTTCGACGGCATCGCCGAGGAGCTGGCCTCCGCCATCGTGCAGGCGTTGCAGGAGGTGGTCGGCGGATCCGCGGCGGAGACTCCGTCCGGCGCGCGGGACGATGCCGCCGACCCGGCCACACGCCGGACGCGGCCGGAAACGCGCACGATGGCGCATGCCGCCGTCGCCGCCGGTATCCACGTGCTGACCGACGATCCGCGCAAGGCCCAGGTCGCGCTGGCGGTGAGCGCCTCCACACCGGAACTGCGCTCCCGCACCCTGCAGACGATCGCCTCGTTCGCGAATCTGGTCGCCGCGCGCGGCGTCGACTTCTACGGCCTGGGCACGCCCACTCCGGACCCGGCGATCGGTTTCCGCGCGACCTACCTGGTGGGCGGTCTGGTACAGACGCTCACCAGCTGGTTGCAGGGCGATATCGATATGACCCGGGAACAGCTCATCGACGAAACCACCGACGTGTTCGTCCTCCTCGGTGAGGATCTCGCCCAGCGGCTCCGCTGAACGCGCCTTACGCCGGGTCGGCCATGGTGAGCTCGACCGGCGACAGCACCGCCGGATGCTGTTGCAGCACTGCCCGGAAGACCGTGCCGTGCGCGGCCCAGTATTCGGCCGCCTGGGTCATGGCGTCGGCGAACCATTCCAGATCCTCGCGCTGGTCGGCCAGCAGCGCGCTCGAATCACGGATCACGACAACGTATCCCGGTGCTTCGCCGACGAATTCGTCCAGGTCGCGCAGACATTCGTCGAAGGCGTCGCGGTTGTCGCCGAAATAGTAGGGGAACTGCAGGGCGGCGGCGAATTCGTCGAAAACCCCCGCGGTGGTACGCATCTTCGTGCCCCGGAGCTCGCGGGCGATATACCCGTCCGGGACCTGGAATCGCACCCCGCTGAACGGTCCGGCGCCGACGTCGAGGGCGCCGAGGACCGGCCCCGTCGCGGCCCGGGGGGCGCGGCCGTTCTGCCGCGCCGCAGCCGCATCGGAGCCGGCGGCCGGGGCCAGGAACTGCGACAACGACATGGTTTCGGCCATCAGCGCATCCTCGTGAAGGTCTGGTAGTGGTCGCCGGTGTAGTAGGCCGATCCGTCGCTGCCGGTCACGATGCGTTCGGCGTCGCGGGTCTGGCCGCGTTGCTTCGGGTTGACGTCCCATTCCTGATAGCTGATCGCCTTACCGCTCGAGTCGGTCTTCGGCAGGGTTCCGGCGCGGTTCATCCACTGATCGCCGCCCTTGGTGCCCGGCGCGTTCGCCGAACCGGGCCAGCGTCCGGCGTCGATTTCGACGAGGGTGGCGTAGGCGCGATCGGGCACGCCCGGCGCCCGGGTCGCCGACGCGGCGGGTGTGGCGCCGTTGCCGGGCGCGGGTTTGGCGGATGCGGTGGTGGACTGCGCGGCCTTGGTGGAGTGCACGGTCGCCGCCACCGAATTCGCGGTGTCGTGCGTGGTGGAACCGCCGCGCAGGCCCAGGACCCCGGCGACGATCGCCGCGATCACCAGCCCACCCAGAACCATCAGGATGCGAATTCTCTTGTCGGACATGTTCATCGGTGCCTGTTCATCGGTGCTGCCGGACTTGCGGAGGTCCCGTCCACACTGACGGGGAGAACGACGAGTCGACTCGCCGCCCCCATCGGCCGGATGGTAGCGCGGCCTTCGTTCACGACAGACAAACCTACGGGACAGCCTGGTGTCGTGTCCGGAAAGGTTGATGCGGCGTCACGTGGGCGAGTTGTCATCGCCGCAGCTATCGGCAGCAGGCCCGGATAACTCGCGCTGCCCGTAACGGTGAACAAATCGTGCAGACCTAGCCGTTTTTCGCGCTTTTGCCGCAGTTTTGCGGAGGTTTGCACGAAAAGTTCAGGGTGACGGCTACCTGTCCCCCTTGGACGGATAGAAACCGGTCTCACCCGTACCGATTGCCGGGGCCGGGGTGTAGCGCTTGCGTTCACCTCCGCCGGTGACACCGCACAGCTCTTCGTCCTCTCCCAACGGCATCGCGTAGTACCGCATCTCGAAGTGAGTTTCGGTCTGATCGGCACCGACAGTCACCACTCGGTGAGTCGTCTCGATCTCGATACCAGGAAAATCGGCAGGGAACCGAACCCCGACGAAGGTCGGAAAACCGTCGTCTTTGCCGACCCAGAAGCGGACCCCCTCGTCCGGCTCTATTCGGCCCCCGATGCCTCCGGAGAACACCCGGCCGGCCTCGTTGCGAGCTTCCACATAGGTCCAGTCCGGCTGGTCAGGGTGGCACCACACGCGCCACGTGTAGCCACCGTCGGTCCGCTCTGCGGTTACCGGCGTCCAGCCCTCGTCTGCGAGCGATGTCACGAATGAATCCTCACACACGGATACCCCGGAATAGTGAGGTGTCCCAGCGGGTCCCACCAGCCCGCACACAGCTGGGTACCGTCCAGGAACCCACCCGTCGGACCGTAGGAATCTCGGGCACACCCGGTCGCAACGGCCCCTCGAACACATGCTCGCTGCACTTCTTCTCAGCCTTCGCAGCGTTGCCGCCCGGAGGCACGATCAGGTAGTACGCCTGAAGGTTCCCGCTGTAGCCGTGCGCCAGGGCAAGCGTCGTAACCACTTTGTACACAGTCAGCCCTTCCCCCCACACCTACAGCGTCACTGGGCCGTCCTGCCGTTAAGCGTCGGCATGAGCGAGACCGACACCGAGGGTGAGCGCCGGAATTATGCCGATGAGCGCCGCAGCGAAGACGAGACTCGATCGCGTATTCATCTATCCCCCTGAGATTTTCGGTTGTCACTTGCGGATTTGAGGGCGTCGCGGAACCGCCTGATCACCTCTACCGGCAACAGCTCCGCCTTCGCGCCGGTAGCCAGTTCGCGGACCATGCGGGTTCCCGGCTTCCTGCGTTCGCCGAGCATCTCTCTTCACTGCTTTCGGGGCCAGAAGAGCACCGCCAAGAACGCCACCGAGGGCACCGCGAAAGCTATGAACAGCCCCATCAGGCGCCCTCCGCGTCGATGTCCGCCGCACCGAGCCGTTCGGCCTCGACTGGACCGAATGCCCGAGCGCTGTTGCACGACTGCCGGTACTCCAGATACACACCGACACCCGGTTGGTCTCCGGGATACGCCTGCACCTCCAGCACTCCACCTGGAAAGGTGTAAAGCCTTGTGCAGCTGAGTGATAGCTCATCAGCGCAGACCTCTGCATCCATATCGTCTCCCCATCGTCGCTTGGAATAGCACCCGGCATCGGGGAAGTCGGCTTCGACCCGATGCCGGGGCTCAGTCGGAACGGTAGGAACTGGCCACGGACTCGGTCTACAGGTTTGATAAAACTTGCTCATATTTAGTGAAGTGCTAGTCAAGCGGACAAACTCGAGGAATCATCGGGATTGGTTCGGAAAGTCCGTGCATACAAGCAGATACGGAGCTGACTATGCTCTTGCGTTTCCTTGGTAAAGGCGGTTCGGGGACCAACGATTGCCCGACTCTCTACGCCACTGACCAGGCCAGTTACGCAATTATCGGATGGGTGACCGACCGGCCGGAGACGGTGGAGATCCCCCACCTGCTGCTCGGCTTCCTGGAACCCGACACGTTCGTCGGTACCCCCTTGACCGACACTGGCCGGGGCACGTTCCTCGTGTCGGGTCACCCGATCACCGACCGTGAGACGCTGGACCAGATGATGATCGAGACCGACGAGACGGCTATCGAAGTCCCGAAGGCAGAAAGGACGTTCTACGGTGCAACTGCTTCACGGCGATCCGTGGCCTGATCTGTTCGGGCAGTGCCAGCGGGAAGCGTTTCACCTCGAGGTCAGGGACACCTATGCGGTACCCAACGAATCGGAACCGCTGCGGCGGTTCCTGAACGGTGAGCCGGACGACAATGCCTGGTTCGAATCGTGGGGACAGCTCGTCCGTGAGACAACCGGCAGGGGTGTGCGCGTGACCCGCGTCCGCGTCGTCACCGTTCCGCACGTAGATTACCAACGGTGGTCGCTCACGCTTACTGCGCTGAATATTGAAGCGGGTGAAGATATTCGGTACTTGCCCCGGCATCTCGCAGGAGCGGTGCCCGCAGATGACTTCTGGCTGCTGGATGACGAACGGGTGGTGTTCAACCTCGTCGACGAGAACGGCCGTGCGGCCGGAGCTTCGGCTCTAACCAGCGACCCGTGGATTGTCGACCGATGCCGACAGGTGAAAGCACGGCTGTGGCAACTCGCTACGCCGTACACCGAATATGCGGTAGACGTTCGGAGGTGAGCAACGGCGTGCATGAGGCCCGGCAGGCGCTCGGGCAGCGGCTTCGAGAGATTCGGCGACGAGCGGGAATCTCGGGCCGTGAGCTTGCGCGCCTGTCCGGCTGGCACGAAACGAAGGTCTCCAAGCTCGAGTACGGCAGAGTCACGCCGTCCGACGCCGACATTCGCGCCTACTGCACCCACACGGACGCAGGTGATCAACTCGAAGACCTGCTGGCGACGGTCCACAACATAGATGCCGCGTATATGGAGTACCGGCGTCAGCACGCGGCGGGGCTGAAGCGGGGACAGCAGAGGTCGGCCAGGCTCGCTGAGCGCTCAAAGCTGATGAGGATCTATCAGCCGGTCGTGGTTCCCGGCATTCTTCAGACTGCCGAGTACGCCGAAGCCATCCTGAGGCATTCAGTCGCTTTCTATCGCCTTCCTGACGACGTGGACGAGGCGGTCTCCAAGCGGCTGGAACGTCAGCAGTACCTGTACAAAGGTGAACGGCGCTTTCACATAATCATCGCTGAGCAAGCTTTATATACCTCGGTTGGCACCTACGCCGTAATGGTTGGGCAGTTGGACAGGCTGATGGCGGTAATCGGCCTCTCCCGAGTTCGGCTCGGAATCGTTCCGGCGCAAGCAGGCCCGCCGATGCAGACGACGAACTTCGTCATGTTCGACTCGCACATGGTCACGGTAGAAGGCATCACGGCGGAGCTGACGATTACGCAACCGCGAGAAATCGCGATCTACGCCCGAGCGTTCGACGTGCTGGCCGCTCAGTCCGCAACCGGTGAAGCAGCACGAGACCTAATCCGTAAGGCGCTCGACGCCCGTACGCCTTAACCGTGCCATGAGCCGCGGAGTTGTCGGATATAGACGAACGCCAGGCCGAATCGGGGCGAAGCCCCTCCGGTGCGGACACTACGTCCGCACCGCGGTCGATCGAGGTTCAGCGGTATTGGACTGTGACCGGGGCGTGGTCCGACCAGCGGAGCGCGTACTCGGGGGCGCGCTCCACCACAGCCTGCTTCGCGCGGCCGGCGATCGCGCCGCGCGCGAGGTGGTAATCGATTCGCCACCCGGCGTCGTTGTCGTAGGCGCGGCCGCGGTAGGACCACCAGCTGTAGGGGCCGGGCACGCCCGGGTGGAGTTGGCGGACCACGTCGACATAGCCGGCGGCCAGCATCTCGTCGATCCAGGCCCGCTCGCCGGGTAGGAAGCCGGAGTTCTTGACGTTGCCCTTCCAGTTCTTGATGTCGAGTTCGGTGTGCGCGACGTTCCAGTCGCCGCAGATCACGAAGTCGCGGGTCTGTGCCTTCATATGCGCGCCCAGTTCGCCGAGGAAACGATATTTCTCGTCCTGCATGGGAGTGTCGGCCTCACCGGTGTGCACGTAGACGCTCGCGACCGTCACGTCGTCGAAGTCTGCCTCCACGTAGCGGCCGACGCCGTCGAATTCGGTGCTGCCGAAGCCGATTCGCACGCGCGTGGGCTCGCGGCGCGACAGAATCCCCACTCCGGCGCGACCCTTGGCTCCCGGCTCGGCGTGGGCGAGGAACCATCCGGCGTCGAGGACCGAGGCCAGCGCCTTGCGGGTCTGCTCATCGGTTGCCCGGGTCTCCTGCAGGCAGATGATGTCGGCCTCGGTCACTGCGAGCCATTCGAGCATCCCCTTCCCGGTCTTGCCGGTAGCTGCGCGTATGCCATTGACGTTGACGGAACTGATGATGCTGGCCACGTATCGACCGTACAATGCGGGAATCAACCCGTCCTCGCGGACATCGCGGCCACGCCGAGCAGGCCGCCACCGATTCGGAAGGGGTGACGACGATGACGTCCGGCACCACCCAACCCGCCACCTCCCTTGCGCCGATGACAGCCCTGCACACCGGATCGGGTGATCCCCTGCTGCTGTTGCACGGTTTTCTCATGTCGCCGCACTGCTGGGAGGACGTCGCGTCCCGATTGTCCGCTACTTGCGAGGTGTTCGCTCCGGCCTTCGCCGGGCATTGGGGCGGCTCCGACCTCAGTGGCTGGTACATCGACGTGAATCTGCTCGCCGACCGGGTCGAGGAACAGCTCGACGAATTGGGCTGGCGCACCTGCCATATAGCGGGCAACTCGCTCGGCGGCTGGGTCGGCTTCGAATTGGCCCGCCGCGGCCGGGCCCGCACCCTCACCGCCATCGCACCCGCAGGTGGATGGCACAATCCGTCGCTGGCCCAGCTGCGCGTGGGGCTCGAGTTCCTGACGTTGGTGCCCATCGTGGAAATCGGCAAGCGGCTGCCCGCCTCGATCCGGTTCAGCGCGCCGGTCCGGCGTGCCACCGCCATGCTGCTGAGCAAGAACGTCGCCGCGGCGCCCCGGCGCGGGGTGGAGGCGGCGATCATGTCGGCAACCCACTGCGCGGCCATGCTGCCCCTGATTGCCAGTGGTTTGCGGATGGCCGTCCTCGATGATCTGTCCACGGTGCGGACGCCGGTGCGGCTGCTGATGTGCGAATACGACCGGATCATCCCGAATCGCATGTACGCCAAGCGTTTTCTGCGGGAACTGCCCGAGACGGCGGACCGCATCCTGGTGCACGGCGTGGGGCATGTCCCGATGCTGGAGGCTCCCGACCGCATCGCGACCCTCATCGCCGAGCACGTCTATGCCAGCCGCACGCGTCTGCGGGCGGTGTGAGAAAGGCCGGCGGATCGGTTCGAACCCCTCGGCGCCGATCCGCCGGCCGCCATCAATCCCGGTACATGGCGTCGATCTCGGCGGCGTACTTCTCGCTGATCGCCTTCCGTTTCAGCGACATCTTCGGGGTCAGTTCGTCACCACCGGGTTCCCACACCGTCGGCAGGATGGTGTAGCGCTTGATCTGCTCGACCCGCGCCAGCCGCGCGTTCGCGGCCGCGATTCCGGCGTCCACGGCGGCACGCAGTCCCGGATCGGCGGTCAACCGCGCCGTATCGGCCGACGGCAACGCCGAATCGGCGCCGTCCGGGCGCACGGCGGCGCAGGCGTCGGGATCGAGGGTGAGCAGGGCGGTCACATACTTGCGGTTGTCGCCGATCGCGACGACCGTGCCGACCAGCGGACACGAGACCCGCACGGCGCCTTCGATATTCGACGGCGACATGTTCTTGCCCGCCGCGTTGATGATCAACTCCTTCTTGCGATCGACGATACGCACGTAACCGTCGGCGCCGATGGCGCCGATATCGCCGGTGTGCAGCCAGCCGTCGCTGTCGAGGACTTCCGCGGTTCGGACGGGATCGTTGCGGTATCCCCGCATCACCAGGGGACCGCGGACCAGCAGTTCACCGTCGTCGGCCACGGTGACCTCGGCGCCGGGCAGCGGTTTTCCGACGGTGCCGATGCGGATGGCGTCGGGCGGATTGGCCGTGGCGCCCGCCGACGTCTCGGTCATCCCCCCACGCTTCGCACACGGTCAGGCCCAAACCGAGGATGAACGCCATCGCATCCGGGGCGATGGGCGCCGCGCCGCTCAATGCGGCACGCACCTCGTCCAAACCCATGCGCGCGCGAAGCGCCCGCAGTACGGTCCGTTGCACGATTTCGTGCCGCACCCGCAGCGGCAACGGAATCGGCCGCCGATCACTGCGCCGCCGAGCCACCTCCGTACCGACGCCGATGGCGTGCTCGAGAATCCGGCGCGTGACCGGATCCCGCTGTGCCACAACCCCTTCGATGCCGGACTTGATCTTGTACCAGATGGCCGGCACCGCGAGGAACAGCGTCGGCCGCACCTGCGGCAGAACCTCGATCAGCTGTTTCGGATCCGCGACCGTCGTGATCTGCACACCCTCGACGATGTTGTTGTAGTGGCAGAACGCCCGGTTGGCCAGGTGCGCGTCGGGCAGATACGACACCACCCGATCGTCGGGCCCGACCGGCAGCAAGGACTCCACCGCCGCGAATTCGGCCAGCAGGTTCGCGTGGGTCAGCTCGACGCCCTTGGGTGGTCCGGTGGTGCCCGAGGTGTAGACGATCGTCGCCAGCGCATTCTCGTCGACTGCCTGCCAGGTGGCGTCGAAGTCGAAATCCGGATCGGGCAGCGCGGCCAGTTCGTCGAGGGTGAGACAGCCGTCGGCCGGACCGTCCACGCAGACGATCAGCTCGATGCGGCCCTGGGGGTCGGCGGCCCGGATCGTCTCCAGGAAGTTCGACTCCGTGATCACCACACGGTTTCCGGCGTTGTCGAACAGGTGGGAGATCTGTTCGGGGGCAAAGGTGTTGTAGATCGAGAACGGCACCGCGCCGGCATGGAGGACGGCCGTATCCGCGAGGTGAAATTCCGGAATGTTGGTCAGCATGAGGGCAACCGTGTCGCCGGGGCGGACATGGCAGGCGGCCGAACCCGTCGCGATCGCCCGCACTCGCGCGGCGTAGTCGCGCCAGGTCAATGACGGTGTTCCCGTCGGACCGCGCAGCGCGATGCGGTCGGAACAACGCGCGGCCGTCCGTTGAAAGGCCGCGCACAGGGTCCGCGCGGGCTGTTGATGTTCGCTCACGTGTTCTCTCCGTCTCGAGCGTGATGCCGGCCTCGATCACACCGGCGAGCAGAGGATGACCGGCCGCACCGGATCCACAGGGCCGCCGGAACCTGTTGCGACCGCGCCTATTTCGCTGTCCGAGCGGATCGCTGCGCGTCGGCGAAATCGGCGATCAGCGCCGCGACCGCGGCCGGATCGTCGAGCTGCGGACAGTGCCCGGCGGTGGGCAGAATGATCAGCTCACTGCCGGGCACCAGGCGATGCAGTTCCCGGCTGGCCTGCGGCGGGATGATGCGGTCCTTGCGACCGTGCACGATCAGCATCGGGCAGTCGATGGCGTCGAGGGAATACCCCGCGACCGTCTCGTGCGCGAACCGGACCGCGTGTTCGAGCAGCCAGAACATGCGCTCCCGCTGCCCGTAGCGCTCACACCAGCGGTCCAGCACCACCGGGTCCGCGCCTGCGGGACGGCCGTAGAGCAGTGTGCGCACCGACCGGCGGACCAGGCGGCGCGCCAGGCCGGCGGGCACCGGCAGCGTCCCCAGCCGCGCGACCAGTGCCGGGGTGCGCGCACCCCGGGCCAAGCGGGCCATCCGATCGGCCGAGAGGATCGGCTCGTCCAGTGTCACCCCGGCCCGCACCGATTCCGGCCGCCGCTGCGCTGCCCGCACCGCCATCATGGCGCCGAGTGAATTGCCCGCCACCACAACAGGTCCGGTGGTTTCGAGCACGCCGTCGACGAATCGATCCAGCTGCGCGAGCAGTGGTCCAGGAGCGAACGCGCCGGCGACGCCGTGGCCGACCACGTCGACGGCCACCGCCGCCCGGCCCCGCCGATCCAGTTCCGCGAGAACGCCGCGCCAGGTGTCGGCGCAGTCGGCGAAGCCGTGCAGCAGCAGGATCGGCACACCCGCCCCGTCGGTGGTCAACGCCCGGGTCCGCACGCCGTTGTAGCGGACCCGGGATTCCGTGATCACCGGCCCAGCAGACCCTTCGCGATGTGGGTCACCTGGATCTCGTTGCTGCCGGCGTAGATCATCAGCGATTTGGCATCGCGGGCGAGTTGTTCGACGCGATATTCCTGCATGTAGCCGTTGCCGCCGAACAGTTGCACGGCCTCCATCGCGACCTCGGTGGCCGTCTCCGAGCAGTACAATTTGATCGCCGAGGCCTCGGCCAGCGTGGGCGGCTTCCCCGCGCGGCCGCGTTCGAGGGTGTTGAAGACCATGTTCTGCACGTTGATGCGGGCGATCTCCATCTTCGCGAGCTTGAGCTGCACCAGCTGGAAGCGTCCGATCTCCTGACCCCACAGCGTGCGGGTCTTGGCGTATTCCACACAGAGCCGGTGACATTCGTTGATGATGCCCAGCGCCATGAAGCCCACGCCCACCCGCTCGGCGACGAAACTCGTTCGCGCGCTTTCGCGACCGTCGCCGCCCTTGTGTTCCTCGGTCTCGCCGAGCAAACGGTCTCTGCCCAATCGCACGTTGTCGAAGAACAATTCGCCGGTGGGCGAGGAGTGCAAACCCATCTTCTTGAACGGTTTGCCCTGGGTGAAACCCTCCATGCCCTTGTCGAGGACGAAGGTGAGCACCTTGCGATCGCGCCTGTCCGTGCCGTCGCCCTCGTCGAGTTTGGCGTAGACGACCACCACATCGGCGTAGGGACCGTTGGTGATGAAGGTCTTCTGGCCGTTGAGGATGTAGTCCTCGCCGTCACGCTTGACCGAGGTCTTCATGCCGCCGAAGGCATCCGAACCCGAATCCGGTTCCGTGATGGCCCACGCCGCCACCTTCTTCAAGGTCACGATATCGGCGAGCCAGCGCGCCTTCTGCGCGAGCGTGCCGCGCGACATGATGGTGGCCGCGCCGAGGCCGATGGAGACGCCCATCGCCGCGACCAAACCCATACTGACGCCGGACAATTCGCTGATCAGCACCGCCATCAAGGACTGCTGCTCGCCGAACGGGTCACCCCCGGCCCTGGGCTTCTTGTCGCGTTGGCCCGCCTCGTCCGGCGCGGCCTCGGCGGCACGCTGTTTGGCGAGCATCTTCTCGATCGCCTCGGCGCCCATGACGTCGATGCCGAACTCACCGAACAGTTTTCGCAGGATCGGATACGGCGGCATCTCACCGCTGTCGAGAGCGTCCAGATGCGGCCGGATCTCCTTGTCGATGAAGGCGCGCACGGCCGCGCGGATCATCTCGTCGGTCTCGGACCATTCGAACATCGTCGTTCTCCTCTGCGTCAGGGCAGCCGGGCTGCGATGTCGTCGATCAGCCAGGGACCCTCGGTTTCGATGGTCTTCACGTCGTGCCAGCCGCCGAGCTCGGAGATGGCGCCGCCCTGGACGGCGAAGACCTTGCCGGTGACCGGGCATTTGTCGGTGGCCAGGTAGGCGACCAGCGGCGAGATGTTGGCCGGGCTGAAGGCATCGAATTCACCCTCGCCCACCTCGGCGGCGAAGATCGCCCCCATTCCGGGTGTGGCCAGGGTCAGGCGCGTGCGTGCCATCGGGGCGATGGCGTTGACGCGCACGCCGTAACGCTCCAATTCCTCCGCGGCGACCAGCGTCAACGCGGCGATACCGGCCTTGGCCGCGCCGTAGTTGGCCTGGCCGGCGTTGGGCAGGGTGACGCCGGAGGCCGAGGCGGTGTTGACGACGGCGGCGTTGGGTTGCTTACCGGCCTTCGACTGGTCCTTCCAATACGCCGAGGCGTGGCGCAGCACATTGAAGTGGCCTTTCAGGTGCACCGCGATGACGGCGTCCCACTGCGATTCCTCCAGGCCGGCGATGAACCCGTCGCGCAGGATGCCGGCGTTGTTGATCACCACGTCCAGCGTGCCGAATTCCGCAATCGCCTGGTCCACCAGGTTTTTCGCACCATCCCACTGCGCGACGTTGTCGGTGTTGGCCACCGCCTTCCCGCCCGCGGCGCGGATCTCGTCCACCACCTCCTGCGCCGGTCCGGCGTCGGCGCCCTCCCCTGCGTTGCTGCCGCCCAGGTCGTTCACCACGACCGAGGCGCCCTCCCGCGCGAACAACAGCGCGTGTTCGCGTCCGATGCCGCGGCCCGCGCCGGTGATGACGGCGACCCGCCCATCCAAAACACCCATGACAGTCTCCTCGACTACGAGTTGTCGGCGACGACCGCCAGGCCGTCGGTCAGAACGAGATCGGTTCCGCGTGCGGTGCGGAACGCGTAGGTGGTGTCGGAGCCGGTCGAGCCGACCTTCCAGATCTGGGTCTCCAGATCGTCGCCGGGGAACACCATCTTCGAGAAGCGCACCGCGAACCGCTTCAACCGCTGCACATCGGAACCGGCGACCTCGGTGAGAACGGCCCACGACGACATCGCCATCGTGCACAGACCGTGCGCGATGATGCCGGGCAGTCCGGCGTCCTTGGCCACCTGCTCGTCCAGGTGCAGCGGCACCGGATCGCCGGAGGCGGGGGCATAGCGGTAGGTCTGATCGTCGTCCACGTGCGCGGCGACCCGGGCCAGCGGCGGCTGCGCCTCCAGACCGGGATCGAACTTGTGCGGCGGCGCGCTCGCACCGACCTGCTTGCCGACATCGATGTTGCGGAAGAAGGCGGTCAGGTACTGCTCGTTGACCAGCTCACCGCCGGAGTCCCGGCATTCGATGAGAATGGTGATGGTGGTGCCGTTCTCGCGGCCCTCGTAGCCGATCGCCTTGGCCCGCGAGACCAGCCGATCACCGGGCCGGATCGGGCGGTGAAAGTGAAAGTCCTGCTCGCCGTGCACGACTCGGCCGAAGATGTCCATCGGGACGACGTCGATCACCGGCATCATCATCGCCTCGAAGACGGGGACGATGGCGAAGACGGGGGCGGCGACATCGCCGGACAGGTGAGCCGGAATCGGGTCGTTGGTGGCGGCGGCGTACTCGGCGATCCGCTCCCGCGTGACCTCGAACCGCTCCTCGTCGGACCAGACGTTCAGGCCCGCATCGTCGAATTCCACGGGCCGGGGCCCTGTTTCGGTCGCCATCTCGTCAGGCCGTCGCCAGGGCGTCGAGCTGTTCGAGGGTGGTGTCCAGCTGCTTGGCACCGTCCTTCTCGACCGCCTTGCCCAGCGCGCCCTTGATGAGCGCACCCTCGAAATCCCCGGAGACCGAGAATTTGCTGCCCGCCCCCTCGGGTGCGATGTCGAAGGAGAACTTCACCTTCACACCGGCCATCCCGGCACCGCTGAGGACCAGGTTGTTCGGCGAATTCACCTCTTCGACAACCCATTCCATCTTGTTGGCCATGCCGAGCATCATGATCTTGGCGACCAGCTTCGAGCCCGTGGTCAGCGTGGCCGGCGGCTCCTCCATCCAGCGCTCGTGAATGGTGAACCATTTGTCCCAGGTCTGCGGATCCGAGACGACCGCCCACAGCGCGTCCGGGGTGGCGTTGAGGTTCTTGGTGGCTTCGATGTGACCCATGCTCGTACTCCTCGTCGAGTTCGCTTGTGGTGTGGAAAATTTCAGCGCTCGGCGCGCTGGTAGGCGGTGACTACCGCGGCTCCGCCGAGGCCGATGTTGTGCTGCAGGGCGGCGGTGACGCCCTCGACCTGACGTTTGTCGGCGTCACCGCGCAACTGCCAGGTGAGCTCGCTGCACTGAGCCAGACCCGTCGCCCCCAGGGGATGGCCCTTGGAGATGAGGCCGCCGGACGGGTTGACCACCCATTTGCCGCCGTAGGTCGTCTGATCGCCGTCGATGAGGCTGCCGGCCTCGCCCTCGCCGCACAGGCCCAGCGCCTCGTAGAGCAGCAGTTCGTTGGCTGAGAAGCAGTCGTGCAGTTCGATCACCTGGAAGTCCTGCGGACCGAGGCCCGCCTGCCGGTAAACCTGCTGCGCGGCTTGCACATTCATGTCGTAACCGATGAGGTTCTTCGCGGTGCCGTCGAAGGTGGAGGCGAAATCGGTGGTCATCGCCTGGCCCACGATCTCCACCGCGCGCCCGGCCAGACCGTGCCGGTCGACGAAGTCCTCGGAGGCGAGGACCACCGCACCCGAACCGTCCGAGGTGGGCGAGCACTGGAGTTTGGTGAGCGGGTCGTAGATCATCCGCGCGCCCAGAATGTCGTCGAGCGAATACGCGTCCTGGAACTGCGAATACGGGTTGTTCACCGAATGCTTGTGGTTCTTGTACCCGATCTTCGCGAAATGCTCCGCGGTGGTGCCGTACTGCTTCATATGTTCGCGGCCCGCCGCGCCGAACATCCACGGCGCCGGCGGGAACAGCACCTCGGAGATCTCGGCCAGCGCCATCATGTGCTTGGCCATCGGCTGCTCGCGGTCGTCCCAGGTGGAACCGAGCGAACCCGGCTGCATCTTCTCGAAGCCCAGCGCCAGCGTGCAGTCGGCCAGCCCGCCCCGAATCGCCTGCGCCGCGAGGTAGAGCGCGGTGGAGCCGGTGGAACAGTTGTTGTTCACGTTGATCACCGGGATACCGGTCATCCCCAGTTCGTAGACCGCGCGCTGGCCGGAGGTGGACTCGCCGTAGACGTAGCCGACGTAGGCCTGCTGCACCTCCCGGTAGTCGATCCCGGCATCGGCCAGCGCCTTGGTGCCGGATTCGCGGGCCATATCCGGGTAGTCCCATGCGCGGGTGGTGCCGTCGGCCTCCTCGACCTGCCGCCGACCCGGTTTCTCGAACTTCGTCATTCCGACGCCGACGACGTAGACCTTGTTCGTCATCGAACCACCCTTCTCCCAGTCGGCCGCTCCGCGAGCGGCAGTGGTCGATCCGTTCCGATCGAACTGGAAACAAACATACGGAGCTGTATGTAAAGACGCAATAGGGTGTGCGCTTTCGCCGTCAGATCTGGGTATATACCCAGCTAGAACGTTTGTGTTGATACGTACAGGCGCTTCTGTAGCTCGATACAGCTCGCGCATTGACGCCGGTGCACCGGCGTGGCGGTACGGGTGTCAGCCGCCGATTCCGAGGCCCGGGAGTGCGGATTCGGCGGCACGACGCAGGTGCGCGGAAGCGCGCTGCCAACGGCGGTGGGCACGCTCGGGATCCGGAGATACGAAGTTGGAGACCAGGATTCCGCGCAGGGTATCCATCGCGGTATAGGCGAAGTCCCGGACTTCCTTGCGCCGCAACTCATCCGGGACCAGCTGCGATACCGCCATCAGAACGGCGTTGTTGACGAACGGTTCCACCTTCTCGGCCTCGGCGGCCAGCACCGGATCGGTGCGGCCGGCCACCCACAGCTCCATGGCCGCGATGAACAGCGGCCCCTGGTGCAGCTCCCACATCGCGTCCAGGGTGGCGCCGATCGGATCGTCCCCGGCGCGCAACCGGCCCAGCTCCTTCATCGCGGCCTCGGTGCGCCGCTGCGCCAGGTGGGAAATAGCGGCTACGACCAGATCGGTTTTGGAACCGAAGTGGTGCACCTGCGCGCCGCGGGTGACCCCGGCCCGCTCCGCGACGCGTGGCGTCGTGGTGCCCGCATAGCCGTATTCGACCAGGCAATCGATGGTCGCGTCGAGCAACCGCACCCGCATCTCGCTGCTGCGCTGCTCCTGGGTACGACGCGGCGGCTTACCGACGACAGATCTGGCCATCCGGAAATCCTACACTTACATACACACGTGCATGAAACTCACTCGGGCTCGCGCGCCGCACGTCCGCGTTGTATCGCGGCGAGTAGCACCCGCACCCCGGCGCCGATGAGCGCCAGATCGGCCAGAATCTGCACCGTCACCACGACGCGCGCCGCCTGCGAGGTCGCCGCGATATCGCCGAAACCGACCGTCCCCAGCACGGTCACCGTGAAATAGAGCGCGTCGATCCGGGTCAGCAGCGCCGAGAAACTGTCCGGCTCGGCCGCCGACATCAGCACGTACGTGGTGGCGAACATGAGAATGAAGGCCACCGCGATCATGGTCAGCGCCTCCGCCCCGCGCAGCCCGGGATACGGCGCGGCGACGATGCGCGTGGCCTGCCGGTAGATGAGGACGACGACCACGACCAGACCACCGCACAAGCCCAGAATCGGACCCAGCTCGTTCAAATGATGAAGGGGCAGCGCGAAATACAGCGCCACCAGCACGATCGTCGTCAGCGTGGTCCGCGCGGCGGCATACAGCACCGCCCGCCGCCGCCCATTGCCGCCGCCGCTCCCCTGTACCCGCGGATCCATCCTGACCTCCCGGTCGAGTGCCGCCTCCTCCGGATCACTCAACCACGCCGTGGGCGGGAAGGCGCGGAGGTTGGCGCCGCGGCAAGCAGCCACTTCCCCACGGTGGGAAATCACACCACCACGCGGCGGCGACTCGAGTTGAGAGACTGAATATCGACCAGTCGGTGACGGGCTGTGCCTGACTCTGTTCGACGAGTCGGCAGGGCTCACGGGCCGACATGTCGAGATGTCTCGCCGGAGCAGCGTGAGGATTGATGAGAGAACTTCACCCCGATGTACGCGTGGCGATGGCGATGGGACGAGAACTGAAGCACCGCATCGCCGAAATGCGTGAGCGTGCCGACGGCATAGTCGCACGCCGACCCTCGCCGAGCGGGATGGTGATTCCCGAGGTCAATGTGTACGGCCAGCTGACGGACCTGTATCTCGCACCCGGCACCTGCGATCGTTTCGGCAACGACGAGCTGGTCGCCGAGATCGTGGCTGCCATCCGGGAAAGCACCGCCAACGCGCGCCGGCAGTACGGAATCGCGATGAACGAGGACCATCACCACGTGCCGCTGGCCGAGAAGGCACGACTGTGGCGGGAGGAGATGGACGCGCCGAAGCCCTCCACCACTGGGAACCCAGAAGAATAAGGCTCGGACGGCTGGGCGGGAGGATTGGCCAGTTATGGCAAATTATCTGGATCTTGATCCTGATCAGCTGCGCGTATACGCCGAGCAACTCGAGAGATACGCAGCTGCCATGCGGAAATGGGGCGAGATTCCGGAGGGCTGGCTGAAGGAGTTTCCGGACGGCTACGGCACTATCGCAGATCCGATGCACGGGGCGCTGAAGGATTACTACCGGAAACGCCATGATAAAGCCGAAGCCCAGGCGGCGTCGGCCGAACGGACCGCACACGATCTGCGAGCCGCGGCCGGACGGATGGAAAACACCGAACTCTCCGGGGGACAGCAGATTTCCAACGCCGGTCCGCATGGCGGGCCGAGTCCGGTAACTCATGGGCCCAGCGCACTGGACGGTGACACTCCGAAAACTCCGGGCATATCGAATGATTCGCCGCAGCGCATGCCGGACATTCCCGCGCGGCCCGTCGGCGGCCACACCGACGGAGTGACCGGTCCGGCGACGGCCACCCCCGGGCAGCCGGGTCACGGCAGCATCCCGGCGTTTGCCGGAGCGAATCCGGTTACGCCCATCGATGCTTCGCATTCGATGCCGAGCCCCGAACATCGCGTCGACGAGTCGGCGCCACCTCTCGCACATGTAATGCCCGGAGGGCACAGCACGCCAGAAGGTGCCGGGGTCTTCACTGCCGGATACGGGACCGGTACGCAGTCCGAAGCACCGACCACCGCTGCCGTGCCGCCCATGGGGCCGACGGGCCCGCTGTCCGCCGTTCCGGCTCCCCAACCGCCGAGACCGCTGCGGCCAGGACCGCTCTCGGTCTCGTCCCAGCCCGTACGCGGCCACCGGCAGGGCCTGCCGCAGCTGGTAGTCGGTGACGGCGAGGAAGATGATCTGACGTTGGCCCGGACACTATTGAGCGCCGTACTCTTCGCCGTCGGCGATTCCGCGCCGGGCGTCGAGTGGGCGACCGGCGTGGTGCGGAACAGAAAAGGCGCTGTCGTCCTGCTGACGTCGACCGAAGGGCGTGGGTGGCTGCCCGCCGGCTTGTTCGTCCCCTCGGAGGTTCTGATTCCATGGCAATGGGATTCGATCCTGGACGCCGAGGGCCGGATAGCCATGACAGCGTTCGAAAACAACTCCGACCCCGCGCGGATCGTCACCGAATTCGCCTACCACGCCGCTCGGGCGAAACGCGGACACCTGCGCGCCCTCGCATCGTCGTCGGGGGTGGACGATTACGTGCGTGTCACTCAGGGCAACGAGGTCGCTATCGCGGACATGGTGGTCGCGACAGAGACCTCCGTCGACCTGTCCAGTCCCGGCGCGGGTCTTTTCGATCGACTCGACGCCGGTGGCTCCGCAACATCTCGACAGCGTGCAGCCGAGGTATCGGACTCCGACATCCGCGCGGTCTGCGCGCAACTGGCTCGCGACGCCGATGCGCTGGCCCGGCAGGCTATGTCCGACGCCACACCGGAGGTTTGGGCGCAGCGAATCCGGAGACAGGAGGTTCTGAATTCGCTCGGGGCCGGAGACCGGGTTCCCGCGAACACTCGGCCACTCTCCCCTCCAGCCGACCAAGACGGTATCGCGTCCTTCTCGGCCGTATTCGCGCCGCCCGCCTCATCGCGTCCCGCGGCCACCTCTGCCGTCATTTCCAGCAGTGTCTCACCGCCATCGGATGTGGATATGGAACGCAGCCGGACATTCGAGCGACGGGCCGACGAATTGATATCGCTGATGCTCACAGGAAAGAATGACCGCCGAATGCTGCGCGACGTGTTGTACGTCCACGATCAGATTGCCGAACATCCGCAACTCCGGAGCGTGATAGAAAAGGTGCCGATGCCGGCCGCGAACACCGCTTCTGTCGATACGGGCTCAGCCGGCCGCAGCGGCTCATCTGCCGCCGAATATCCGAGTTTCCCTGTGGGCCCGGGGCTCCACGGCGAAGAGAGGAGCATCCGATGACCGGTAAGGATCCCGGCACCCTGATCAAAGAGATCCAAGACACTCACAACGTCAATTGGGATGACGACACATACACCAAAGACGAATCGCTCAAGATTCTGAAAGAACTCGACGAGCTGTCTCCGGAAGACTTCAAGACAGTCTGGAACGGCCTGGACAAAGACGATAGACAAGATCTCGTAACGTCGATCGGGCTGCGCAATGAGGGCAACTGGGATCCACGAAAAGACAGCGACTACAAAGAGCTCGCCAAGGCGCTGGGCGACGATAACCTCGACGAAGCGATGGCGTACAAAAATGCCCAGAAAACTAAGCAGGACAACGAGAAGACCGACGCTCCGGCTAAATTCGACAAAGATTTCGGCTTTCTCCCCAGCGATGGCAAGAAGCATTTCGAGGAGGTACTCCTTTATGTTCCCAAAGGGCGGAGTCAGTCACTCCTAGAACTGATCCAGGACACTCAGGACACCATGCAGGCCGGATTCGATTCACTCGGCTCGCGCAACCCGAAGGACGCACCGGACTTCAATTCCCTACTGGAGCAACACCAACTCGACAAGCCTGAGGGATGGTCCAATGTCATAGACAGGTACGACACCTTCAAAAAGACCTTCGACTCGCGAGAGGAAACATATAAAGATAAAAGCAAGGACGTCAATTTCACGACCAAGACCACCCAGAAGGACCTTCTCGACTGCGCCTCCAAGCTCCGGGGCGTAAAGGATGAACTCAACGGCTTTCTCCAGCAGGACTACAGCACGTACACCCAGAAAGGGAACACGATAGTCCTACCCGGACCGCATGTGAGCGCCAACACCACCGGCCCCGACGAAACCGTCTACACCCGTAAGACAGAGAACGACAACTTCGTACTCACTCCGGAAGCAGAGCAGAAGTACTACGTCAGCCACATCCAAACCGCCGTCGACAAATGGAACAAGATTTATGACGACACGGCGATGAAGTTTCAGAAGCAAGCGGACCATGTCGACGATCCGGGTCCGAAGGAACCGGAGAAACCGGCGGCGCCCGCCGCACCGGCGGCCCCCGCGGCGCCCGCAGCGCCGGCGACGCCCTACACGCCCGTCTCCGACACTTCCGGCACCACCGATCTAGCCGACCAGACGGACTACAGCGACATTTTCGGCGGTCTCACCGACGGCCAATCCCAGACCGATACGACCGATATCACGGATCCCTGGAATACCGACGGAGCGAGCGGAACAGGCACAGGTACCGGCGACGGTACCGGCACCGATTCGACCAGTGGCACGGCCTCGGGCGATTCCACGGCATGGGACCAGATAGCGAACGCCCTCACCGGTAACACCAGCGGCGCCGGGACCACCGGTCAGAATTCGGCCGGCACGAGCGCCGCGTCCGCGAGCCCGCAAATGGGGGCCATGAATCCCTTGGCTGGGTACATGAATAATCCGATGGGGAACTTCGGGTCGGGCGGATTCATGAACCAGGGGGGTAATCAGAACAACCCCGCATCGCAGTACGGCCAGAACCCCCTGTCCTCCGCTCTCGGAAGACAGGCGAATTCGCTTCTGCCCGAGGCAAATGCGGCGCAGACGGCGACGGGCGCCACCGCGCAGCAGGCCGCCTACACCAATCCGGCATCGGCCGTCTCGGCCACGCCGGCTTCCGGCACGCCCCCGCATATCGGCAATTCCATGGTCGACATGAAACTGCCGGACGGCAGTACGCCGCAGAAGGTTCCGGCAGTCGTGGCCGACGCCGTGAACAGGGCGTTCAACAATCCGAACGGCAGCGATGCGGCCGCCGCGTATGGCAGCGCCTACGCGCAGGCGACCCCGGTGGACCCTTCGAATCTGCATACCGGCGATGTCGTGCAATGGGCCGATCGCAGCGCGGTAATCGTTCGCGAGGGCACCGACAACTACTACATCATCACCGACGGCCAGATGCGGCACGTCGATCTGAAAGACCTTCCGAACTACGACAACGGGGCATTCGGTAAGTTCGGAGGATTCTTCCGACCGGCCGGTGCAGGCGATCCGAGCCAGGAGGGACAGCTACAGGCGAACGCCGTCGTCCAACCGACCACAGTGGTCTCCGCGTCGTCGACGACCTCCGCACACCCGCCGAGCACCGACACGCAAGAGACGTGACAGCCGCGACGGCCCGGTCGGCCGGGGACTTCCTGGTCGATGTCGCCGAGCGGATCGGGACCGGTTGCACGCCGGAATCTCTTCGCTCGGTGCTGCTTCTGGCCTGTGGTGGCCGATTGGACACACACACACCGCGCGGGAGTCGCTCCAGCGGGATCACACTGTCCGGGATGCCGTTCGAAGCCAGCGTGACCGGCGGGCGGGGACACTCCGCCCGCCTGCTGCGCTACATCACCGAAACCACTACCTGGGAACCGGAGTTCACGGTTCGGCTGGAGGCATACCTCGCCGCCATCGCGCGGCTGGTTTCCTGGCTGCCGGATGGGAACGACGAGGTGGTCGACCTTCTGCACGCGTTCGTCACCACTGTTTACCCTGATCCTGCCGCGATCGAGTGGGGTCGACGCCCGGCGATGTGGCTCGGGATGGTGCACCACCCCGCCGAGCCGGATCGCCTTGCCGGCCTGAAGGTGTACTGCAGCGGGGCCGCGAGGGCCGATGCCTTCGAGGCCGTGAGCCGACGGTGGCCCGGGTTCGAGGGATTGTGTCCGATACCCGTGAACGACGATCTGTTTCGCAACGCCGGGCTGGCGATAGAGGTCGACGCGCACGCCCGCCCGACGTACAAGCTCTACCTGCGAGCACGCTCCCGAGACGTAGCGGTGCCGATGAAATTGGTCCGCTATTTCGGCGAGTCCGCGTGGGAAACACTGTCCGAATTCACCCGGTGCGGTGTCGACGCCGCCCACTTGCACGACTTCAGCTACTTCGTCTGCTGCACCCGCCACGGAGATGAAGACCCTTCATACACCGTGTCTTTGGCTACGAAGCGCTCCGACGACATCAACGCGCTCGTACGTGAGCTGGCGGTGCGGCACCACGGCAGCACACGGGCGATCGATGCGATGGGTCACGCCGCGCGGTCCTGTGGCGCGATATGGCGTTGTTCAGCGCTCGCACTCGGCTTTTCACCGGAACATGGCATCGACAAACTGAACGTCTACGGCACACCGACGTGGGAGATCCCTCCGAGACCGAGCTCAGGCCCGCACGGCCGCTCGCACGATCGGAAGATTCGCGTTGACGTGCCCGAGCCGCAGTAAGGCACGGAGTTCGGCGAGCCTATCGAGGTCGTCGCCGTAGAGGCCGGCAATCTTTGCGTCTTCGAGGTCGACGACTCCGTACAGGTACGGGCGGCCGCCCAGCTCGCAACAGCGTCGCTGCAAGTCGCGAAAGGTCTGCCTGACAGCGGCTTCGGCGGCCGGATCGCGGTCGACGGTGGCATACAGTCCCACCCCGACCGAGACGGGTGCGGTGAGGACCGGTGCGAAGGCGAAGGGAACCGCGTCGGTCGGACGGCGCACGACCAGCGCGTAGATCATGGTCGAAGGATCGTCGAAGGGAGCCCGATCCAGCTGCGCCGCAACAGCTTCGAACATCGCGACACAGTGTTCTGCCGGTACCACGTAGTCGGCCCACATCCGTCCCCGATCGGCGGGAGGCGGCGGTGCGGCATGCGGATCGGTTTCCCACATCGGTGACTCGGTGAGGACGGCGCAGTTCTCGCCGGCACACGGTCGGGCCGGGCCGTCGCCACGCCATCCGGTTACCGACCGGATTCGGCCGTGCCGGGACATTCCCCAGTAGGAGTCGACGTCGCCGGCCCGCGCGACTCGGGCGGTATGTTCGGCCAGTGCGCCGAGCGTCGCGTGATCGTCCCGATGCTCGTGTATCCGCGGCTCGTATTCCACCGTCCGGAGTACCGCTCGCTCGATCAGGCCCACGGCGCCCAGTCCGCCGAGCGCGAACCGGAACAACTCGCCGTGTTCGGTTCGGGAACACCAACGGCTGCTTCCGGTTCCGTCGATCAACTGAATGCGCTCCACCTGGTCGACCTGCCAGCCGGATCGGATCGACTCGGACCCGGCGCCGCCGACCGACAGGGTGCCCCCGACAGACATGTGCAGATAATTCGGCAGAACCGGAAACGCCCGGCCGCGCCGGTTCAGATAACGCTCCAGCCCGTGCCAGCTCGCACCCGCGGGGACCTCGAACAATCCCTCGCCGAGGTCCCGGATCTCCCGGGTCGCGCTCTCGGGCGCGTACGTCACGAGCAGCTCGCCGGCGGTGACCGTCTGCCCCGCGCAGGAATGCCCGGAGCCCCGCAGCGTCAACGGCCGGCCGGAGCCGAGCAGGGCGGACGGAAAGGCGGACGGCAACCGATGAATCGCTCGAGGTGTGGCTCGATGCAAGCCACCGAAGTCGGTGTCGAATTCGGCGGCGGAAACCTCAGCGGCACTCATGATTTCGGCAGCGGTCGTGTCACCGTCCGGTCAGCGGTATGCGGCACGCCGTCATCGTAGCGAGCTGCCGGGACGGCTTCTCACTGCCAGGAGTAGGGCGCGGTCGGATCGTCACGCGCTGCCGTACCGCACCGACACTGAGCTTCCCGCCCGGAGCAGACGATCAGCCGCGGCCGACGGCGGCCTGGTGGTGCGATGACACCCGGCGAGCCGACCACACAGTGACGGTGAACAGGAACACCCCCGCGACGGCGAGGCCCGCTCCCACGACGGCTGGCGCGGTGTATCCCAGTCCCGCCGCGATCACCAGCCCGCCCAGCCACGCGCCCGCCGCGTTGGCGATGTTCAACGCCGCGTGGTTGAGGGCGGCGGCGAGGGTTTGGGCGTCGTCAGCGACGTCCATCAGGCGGGTCTGCAGGCCGGGAGCCAGTGCGGCTCCGGAGGCGCCGACCAGGAAGGCGCCCGCAGCGGCGGTGAACGGGTTGTGGGCTGCCGCAACGAAACCCGCGAGGATGACGACCATCGCGCTGAGTGCGACGAAGATCGAGCGGTCCACGCCGCGGTCGGCGAGGACGCCGCCGCCGATATTGCCCGCGACCATCCCCAGGCCGAACAGGGCCAGCACGATCGGTACGAGGCCCTGTCCCAGGCCGGCGACGTCGGTGAGGGTCGAGGTGATGTAGGTGTAGACCGCGAACATGCCGCCGAATCCGACCGCGCCGACCAGCAGCGTCAGCAGCACCTGCGGACGGCGTAGCGCGGTGAGTTCGGTGCGGGGATCGGTCACCCGGACCCCGTGCAGATCGGGTACGAAGCGGCTGATCGCGAACACCGTGGCGAGCCCGATGACGGCCACGACCACATAGGCGTCGCGCCAGCCGAGGCCCTGCCCCAGCCAGGTGGCGGCGGGGACGCCCACCACATTGGCGGCGCTCAGGCCCAGCATCACCGCGGCGACGGCCTTGGCCCGCTGCCCCACCGGAGCCAGCGAGGCGGCCGCGAGCGAGGCCACGCCGAAATAGGCGCCGTGCGGCAGGCCCGCGACGAACCGGGCCGCGACCAGAGCGGGAAAGGCCGGGGCCAGCACCGAGGCGATATTTCCGATGGTGAACGCGACCATCAAGGCGATCAGCAGGCGCTTGCGCGGCATCCGGGCGCACAGCGCCGCGATCACGGGCGCGCCGACCACCACGCCCAGCGCGTACGCCGAGACGGCATGTCCGCCGGTGGGCTCCGAAACATGCAGGTCCGCGGCGATGTCGGGCAGCAGTCCCATGGTGACGAATTCGGTGGTGCCGATCCCGAAACCGCCGAGCGCCAGCGCGAGGATCGCCGGAATGTGCCAATCGGTGCGAGTCCGCGGCGCCGCGCCGGAGCCGAGCGCCGCACGGGACGACGCGGCACTCGCGGGTGACTCCGATGGGAAGTCGACGGGTGGTGCGGTGCGCACGGGAGCTGAGTCGGCCATGGGTGTGGCCAACACGCGCGGTCGCCGCGGCGATACCGGCGGCCGGGGTGATTCGACTCACGCGATGGGGTGCGGAAAGCAATTCGGGCACCCGCGGCCACCGGGATCGGTGGGGGCGGGTGCCCGGATATGTCTACCGGCCGCGCCGGATTCCGGCCGGTCGTGAGCGTTCAGCTCAGTTCGCGCGCCAGGTTCGCATCCAGCACGCCGAGGAACTCCTCGGTGGTCAGATAGCCCTGGTTGCCGCCGACCAGCAGCGCCAGGTCCTTGGTCATCTGGCCGCTCTCGACGGTCTTGATGACGACGTCCTCGAGGGTCTGCGCGAAGCCGATGACCTCGGGGGTGTTGTCCAGCTTGCCGCGGTGCGCCAGACCCCGCGTCCACGCGAAGATCGAGGCGATCGGGTTCGTGGAGGTGGGCTTGCCCTGCTGGTGCTGCCGGAAGTGGCGGGTCACCGTGCCGTGCGCGGCCTCGGCCTCACAGGTGCGGCCGTCCGGGGTGAGCAGCACGGAGGTCATCAGGCCCAGCGAGCCGAAGCCCTGCGCCACGGTGTCGGACTGCACGTCGCCGTCGTAGTTCTTGCAGGCCCAGACGTAGCCGCCTTCCCACTTCAGCGCGGAGGCGACCATATCGTCGATCAGCCGGTGTTCGTAGGTCAGTCCGGCGGCCGCGAACTCGTCCTTGAACTCGGTCTCGAAGATCTCCTGGAAGGTGTCCTTGAACATGCCGTCGTAGGCCTTCAGGATGGTGTTCTTCGTCGACATGTAGACGGGGTAGTTCTGCTGCAGGCCGTAGTTCAGCGACGCCCGCGCGAAGTCCTCGATCGACTTCTTGAAGTTGTACATACCCATGACGACGCCGCCGTCCTCGGGCATCTTCACCACTTCGTGGACGATCGGCTCGGAGCCGTCCTCCGGGGTGAACTGAATCGTGACGGTGCCGGCCTGATGCACCTTGAAATCGGTGGCGCGGTACTGGTCACCGAAGGCGTGACGGCCGATGATGATCGGCTTGGTCCAGCCGGGAACCAGACGCGGGACATTGGAAATGATGATCGGCGCGCGGAAAATGGTGCCGCCGAGAATGTTACGAATCGTGCCGTTCGGCGAACGCCACATCTTCTTGAGGCCGAATTCTTCGACACGTGCCTCGTCGGGGGTGATGGTGGCGCATTTGACGCCCACGCCGTGCTTCTTGATGGCGTTGGCCGCGTCGACGGTGACCTGGTCATCGGTCTTGTCGCGGGTTTCGATGCCGAGGTCGTAGTACTCGAGGTTCACATCGAGGTACGGATGGATCAGCTTGTCCTTGATGAACTGCCAGATGATCCGGGTCATCTCGTCGCCGTCGAGTTCGACGACGGTCCCTTCAACCTTGATCTTGGACATGGATCTTCGTGTCCTCCTAAGGAAGGTGTGCTCCCATTGCACGGCCAGGCGAGCACGCTTGTGAGCGGACCCCAGCTGTTCAACAGACAACGTATACGCCCCGCGTTGTCCACGAGACGCCTGGTGCTAAACAAGACAAGCGTACTGGTGCGCTGGGTCTCACTGACAGGGGCGGTCCCATTGAGAGCTACCCGCGTCACACCGGCCCGATGGCGATCGACAGGGAAACGGACATACGCCGCGAACGTCCGCCTCGAATCGGCCGAGCCCAACCCTCGCCCCGGTCGTGCCCGATTGTTACCATCCACGGCAGGTCATGAGCGCCAGCGCCAAGCCCCGGCTCGCTGGCCGGCAACCCTCCAGTTGCGGTGGGGTGCTCCGGGTGATTGACCGGGCTCTCGAAAGCCGAGAGCAAGCGCGACTGTCAGGAGCAACAAGTGAGCGAGTCCACCGTGCCCATCGCCGGCAAGTCCGTGGAGGCGGCGGAGCGGCGCAGCCGTATCGCTACCATCGGGGATGTGTGTGCCCCAGCCCTCCGTACCGCCTCGACCACGCGCGCGCTCTCGCCGTGCGCCGACCCGGCGGCCTCCGGCGCCGCGTTCCGGCAGGTCCGCGGGCCGATGCGGGTGACAGGGATCGATCGCGTGGCACGGCTCGACGTGGTGACGGCACGGTGACCGTGAGTATCGAATCGAGCACGTCACGCCCGGGCGCAACGACACTGCTACCGCCGCCGGACGGCACGGTGGGCATCATCGGCGTCGGCGATGTCCGCCTCGAGAACGGCGCGGTCGTCCCCGGTGTCGAACTGGCCGTGCAGCGCTGGGGTGAACTGGCCCCCGGCCTGGACAACGTGGTGCTGGTCGAACACGCGCTGACCGGTGATTCGCACGTCTGCGGGCAACCCGACGAACTGCACGCCCTGCCGGGCTGGTGGGACGGACTGGTCGGGCCCGGCGCGGCACTGGACACCGACCGCTGGTGCGTGATCGCGACCAACGTTCTGGGTGGTTGCCAGGGCAGCACCGGCCCCTCGTCCCTCGCGCCGGACGGAAAGCCCTGGGGCGCACGCTTTCCGGAGATTTCGATCCGCGACCAGGTGAGCGCCGAAGTGGCGCTGCTGGACCTGCTCGGGCTGACCCGCATCGCCGCGGTGGTCGGCGGTTCGATGGGCGGCATGCGGGTGCTGGAATGGATGGTCGGATACCCCGATCGCGTCGACGCGGCCCTGGTGCTGGCGGTCGGCGCCCGCGCCACCGCGGATCAGATCGGCACCCAGACCACCCAGATCGCCGCGATCACCTCGGATCCGGACTGGCAGGACGGCGATTACCACGGCACCGGCCGCCGGCCGCTGGCCGGTCTGCGCATCGCGCGCCGGATCGCGCATCTGACCTACCGCACCGAATTCGAACTCGACCACCGGTTCGCCAATACCGCGCAGGGCGACGAAAACCCTTGGGACGGTGGACGTTATGCGGTGCAGAGCTATCTGGAGCATCAGGCCGACAAGTTGGTCGCACGGTTCGACGCGGCCACCTACGTGCTGCTGACCGAGGCCATGAACCGGCACGACGTCGGCCGCGGACGCGGCGGCATCGAGGCCGCGCTGGCCGCCACCCCGGTGCCGTGCGTGGTCGGCGGCGTGGATTCGGACCGGTTGTACCCGTTGCGGACCCAGCAGGAACTGGCCGATCTGCTGCCCGGCTGCAAAGGTCTGGAAGTCGTGCATTCACGCGACGGCCACGACGGTTTCCTCACCGAGATCGAGGCCATCGGCAAATTGCTGGAGCAGACGATGGAATTGGCGCGCGCCGCGCAGGACGCCCGCGAATCCTGAGTCCGTCCTCCGAGTTCAGCCGACCGGGTTCAGCCGACGCCGAGGCTGCTGATGGTGGCCGCCAGCACGATGATCGCGCCGCCCAGCACGGTATAGGCGCCGATGTCGAACGGACGGCTGCGCACCGCCAGCAACCCGACTCGCGCCGACGGCAGGCACAACCGGAACACGGCCGCGAGCAGCGTCGCACCGCCGATGAAGAACGCACCGCGCCGCCACCGGTCCTGCGCCAGGAAAACCACCGCGACCAGCAGCACCACGACGACCAGCAGCATCGGCAGATGAACCTGGAAGAAGCGGCTCGCCGGGCTGGAATGCTGCGGGTGGGTGGTCGGCACGTCGGTCACGGCTGCGATTCTCGCATGTCCGGTCGTGCCGCCACCGGGAGCGGGTACCGTCTCGGTGTGCTCAAGCTGGTGTTCTTCGAACCGCGTATCCCACCGAACACGGGCAATGCGATCCGTCTGGCGGCCGGCACGGGGTGCGAACTGCATCTGATCGAGCCGCTCGGATTCGATCTGTCGGAGCCGAAGCTGCGCCGCGCCGGATTGGACTACCACGATCTCGCGGTGGTCACCGTGCACGAAAACCTTTCCGCGGCATGGAAATCCCTGCGGCCCGAGCGCGTCTTCGCCTTCACCACCCATGCCACCACGCACAACACCGATATCGCCTACCGTGCCGGTGACGTCCTGCTGTTCGGTCCGGAACCGACCGGCCTCCCGGACGACGTCCTGGCCGACCCGCACATCACCGACCAGCTACGCATCCCCATGCTGCCGGGCCGCCGGTCGATGAACCTGTCCAATGCCGCTGCGGTCGCGGTGTACGAGGCATGGCGGCAGCTGGGGTTCCCGGGAGCCGTATAGGTACCGTCGGGCGCCTCAGAGGTCGATCGCGAAGCGTTTGAAGCGGGAGGTGGCGCCCGCGGTGAGGTGGACGGCCGACTTGGGCACACCGTAGTGCTCGGCGAGAAGTTCGATCGCGGCCTTGTTGGCCTTGCCCTCCACCGCGGGGGCGCGTACGTACAGCTGCAGGGTGCCGTCGTCGAGGGTTTCGACGAGTGGGCCCTTGCGGCTGTTGGGTTTGATGGTCGCGCGGACCACGGTCGGCACGTGCGGCTCCTCGATCTTCGGGCGGTGCGGATATTCGGCCGGTGCGACGAGCGTAGCCGCGATGGTTCAGCGGAAATCGCGCGACTTCGAGGCCATCCGCAGGTCCATGCGCTGCAGATGTTCGGCCACCACGCTCACCACGCCCTCGGCGTTCTGCACCCGGCCCCGGATCAGCAGCGCGGGGGCGCCTTGGGCGATGCGGCGGTAGCGGCGCCACAGGCCCACCGAGCACACCACGTTCACCATGCCGGTCTCGTCCTCCAGGTTGATGAAGGTGACTCCGGACGCGGTGGCCGGTCGCTGCCGGTGCGTCACCGCGCCGCCGATCAGTACCTTGGACCCGTCGGGCACGGCGAGCAGCCGGTTCGCGGCGACCACGCCGAGTTCGTCCAGGCGCGGGCGCAGGAATTCGGTGGGATAGCGGCCGGGCGACACACCGGTCGCCCACACGTCGGCGGCCGCCATTTCCAGTTCGCTCATGCCGGGCAGCGCCGGCGCGTCGGTGACCGCCCCGGTCCCCGGCAGCCGATCCGCCCGCTCCCCCGCCGCCGCACCGGCCGCCCACAGCGCCTGCCGCCGATCGAGCCCGCGGCCGGACGCGGATTCGATACTGCCGAGCGCACCCGCGGTGGCCAGGGCCTCGGCCTGCGGCACGGACAACTCGACCCGGCCGGTCAGGTCCAGGAACGATCGATAGGGACCGGAGGACCGTGCCGCGACGATCTTCTCGGCCACGTCGTCCCCGATGTGCCGGACCGCGGACAAGCCCAGCCGCACCTGGGTTCCGTTCTGCTCGAGCGTCGCTCCGGCCAGGCTGTGATTGATATCCGGCCCGTGCACCACCACCCCGTGCCGGCGGGCGTCGGCCACCAGCGACTGCGGAGAGTAGAAACCCATCGGCTGCGCGTTCAGCAGCCCCGCGCAGAACGCGGCGGGATGATGCAGTTTGAACCAGGCCGAATAGAACACCAGCGCGGCGAAACTCTGCGAATGACTTTCCGGGAAACCGAAATTCGCGAAGGCGTAGATCTTCTCGTAGATGCGATCGGCCAGCTCTCCGGTGATTCCGTGCAGATCGCGCATGCCCTGATAAAAGCGGCCGCGCAGCCGCTCCATGCGCTGCGGTGACCGTTTCGATCCCATCGCGCGGCGCAACTGATCCGCCTCGGCGGGAGTGAACCCCGCGATATCGATCGCCATCTGCATGAGCTGTTCCTGGAACAGCGGAATTCCGAGGGTGCGAGCCAGCGAACTCTCGAGCGCCGGATGGTCGAGCGTGACCTCCTCCCGGCCGTTGCGCCGGCGGATATAGGGATGCACGGAACCGCCCTGAATGGGACCGGGCCGGATCAGCGCGACCTCCACGACGAGATCGTAGAAAGCACGCGGGCGCAGCCGCGGCAGCGTCGCCATCTGGGCGCGCGACTCGACCTGGAACACTCCCACCGAATCCGCGCGCGCGAGCATCTCGTAGACGGCGGATTCGGTGAGATCGAGGGCGTGCAATTCGACGACCTCACCTTTGTGCTCGCGCACCAGATCGATCATGTAATGCAGGGCCGAGAGCATGCCCAGGCCGAGCAGATCGAATTTCACCAGACCCGCTGCGGCACAATCGTCCTTGTCCCACTGCAGCACGCTGCGGCCGGGCATACGCGCCCACTCCACCGGGCAGACGTCGGCGATCGGCCGATCACAGATCACCATGCCGCCGGAATGAATTCCGAGATGCCGCGGCAGGCCCTCGATCTCGCCCGCCAGTTCCAGGACCCGATCCGGAATATCGGTATGCGTCTCGGACGCCACCCCGGTCCACCGGCTCACCTGTTTGCTGAACGCGTCCTGCTGCCCGGGCGAAAACCCCAGCGCGCGAGCGGCATCGCGTACCGCGGACTTACCGCGATAGGTGATCACATTGGCCACCTGCGCGGCGTATTCGCGACCGTACTTGCGGTAGACGTGCTGGATCGCCTCCTCCCGGCGATCGGATTCGATATCCAGATCGATATCGGGCGGACCGTCGCGTTCGGGCGCCAGAAAGCGTTCGAACAGAAGATCGTTGGCGACCGGATCCACATTGGTGATGCCGATCGCGTAGCAGACCGCGGAATTGGCCGCCGACCCCCGGCCCTGGCACAGGATGTCGTTGCGCTTGCAGAAGTGGACGATGTCGTGCACGACCAGGAAATAGCCGGGAAAATTGAGTTCGGTGATGATCCGTAGTTCGTGTTCGATCTGCCGGTACGCCTTGGGATTTCCCTCCGGCGGGCCGTATCGCTCGCGCGCCCCGGCGAGGGTGAGTTCTCGCAACCAGGAATTCTCGTCGTGGTCGGGCGGCACGTCGAACGGCGGCAATTCGGGGGCGATCAAACGCAGATCGAAGGCGCATTCGCGGGCCAGATCGACCGCCCCGGCCACCGCCTGCGGGCATTCGGCGAAGAGCCGGGCCATTTCCGCGCCCGACCGCAGATGCCCGCCGCCGGTCGGCGGCAGCCAGCCGTCGATCTCGTCCAGACTGCGCCGGGCCCGGATCGCCGCCAGCGCCATCGCCCGGCGCCCCTGGGCGGGGGTGGAGAAATGCGCTGCGGTCGTGGCGATCACCGGCACATCCAGCCGTGTGGCGAGGGCGATCAGCCGCGCATTGCGTTCGTCGTCGTCGGGCACTCCGTGGTGGGTGAGTTCGACGCTCACCCGGTCGCGTCCGAACAGATCCATCAACCGGCGCAGCTCCGCCTCCGCCTCGGCATCACCACGTTCCAGCGCCCGGCGCACGTGACCTTTGCGGCAGCCGGTGAGGATATGCCAGTGCCCGTCCGCGGCGGCGGCGAGCCGATCCAGGTCGTACCGCAGAATTCCCTTCTCGCCGGCCACCATATGTGCCGCCGACATCTCCCGCGACAGCCGCCGATATCCCTCCTGCCCGCGCGCCAGCACCAGCAGATGCGGTCCGGACGGATCCGGCTCCCCCGTGCGCGGCTGGGAATCGTCCATCGGCGCCGAACCGAATATCGTCGCCGCGTCGCGGGTTTCCCCCAGCGACAATTCGGCGCCGAACACCGTCGGCAGCCCCCATTCGGCGGCGGCCTCCGCGAAACGCACCACACCGTAGAAGCCGTTGTGATCGGTGAGTGCCAGGGCCTCGAGCCCCAGCCGCACCGCCTCCTCCACCATTTCCTCGGGTTGGCAGGCGCCGTCGAGAAAGCTGTAGGCCGAATGCGTGTGCAATTCCGCATACGGCACCAGCGGACCGCTCGCCTCCGGCCGCGTACCCGCCCGATATTCGCCGCGGGTATGCGACCACGCCGGGCTGTCCCCGCCGTCGCCCGGTGGGGTGGCCCCGCGCCCGGGCAGACCGGAGAGCACCCGCTCCATTTCCGCCCAGGTGGGCGGGCCGTTTCCCCAGCCCATACCGCTCACACCCTCGCCGATTCGAACGTATATTCGATACCGATGCTAGCTCGCGAGCACCGGGTTCGGGAAGGCAACCCCGCCGCGGTCAGCAACACGCCGCCGATCACCGGCCCCGCCGCCATCGCCGCCCCGCCGGCGGCCGTCCACAGGCCGCCCGCCGCGCGTGTCCGGGGTCGGCGTAGGCGCGCCGGACCATCGCCAGGGAGGCCGGGAGCTGGATCGCGGCCCCCAGGCCCTGCGCGAAACTCTCTCGGCCGCGGGCCGGAACGGACCGCCGCGATATACGTCGCTGGAATCCGACTGATTCGAATCCTTTTCGCGGATATCGACTCGCCCTAATGTCACTGCGCGAATCGACGGCGGGAAGGAAAGGGACCCCATGTCTGTACTGGAGTCCGCGCCGGCGAGTACGCGCGCCGGGGGGCAGCACGAGCAGCGGCCGGAACATCTCGGCGCCGCCGAAACTCGAACAGCGGTGGCGGCGAGCCTGATCGGCACCACGGTCGAGTGGTACGACTTCTTCCTCTATTCCACCGCCGCGGGCATCGTCTTCAACAAACTGTTCTTCCCGGATACGAGCGCGTTCGTCGGAACCATGCTGTCGTTCGCGACATTCGCGGTCGGTTTCGTGATGCGTCCGGTCGGCGGATTGGTTTTCGGCCATATCGGTGACCGCATCGGGCGCAAACGCACCCTCGCACTGACCATGGCGATCATGGGCGGGTCGACCGCGCTGATGGGTGTCCTGCCGACCAGTGCCGCGATCGGTATCGCGGCGCCGATCCTGTTGCTGGGGTTGCGCATTCTGCAGGGTTTCGCACTCGGCGGGGAATGGGCCGGTGCGGTCCTGCTGGCCGTGGAACACAGTCCCCGCAAGAAGGTCGGCCGGTTCGGCAGCTATCCGCAGATCGGTCTGGCGCTCGGCCTCGCACTCGGCACCGGCGTCTTCGCCCTGCTGCGTACGGTCCTGAGCGAGCAGGCATTTCTCGACTACGGCTGGCGAATCGCCTTCGGCGCCAGCGTGGTTCTGGTGGTCATCGGCCTGGTGGTGCGGCTCAAGATCGACGAGACGCCCGCGTTCCGGGAAATCGACCGGCTCAATCGGATCTCGAAAGTGCCTGTGGTCGAACTGTTCCGGAATGCGCGCACCCGGCGCAACACCGTCCTCGGCCTGCTCTCGCGGTGGGGCGAGGGCGCGGCGTTCAACACCTGGGGCGTCTTCGCGATCAGTTTCGCGACCGGGCATCTCGGATTCGAACAGGTTCCGGTACTGCTCGCGGTGACCATTGCCGCGGTCGTGATGGCCGCCCTCATTCCGGTATCCGGAAATCTGACCGACAGGCTCGGGCCGCGCCGGGTCTATATCGCCGGTATCGCCGCGTACGGCGTGCTGGTGTATCCGGTGTTCGCGCTGTTCGAGGTCGGCAATATCGTCGTGTTCACCCTCGCGATCATCGCGGTGTTCGGTGTCGCCCATGCCCTGTTCTACGGTGCGCAGGGCACGTTGTACGCCGGACTGTACCCGGCCGAGGTGCGCTACACCGGACTCTCGTTCGTCTACCAGGTCTCGGGGATCTACGCCTCGGGCATCACCCCGATGATCGTCACGGCGCTGATCGCGGTGGGCGGCAGAACACCCTGGCTCGCCTGCGGTTATCTGGTGGCGACGGCGGTGATCAGCGTGGTCGCGACGCTGTTCATCAGCGAGGACGACCGGCTCACCGCCTGAGCCCGCTCAACCGCCGGCGTACAGGGCGCGACGCCGCCGACGCGCACGCCGGACCGCCTGCTCCGCGGCGGCAGCGGCTTCTCGTTCGGATGCCCCCGCCGCGATCGCCTTCGCCCGGGCATCGGCCCCGGCCTTCTCGTCCCTGGCCGCCGAACGCCGGCGCAACGCTGTCCACAGACCCACCGTCGTCTCCTCCCGCACAGATATCCGAACACCCAGCATGACCGCGGGAGTACCCGGCCGGCATCGCCCTGCGGGATGACCGGCGGAGGGTGGAGGTAGTCCTCGTGGCCTACCCGGCTCCCCCGGCGATGTGCGCCGGCCCCCTTGGCAGCAGAACTTACTTTGGAGTAAGTTCGGGGGAAATCGACCTGC
>NZ_BAFQ01000042.1 GCF_000308375.1 Nocardia aobensis NBRC 100429 | reverse complement strand
TGTTGGGCACCTTGGAGATCACCGCGAAACCCACGAATCCGGACAGCACCAGAATCGCGATATTGGCCAAAAGCTCGGTATACATCAGCCCTGCTCCTCGGAGTCGGCGGGACGGCTCGGCGCACCGGCCACACAGGAATCGGCGATCACCTGGTCACCGAAATCGGGCTCGAGCCGGCCGTCTTTCAGCATCAGCTCCAGCAGCGCCGAAATATTCTTCGAGTACAGCTCCGAGGCGTGCTCGGGCATCGTCGCCGGCAGATTCAACGGCGAGCAGATCGTGACATCGTGGCGGACCACCGTCTTACCGGGCTCGGTCAGCTCGCAGTTACCACCGGTCTCCCCCGCGAGATCGACGATCACACTGCCGGGCTTCATTCCCTCCACCGCGGCGGCGGTCACCAGGCGCGGCGCGGGGCGACCCGGCACCAGCGCGGTGGTCACCACCACGTCGAAGCCCTTGATCGCATCCTCCAAAGCCTGCTGCTGCTGGGCCTTTTCGTCATCGGTCAGCTCGCGGGCGTAACCACCCTCACCGGCCGCGTCGATACCCAGATCCAGCCATTGCGCGCCCACCGACCGCACCTGATCGGCCACCTCGGGCCGCACGTCGTATCCGGTGGTGCGCGCACCGAGGCGCTTGGCGGTGGCCAGGGCCTGCAGACCCGCAACACCCACACCGAGCACCAGCACCGTCGCCGGCTTCACCGTGCCCGCCGCGGTGGTCAGCATCGGGAAGAACCGCGTCGACTCCGACGCCGCCAGCAGCACCGCCTTGTACCCCGCGACATTGGCCTGCGAGGACAGGGCGTCCATCACCTGCGCGCGCGAGATCCGCGGAATCGCTTCCACCGCGAACGCGCGCACGCCCGCGTCCTGTAGCGCGCCGATCTTGTTGTCCGCGTTGCGCGGAGCCAGGAATCCGATCAGCGTCTGGTCCCGCGACAGCTTGGCGATCTCCGCATCGTTGGGCGGAGCCACCTTCACCACGACCTCGGCCTGCCACGGATCACCGATCGTCGCGCCCGCGGCCTCGTAGGCTTCGTCGGGAATCAACGCCCCGACCCCCGCGCCGGCTTCGACGACGACCTGCACACCCTGCTTCACCAGGCTCGGGATGATCTTCGGCACCAACGCGACGCGTCGTTCATCGGCGTTGGTCTCACGAACCACACCGACACGCGTGCGGTGCGACGTGCGACTGTCGTCGCCGGGCTGCGCGCCCTCGTTCGCGCCCTGCGTTGTCTCCACTGGTCAACTTCCTTACTTGTGACGGCAAGCCGGCCCCCTGATGTCCAGGTGGGCCGCCTGTTGGGTCTGGCCGAGCAGAACTTACTTTTCAGTAAGTTCCGAAATAATTCTCGCAACTGTACCCGGCAGGTCGGTGAGATTAGTTGAGATCAACGTCACACCACACCACGCCTTTTCTCCCGAATGCCCGTTCACGCAGCACAGAAGCGGGCTATGCCGGGTGCGTCGTACGCCGTAATGTCTGCCTGGTGAGTGGCTGCATCTTCTGCCGGATCGTCGCGGGCGACGCACCGGCGACGCGGATCTACGAGGACGAGCGGGTGTACGCCTTCCTCGACATCCGGCCGATCACCCGGGGGCACACCCTGGTGATTCCGAAGAGCCATGCCGCCCACCTCGACGAACTCGACGCCGACCTGGGCGCGGATCTGTTCCGCGTGGGCCATCGCATCGCGAAGGCGTTGCGGCGCAGCGACCTCGGCGCCGACGGGGCGAATCTCGTCCTCAACGACGGTAAGGCGGCCTTCCAGACAGTGCATCACGTCCACCTGCACGTGGTGCCGCGCCGCGGTGGTGACCTGTTCACCTTCGCCCGCGGCTTCCTGCTGCGGCGCCCGCACGATCCGGCGGCCACGGCGGCCGCGATCCGCACCGGGCTCGACCGGCTCGGCGCGGAGCCGGACCGACTCGACCCGACCGACAGGGAGACTCGTTCATGAGCACAGCCTCACTCGACCGCACCGAACTGACCAGTGCGCTCTCCGACCAGTGGGATGCGCTGGCGGAGCTGACCCGCGGATTGGACGAGGACCGCTGGCGGCTGCCGTCACCGCTGCCGGGCTGGACGGTCTTCGATGTGCTCGCGCACGTCGTCGCCATCGAATCGATGTTGCTCGGCGAGCCGCTGCCACACGTGGACAGCGATGTCCGGGCGTTCGACCACGTCCGCAACGACACCGGCGCGCTGAACGAGGTGTGGCTGGAGTCGCTGCGGCCGCTGCGCGGTGACGACCTGCTGCGCCGGTTCACCGAGGTGACCGGCCGCCGTCGCGCTGCGCTGGCGGCCGTCGACGAGGCCGCCTGGGCCGCCGATATCCAGTCCCCGATCGGGGTGGTGCCGTACGGCCGGTTCATGCGGGTGCGGTTGTTCGACTGCTGGATGCATCAGCTCGACATCACCGACGCACTCGGCGGTGAGGCGAAGGCCCTGGGTATGGACGAGGGCGGCCGGCGCGCCGAGATCGCGCTGGACGAGATCGAACCCTTCCTCGGGCGCGTAGTGGTCAAGCGGGGCGGCGCGCCCGACGGGTCCCGCATCACGATCGAGACCACCGGTCCGGTCGCCCGCACCGTGCACATTCGTGTCGACGGGCGCGCGGAAGTCGTCGCGGCCCTGGATGGGCCGGCCGATACCGTGATCCGGCTGGGGTCGAGTCTGTTCGCCCGCCTGTGCGGCGGACGCATCGCCGCCGCGGACCGTCGCGACGAGATCGAGGTCGACGGCGACCGGGAACTGGGTGAGCGGATCGCCGCGAATCTCGCGTTCACACTCTGATCCGCCGTGCGACTGTTCCTGTCCAGCTACCGCTTCGGCGCCCACTACGACCGGTTCGCCGAACTGGTCGGCGGCCCGGGGCCGATCGCGGTGATTCCGAATGCCTGCGACGCATGGCCGTCCGCGTGGTCCGGCGCCGTGACCAGTGATCTGGTTCCGCTGCGGCGCAGCGGTTTCCGGCCCGAGGTGGTCGATCTACGTGATTACGTCGGTCGTCGCGCCGAATTGGAGCGGGTGCTGCGCGGCTATCCGGCGCTGTGGGTCCGCGGCGGCAACACCTTCGTCCTGCGGGCCCAATTCGCCCGCAGCGCAGCCGATCTCGTGCTGCCGGAGTTGCTGGCCGAAGATGCGCTGGCCTACACCGGTTACAGCGCGGGCGCTTGCCTGCTGACGCCCGATCTGCACGGCCTGGAGGATGCCGACGATCCGGCCGAGGTGCGGGCCGCCTGCGGTATCGATCCGCGCTGGGACGGACTGGGAGTGGTGGACCGGGCGATCGTGCCGCATGTGGATTCGCCGGGCACCGATCCGGACGGGCACGGCACCCGCCTGGCCGAGCGCTTGCGCGCGGCGGGAACGCCGCACTGGGCGCTGACCGACGACGACGCCGTCGTGGTCGACGGTGAACGCACCGAGATACTGACCGCCGGTACCTGACGCCGCGCCCGCCGATCTCGCTCAGCCGAGGGTGACACCCGTTCGCTCACATCGCTTTTCGCCCCATTCGTACAGTGCGGTCAGCACCGGAACCAGGCTGCGCCCCTCGGCGGTCAGATCGTATTCCACCTGCGGCGGGACGGTGTCGAAGACGGTCCGGCTGACGAGACCGTCGGCCTCGAGCTCGCGCAACTGCTGTACCAGCATCTTCTCACTGGTCGAGGGCATGGCCCGGCGCAGTTGACCGTAGCGCCGCACACCTTCTTTCAGATGCGCGAGGATCACCGGTTTCCACTTCCCGCCGATCAGGTCGACAGTGACCTCGACCGGGCAGTAATACCGCCGCTGCGACATCGCGCTCACCTACTTACCGAAAAGTGCGCTCTTGTAACACTGTAATCACCGGACTTGCATGGATCTCATGAAAGTTATCGCCTTCGACCGCTTCAAACCCGGAGTCACTCTCGAGACCATCACACCGTATCTGCCCGAGGAGGTCGCCAATGTGTGGCGCCTCTGGAAGGCCGGAATCGTCCGGGAGAACTACGCCCGCGCGGACGAATCGGGTGTGGTGATCGTCTTCGAGGTGGACAATGTCGCGGAGGCCCGGCGCTATGTGGACGATTTCCCGTTGTCCAAGAGGGGTTTTCTGGAATGGACCTACGTTCCGGTGACCGCCCCGCTCCCGCTCGAGGCGCTCATGGACGCCTCGGTCGACACGGCCGAACCCTACGATCGGACCAGGTGAGCATATGCGGCATGCATTCGGACTCGACATTCCCTCGACCGTGGCGGACGCATGCGATCCGGCTCGGACGGCGGTGCTGATCTACGACATGCAGGCCGGCATCGTGAATCAGATCGCCGCGGGACAGCAGATCGTCGATGCCTGCGTCCGGCTTCGAGACATTGCGCGTGAGAACGGATTTCGCGTGTTCTACACCCGGCACATGTCGCTGCCGCCGGCCGCGTCCGGGGTATCACAACTGCGCACGGCCATGGCGTGGCAGCGGGTGGACGATCCGGGCCGGGTGCGCTCGATGTTCCCCCAGGGCTCACCGCAGTATCAGCTGGTTCCGGAGCTGACCCCGGGCCCGGACGAGGTGGTCTTCGACAAGATCACCATGTCGGCGTTCGCGGGCACGCCCCTCGATATCGCCCTGCGCGACCTGCGCCTCGATACCGTCGTGATCGCGGGGATCGCCCTCGAGGTCGGTATCGAGCCGACGGTGCGGCACGGCATCGATCTGGGCTATCTGCCGATCATGGTGACCGACGCCTGTGGCGCCGGACATCCCGAGGCGGCCGAGCGATCCTATGCCGCAATGGCTTTCGCCGGCGGATCACTCACCACCGATCTCGCCGGCCTCGAGCGGGAGATGGCCACGCGCCGTTAGCGAGCGTTCGGCTCAGGCGTCCTCGCGCGGCGCCACGATCCGGCGGGCGGCGTCACGCACCCAGGTGCGCAGCTCCGCCGGATCGTCGGGGCCGCCGACGACGAACCGCCGGGACTGCGGAAGCGCCTGCTGATAGTTGATCAGTCCCGTCAGCAGGGTCAGCAGGTATCCGGGCGGCATATCGTCGCGCAGCAGTCCTCGCCGTTGCGCGGCCTCGACCTTCTCGATCTTGTCCCGGTAGCGGCGGGCGCGGGCCTCGCCGGCGGTGACCTGGTCCGGCGCCAGTTCCAGCGCCTCCCACATCTGCAGCCGGAGGAATTCCGGATGTTCGCGGTGGTAGGCGATATGGGCGTCCACCCAGGCGTCGATATCGTCGATATCGGTCGACACCGCCGCGGCCACATCGATCATCGCCTTCTCCAGCACCTGCTCGAACAGTTGCTGTTTGTCGCCGAAGTAGGCGTAGATCAGCTGCTTGTTGGCCTTGGCGTTGCGGGCGATGCGATCCACGCGGGCACCGGCGATCCCGTGGGCGGCGAACTCCTCGGTCGCCGCCTCGAAGATGCGGGCCTTGGTGGCCTCGGGATCGCGCGGGGGCATGCCATCGATGCTAACCAACCAATTGGTTGACACGACGTCGCGGGCGCTGGAATAGTTCTAACCAACCGGTTAGTTACATCCCTCGCGGAGACAGATCCGCATCCCGCGGCGCAGCGCGGCGCCGCCGACACTCTCGACCGATTCCGGGGAGTCCGATATGTCCACCCTCGAAACCCCTACCGCCCCACCGCTTCTGCGCACACCACCGGCCGGCGTCGTGCCCTACCCGGCGCGCTGGCGGGTCCTGCCGGTGGTGCTGAGCGCCATGTTCATGGCGATGTTCGACTGGTTCGTCGTCAATGTCGCCGCCTCCTCGCTGCAACACGACCTGAACGCCGGCGAAGCGGCACTCGAACTGATCGTCGGCGGCTACGGCTTCGCCTACGCCTCGGGCCTCATCACGGGCGGCCGGCTCGGCGACCTGTTCGGCCACCGGCGCCTGTTCGTGATCGGCATGCTGGCCTTCACGGTGGCGTCGCTGCTCTGCGGCCTCGCGACCGACGCCTGGACGCTGGTCGGGGCCCGTGTGCTGCAGGGCGGCACCGCGGCGCTGATGGTGCCGCAGATGCTCGCGCTGATCAACACCCTGTTCCCGCCGCTCGAGCGACCGCGGGCGATGGCCGCGTTCGGCGCCACCATCGGCCTCGGCGCGGTCGCGGGCCAGGTGCTCGGCGGCATCCTGCTCGACGCCGATCTGTTCGGCTGGGGCTGGCGGACCATCTTCTACATCAATGTGCCGATCGGAGTGGTCGCGGCCGTGCTTGCCGCGCGCTGGCTCCCCCGCACCGGCAGCATTCGCGGGGCACGGCTGGATCCCGTTGGCGCCGTGGGCATTTCCGCAGCGCTGGCACTACTACTGATCCCGATCACACTGGGCCGGCCGGAGGGCTGGCCGCTGTGGACCTGGGTGTCGATGGCGGCCGCCGCGCCGGTGCTGCTGGCTACGCTGCGCTACGAGAACCGGCTGGCACGCCGAGGCGGGGAACCGGTCCTCGACACCGCCATGGTCCGCGAACGCGGCTTCAGTCTCGGTCTGGTGATCGCGGGCGGCTATCTGACCTTCTTCGCCGGCTTCATGCTCTGCCTGACCCTGATGCTGCAGGGCGGACTCGGATTGTCGCCGCTGCGTGCGGGTCTGGCGTTCGCGCCGCTGGGACTGTGCTTCGCGGGCAGTTCACTGTTCCTCGCACCACGGGTCGCCAATCGCTTCGGAAACAGGGTGATGGTGATCGGCACCTGCACCAGCCTGACCGGTCTGGGCATCACCCTGGCGGTGCTGGCCGGCATGGGCACACAGGTGAGCGCCCTCGCGCTGATTCCCGGCATGATGATCGTCGGGCTCGGCAACGGTATGACCATCCCCTCGGTCGTCTCGGCCGTGCTGTCCTCGGGTATCCCGGCACCGCAGGCCGGGATGGCGGCCGGCGTGCTCACCACCGCGCAGCAGTTCGGAAATGCCATCGGCGCAACGGTTCTCGGCGTCATCTTCTTCTCGGCGCTGGGTGCGGCACACACCACCGGCAACTATGTGACGGCCATGGAAATGGCCGCGGTGGCCGGGATCGTGGTCCTCGGTGTGGTGCTCGCCGCCGCGCTGGCACTGCCGCGGCACACCCGCTGAACGCCCTCGATGCCCCCGGCCGCGCGACCGGGGGCATCGCCGTGGCGGTTACAGGTAGAGGCCGGTGCCGTGTTCGGGGCGTTCGCTGGCAACCGCGTGCAGATCGCGTTCGCGCAGCACCAGATAGGCCTGGCCCTGCACCTCCACCTCGAACTGATCCTCGGCGCTGAACAGCACGCGGTCGCCGACGCCCACGCTGCGCACGTGCGAACCGACCCCGCTGACCTCACCCCAGGTCAGCCGCTTGGCGACCTGCGCGGTGGCGGGAATCAGAATGCCGCCGCTGCTGCGTCGTTCGCCCTCCTCCTGGGAGACGCGAACCATGATCCGGTCGTGGAGCATCTGGATCTCGAGCTTGGCATCGGACACCGCGGCAGTGTACTGCGCACGGATCCCGTGCGAGCACGTAGGTTCGGGGTGTGGACATCGCAACACTCGCAGACCGGCTTCCCGACGGCACGGTCGTCACCGATCCCGACATCCTCGCGGGGTACCGCCACGACCGCGCACTCGATCCACAGGCCGGGATGCCGGCGGCGCTGGTGCGGCCGCTGACCACCGAGCAGGTCGCGACCGTGGTCGGCTGGGCACACGAACATCGGGTCCCGCTCGTGCCGCGCGGCGCCGGAACCGGACTCTCCGGCGGCGCGACCGCACAGGACGGCGCCCTGCTGGTGAGCACCGAGCGCATGCGCGAGATCACGGTCGATCCGGTCACCCGCACCGCCGTGACCCAGCCCGGACTGCTGAACGCCGAGGTCAAACGGGCCGCCGCCGAACACGGACTGTGGTATCCGCCGGATCCGTCGTCGTTCGAGATCTGCTCGATCGGCGGCAACGCCGCCACCAACGCCGGTGGGCTGTGCTGCGTGAAATACGGCGTCACCACCGACTACATCCTGGGTATGGAAGTGGTGCTCGCCGACGGCACGGTGGTGCGGCTGGGCGGGCCGCGGCTCAAGGATTCCGCCGGGCTGTCGCTGACCAAACTGTTCGTCGGCAGCGAGGGCACCCTCGGCATCATCACCGAGTTGACACTGCGGCTGCTGCCCGCGCAGCCGCAGCAGAGCACCGTGGTCGCCACGTTCTCCACCCTCGCCGCGGCCACGGCGGCGATCGAGGCGGTCGCGGCCCGGCTGCGTCCCTCGATGCTGGAATTCATGGACTCGGTGGCGATCAACGCGGTCGAGGACGAAATGCGGATGGGCCTCGATCGCGAGGCCGCCGCCATGCTGGTGGCCCGCTCCGACGCCCCCGGCGAATTCCGCGCACGGGAGGCCGCGATCATCGCCGAGGCCTGCGAAAGCGCCGGAGCCGCCGAGGTTTTCCGGACCGAAGACCCGGAGGAGGGCGAAGCCTTCTGCGCCGCACGGCGATTCGCGATCCCCGCGGTGGAACGCAAGGGCCCGCTGCTGCTCGAGGACGTCGGCGTGCCACTGCCGCGCCTGGGCGACCTGGTCACGGGGATCGCCGAGATCGCCGAGCGGCGCGAGGTGCTGATCTCGGTGATCGCGCACGCCGGTGACGGCAACACCCACCCGCTGATCGTCTACAACCCCGCCGATGCGGACGAGACCGCACGCGCCCATCAGGCCTTCGGCGAGATCATGGATCTGGCCATCGCGCTGGGCGGCACGATCACCGGTGAGCACGGGGTCGGGCGGTTGAAGAAGGCGTGGCTGCCCGATCAGGTCGGTCCGGAGGTGATGGATCTGACCCGGCGCATCAAGGAGGCCCTGGACCCGCACGGGATTCTCAATCCGGGCGCCGTGCTCTGAACTCGGCCGCAGCCGGAAAAATCTCGCAAACCGGACAGTCAGCGGCTAGGCTGCGAGATCCCGGCTCGCTCGCCTGATGAGCGGCCCCCGTGAAAGCCTCCCGAGGACAGATGATCAAGAGCCTGCCCGCCGTCGTGTTCGCCGCCGCGACGACCGTTTCCCTGCTGATTCTCCCCGCCGCCACCGCCGAGGCGAAGTCTCCGGCCTGCGATCGAGCCATCGCCATGGTCAACGCGGGAGTGCAGATGAGCGGCGGCACATTCGACGCCGAGACGGCCCGGGCCCTGCACGATCGGCTGTGGACCGTCGGCGATCTCGCCGCGGGTGAGGAGCGGGCGGCGATCACCGGATACGCCGATGCCCTGATCGACGACAACGTCACCGACCTGCAGCCCTTCACCGACGAACTCAATCGAGTCTGCGGGAGCTGACCTGCGCGCGGAACAAATCGGCCCGGGACGGCGGTTCCACCTGACATGACGACCAGGCTCGAGCACAATACGGCCGCCGGCCGCTACGAGATCTACATCGACGACACCCTCGCGGGCTACGCGGACTACAACGAAAGCAGCGCGGGCGGCAAGCCGATTCGCGACCTCAACCACACCCTCACCTTCCCCGAATTCCGTGGGCGCGGGGTGGCGGCGCAACTGGTCGAATACGCGCTCACCGACTGCCGCGACAACGGCTTCGCGGTAGTGCCGACCTGCTGGTACGTAGACCAGTACATCGGCGACCACCGCGAATACGCCGACCTGGTCGCCTAGCGGACAGACGACGGCCGCCGCGTCAGATGCGGCGCCGCCAGACCAGGAACTGCCGGTCGCCGACCGTCCCCATCGCCTCGATCACGGCGGCGTTGTCGAAGCCCGGCAGTTTCTGCAGGCGGGCCAGGAACTCGGTGTCGGCAGCGGAATGCGGGACCACGCAACCGTTCCCGCGCACACCGATCAGCACGAAGAACACATCGTCGGCGAAGGGGCCGTCGGCGGTCGTGATGATCCGCACCTCGGTCAGCTCCAGCCAGGTGACCTCTTCGATTCGCCCGTTGTCCAGCGTGCGGCGGACGAACCTGTCGGTGATCTCCACGCCTGCCATGCATCAATATTGCGCTGCGAAAGCCGTTGGGACAATTCCGAATTCGCCCGATTGCGATTGAACGAACATTTGAAATTGCAGATGAAAGTACTTCGCAGAGATTTTCTGGGCACTACCGTTCTACCAGCGAAAATTGCCGGTAATTCACTGAATTCGGCGCTTCGATACCGTAACGCGCCCTGACAACCCGGCGCGCGCGACGCGCCACGAGCCCCGGCCGCTTCGGTTCGATGTCACAAGGTGACGCGGGCGGTGCCGAGTCGGCACCGGCACCGCCCACGCCCTCGCGCGACCGTGCGATCAGCGCAGCAGCTGACGCGACATGACCAGACGCTGAATCTGGTTGGTGCCCTCGTAGATCTGGGTGATCTTGGCGTCGCGCATCATCCGCTCCACCGGGAAGTCGGTGGTGTAGCCGGCGCCACCGAACAGCTGCACCGCGTTGGTGGTCACCTCCATCGCCACATCGGAGGCGAAGCACTTGGAGGCGGCGGAGATGAAGCCCAGGTTCTTCTCGCCGCGCTCGGCGCGGGCGGCCGAGGTGTAGACCATCAGGCGCGCGGCCTCCACCTTCATCGCCATATCGGCGAGCATGAACTGGGTGTTCTGGAAATCGGCGATGGCCTTGCCGAACTGCTTGCGGTCCTTGGTGTAGGCGATCGCGGCGTCCAGCGCACCCTGCGCCAGACCGACGGCCTGCGCACCGATGGTGGGCCGGGTGTGGTCGAGGGTCTGCAGCGCGGTCTTGAAACCGGTGCCCTCGGCGCCGATGATCCGGTCGCCGGGGATGCGGCAGTTCTCGAAGTACAGCTCGGCGGTCGGCGAACCCTTGATGCCCAGCTTGTGCTCGAGCGGGCCGACCACGAAGCCCTCGTCGTCCTTGTGCACCATGAACGCGGAGATGCCGTTGGCGCCCTTCTCCGGATCGGTCACGGCCATCACGGTGTACCAGGTGGACTGGCCGCCGTTGGTGATCCAGCACTTGGAGCCGTTGATCACCCAGTCGTCACCGTCGCGCTTGGCGCGGGTGCGCATGGAGGCCGCATCCGAACCCGCCTCGCGCTCGGACAGGCAGTAGGAGGCCATCTTGCCCTCGACGAGGTCGGGCAGCACCTTCTGCTTCAGCTCCTCGGAGCCCTGCAGGATCAGGCCCATGGTGCCGAGCTTGTTCACGGCCGGGATCAGCGAGGACGAACCACAGACGCGGGCGACCTCCTCGATGACGATGCAGGTGGCGACCGAGTCGGCGCCCTGGCCGCCGTAGGTCTCGGGGACGTGGACCGCGTTGAAGCCCGCGGCGTTCAGCGCGTCCAGGGCCTCCTTCGGGAACCGGGCGTTGCCGTCGACATCCTTCGCGTGCGGGGCGATCTCCTTCTCGGCCAGGCCGCGAATCGCCGCGCGCAGCTCGTCGTGGATGTCGTCCAACTTGAACAGATCGAAATCGGGGTTGCCCGCCATGGGTTCACTCCTGGTCGTGGGGTTTCGGTTCGCCTGGTCCGCGAATTCCGGCACTACACTGGCGCACCTCGGCACTCAGTGCCAGTCGCATTCGAGTATACGCCGCCGAAGGGCGACAACGTGAGGGGATACCGGGAATCCGCCCTGGCACTCAGTGCCACACGTCGGATTCACCGAACCCGCTCACAGATTATCGAGGCGTTCGGCCAGAAGGTCGGCGACCTGCCGGGCGGGCATCGCGCGCGGGAAGACCGCCACCACCAGCTCGGCCGGATCCGGCGCCGGACCGGGAGGCGCGATCGCCCGCACCGCCGCGCGCAGATCGGCCGCGCTCGCCTCGGATCGACCCCGCACCATGCGGCGCAGCAGATAGTTGTGGGTGGCGGTGACGGCCGCGCTGAACTGGATCAGCGCCAGATCGGGCACCTCGGGAAGCCGATCGCGCAGATAGTCGGTGAACAGCCGTTCGTACCGGAAGACGGTCACGATCTCGCGATCACGCAACGCCGGCGCCTGCCGGACGACCCGATAGCGGCGCGCGGCCAATTCCCTGGTCTCGGTGAACCGCTCGAAGATCCCGACCACCGCCTCCCGCACGGCATCCCACGGATCACCCTGCGCCGCAGTCAGATACGCCTTCGCCCGGGCGAGCTGTTCCTCGTGGTCGGCGAAGACCACATCCTCCTTCGACCGGAACTGCCGGAAGAACGTCCGCCGCGAAATCCCCGCCGCCTCCGCGATCTCGTCCACCGTGGTCGCCTCGTACCCCTGCTCCGCGAACAGCCGCAACGCGTGATCGACCACGGCCAGCCGGAACTCGGCGGCGTCGGCGGCGCGAACGGGGGTCGAATTGTCGCTGGGCACCCCACAACGGTAGCCGTGCCGTACCGGGAGGCCCCGGGCGCGCCGACGACTAACCCAGCAGGCGGGTGCGCAGGGCTTCGTCCTTGTCGAGGACCAGTTTCTCCAGGTCGGCCTGGAACTGTTCCATGCGGGTGCGCAGCTGGGGATCGGCGGCGGCGAGGATGCGGACGGCCAGCAGGCCCGCGTTGCGGGCGCCGCCGATGGAGACCGTGGCGACGGGGACGCCGGCCGGCATCTGCACGATCGACAGCAGGGAGTCCATGCCGTCGAGGTACTTCAGCGGGACCGGGACACCGATCACCGGCAGCGGCGTGGCCGAGGCGACCATACCGGGCAGGTGGGCGGCGCCGCCGGCACCGGCGATGATCACCTTGACGCCGCGACCGGCGGCCTCGCGGGCGTAGTCGAGCATGCGCTGCGGCGTGCGATGCGCCGAAACCACACCGACCTCGAAGCGAATCCCGAACTCCGCCAACGCTTCCGCGGCCGCTTCCATCGTGGGCCAGTCGGAGTCGCTGCCCATGATCAGACCGACCTGTGCTGTGCTGTTCACCGAGCTGTCACTCATGGGGATCCCATCCATCGGTCCACACCGCGTGCGACATCCAGTGCGCCGCTCGTTCGGCCTTCTCCCGCACCTCGGTCACGTCGTCACCGAGGATGTTCACATGCCCGATCTTGCGCTTCGGGCGCTCGCCCTTGCCGTAGAGGTGCACCTTCGCCTCCGGGATCCGGGCGAACAGGTGATGCAGCCGCTCGTCCATCGACATCGCCGGCGCCTCGGCCGCGCCGAGGATATTCGCCATCACCGTCACCGGCGCCAGCGGCGTCGTGGCGCCCAGCGGATAGTCCAGCACCGCGCGCAGATGCTGTTCGAACTGTCCGGTGACGGCGCCGTCCATCCCCCAGTGCCCGGAATTGTGCGGGCGCATGGCCAGCTCGTTGACCAGCAGGTCACCGGCGTGGGTCTCGAACAGCTCCACGGCCATCGCACCGGTGACACCGAGTTCGGCGGCCAGCCGCAGGGCCAGCGATTCGGCCTCGGTCGCGGCCTCGTCCGAGAGCTCCGGTGCGGGCGCGATCACCACGGCGCACTGCCCCTCGCGCTGCACGGTCTCCACCACGGGCCAGGCCGCGGCCTGCCCGAACGGCGAGCGCGCCACCATCGCGGAGAGCTCACGCTTCAGATCCACCCGCTGCTCGGCGAGCAATGTCACACCGTGCCCGAGCTGATCGGTGACGATGCGTTCGGCCTCGGCGGCGTCGTCGATCATCCACACGCCGCGCCCGTCGTAGCCGCCCCGCACCGCCTTCAGCACGAACGGACCGTGCTCGGCGAGAAATCCGGTGGCGTCCGCGACGGCCTCGACCGCCGTGAACGCCGGAACCGGCACGCCCATCCCGGCCAGCTTGCGCCGCATCGCGAGCTTGTCCTGGGCGTAGACCAGCGCGGCCGGCGGCGGCTGCACGTTCACACCCTCGGCCACCAGCGCCAGCAGATGCTCGGTCGGCACATGTTCGTGGTCGAAGGTCACCGCGTGCGTACCGACGGCAACCTTGCGCAGCGCCGCGAGATCGGTGTGCGATCCGAGCACCACCTCGGGGCTGACCTGAGCCGCCGGATCGTCGGGTCGCTCGACCAGGACCCGCAGGCACTGTCCCAGCGCCACGGCAGCCTGATGCGTCATCCGCGCCAGCTGGCCGCCGCCGATCATCGCGACGGTCGGCATTCCGCCACCTTCGAAACTGCGTGAAACCGGCATCGGTTCACCTTCGGCAACCTCTTGCACCCCGGTGGAAGGGTCCATCGATGGCCCACTACGCTCGCTCACAGCCCACCATGTTGTCATGCGCCCACACGCGGGAGTGAGTGCGGGTTGATTGCCCATCGCGGGACGGACGTAGACTCACCGGGTGCCATTTGTCGACGATGTGGTCAACATCCTCCCCAAAACACTACGGGACCTCGCTATTCGTCATCACGAGCTGATCAAGTTCGCGATTGTCGGAGCGACCACTTTCGTCATCGACAGCGGAATCTTCTACATCCTCAAATTGACGGTTCTCGAGTCGAAACCGATCACGGCCAAGATCATTTCCGGGGTTATCGCGGTCATCGCGTCCTACATCCTGAACCGGGAATGGTCGTTCAAGGGTCGCGGCGGTCGTGAGAAACACCACGAAGCCCTGCTGTTCTTCATGGTCAGCGCCATCGGAGTGCTGCTGTCGAATCTCCCGCTGTGGGTTTCGCGGTATTTCTTCCACCTGCACGTCCCCGATGTCAGCTTGACCGTGGAGAACATCGCCGACTTCGTCAGCGCCTTCGTCATCGGCAACATCCTGCAGATGGTGTTCCGATTCTGGGCGATGAAGCGCTGGGTGTTCCCCGACGAAATCGATGCGCTGGTCGAGGAATTCGAAGAGCTGTACGAGGAAGAGAAACCGCTCGGCTTCAGCTGAACCCGTCGTTCAGCGGGGCTCCCCGATGACGCCGTTACCCGACCGCCCCGCGGTCGGCTTACCGAGGAATACCGCGAACAGCGCCGGACGCCGTCGCTGGAGTTCCAAGCGGCCACCGTCGGCTTCGATCAGCGCGCGCGCCAGCGCCAGCCCCACTCCGGTGGATCCGGCGCCGGAGAAGCCGCGGTCGAAGATGTGCGGCGCCAGTTCGTCGCTGACCCCCTCGCCCTCGTCGGCCACCTCCACCGCCACCAGCGGTTCCCGGTCGGGGCCGCCGTAGACCGTGCGCACCGACACCGAGCAGTCACCTCCGCCGTGCACCAGCGCGTTGTCGACCAGCACGGCCACCGCCTCACGCAACCGCGATCCGGTCACCGGGGCGCGCAGGCCCGGATCGCCCGAGAGCACGAGTTTGCGCCCGGCCTCGGCGAAGGGATGCCGCCATTCGGCGACCACCCCGCGCAATTCGGCGACCACCGGAACCGGTTCGTGATCGGCGGCGTCCTGGTCGCGGGAATCGCGGACCAATTCGTCGATCGCCTCGGTGAGCCGGTCGACCTGCGCCATCGCCTCCTCCGATTCCTGGACGACCGCCGGATCCGGATGCGCCGACAATTCGTCGAGACGCAGCCGCACCGCGGTCAGGCGACTGCGCAACTGATGGGAGACATCGGCGACCAAGGCGTGCTCGCGCTGCAGCCGGCCCGCGATCTCGACCGTCGCCGAATCGAGCACATCCGAGACGCGGTCGAGTTCGGTGATCCCGTGCCGGCGCGGATCGGGCCGGAAATCGCCCTTCGCCAGCCGCGCGGCGCGCGCGGCCACATCGCGCAGCGGATCGGCGACCCGTCGCGCGGTCACCACCGCCACCGCGGCGCCCGCGGCCAGCGAGGCCAGGGCCACCAGCGCCACCGCGCCCACCGCTTGCCGCTGCATCGAATGCATGGGGGCGGCCGGCACCTCGAGTCGCAACGAGCCCGACGTGCCCATCGACAGCGATTCCACCACCGGGTTCTCGACCTCCGGCGCACCCGCGTCCACGCGCAGCGCGGCGTCCTCGGGTGTCGGATAGATGATGGTCAACCGTCCGCCGGAGGGGATCAGCGGCCGCACCGAGCGCAGGTCGAGCACGCCGTGGACCAATCCGTCGTCACGCTCCTGGCCGACGATCTCCACCGACATGCGATCCAGCCGGGCGCGCAGGTCGCTGCGGGTGATATCGGCCACCCACTGCCACGCCGTGAACGCCAGCGGGATACCCAGCACCACGGTGGTGAGGGTCAGGGCCGCCAGCATGGACAGCAGAATTCGGCGCCGCATCGGCGATCAATCGGTGTTGAAGCGGAAACCGACACCACGCACGGTGACGATGCGCCGCTCCGCGACGGGGCCCTCGTCGCCGATCTTGCGGCGCAGCCAGGACATGTGCATATCGAGGGTTTTGGAGCCGCGCAGATCGGCATCGCCCCACACCTCGCGCAGAATCGTCTCGCGCGGCACGACCTGCCCGGCCCGGTCGATGAGCACCTTGAGCAGTTCGTACTCCTTGTTGGCGAGATTCACCTCGTGGCCGTTGACCAGAACCCGGCGCGCCGCGGGTTCGAGCCGCACACCGCCGATCTCCACCGCCTCGTCGCCGATGCCACTGCGCCGCAACAGGGCTCGCACGCGGGCCAGCAGTTCGGCGAGGCGGAACGGTTTTCCGACATAGTCGTCGGCGCCGGCGTCGAGACCCACCACGAAATCGACCTCGTCGGTACGGGCGGTCAACATCAGCACCGCGAGATCGGCGCCCCGCGCACGTACCTGGCGGCACACCTCCAAGCCGTCCATACCGGGTAGCCCGAGGTCGAGGATGAGCAGATCGTGTTCCCCCTCCAGCGCCCGGCGCAGCACGGCGGGGCCGAAACTCTCGACGGTTACCGAATAGCCTTCGCGCCCCAGGGCTCGCGAGAGCGGAGCGGCGATGGCCTCATCGTCCTCGGCCAGCAGTACGGCGGTCACAGCACAAGATTACTGGCGAACCGGGCCGATCGGGCGTGCGCCACCGAACCACGGCGGCCGCTACCGACGGCGGCCGTAACGAGGGTCCTGATACTGGTCGTGGCCCGGATCGCCGTGCGGGTTGTCGAAGACCTGGTGGTACAGCAGCGAATGCACCTTCTGCACGTTCGGAATGTCGTCGTATTCCAACGGATCCCCCGAGGCGGCGTCGATGATCAGCGTGCCCGTGCCCAGCAACCGGTCCGACAACCCGTGGCGGAACTGCACACTGGAGATGCGGTTCATCGGGATATCGATGCCGGTGTGGGTGAGTACGCCCTCGCGTACCAGCACCCGCCGGTCGGTGATGATGAAATGCGTTGACTTCCAACGGATCACCTGCGACAGGCAACGCCACACGACCAGCAGCGCCCACACCACGACGATCGCGATGAGAACGATGTTGCGCGTGGTGCCCTCGGTGTTGCGCCAGGCCAGCCCGCTCAGGAATCCGGCCAGCGCGGTGGCGAGGATGAAGGTGAGCGCCGGCAAGAACAACATCTTCCAATGCGGATGACGGTGCAGTAGCAGCTGCTCGTCCGGCGCGAGCAGCTCCTCCGGATAACTCATATTCGAACCCTACCCCCTGATTCGTCGCGCTACGCCGGGCGAAGATGAGTGACGTCGCCCGCCGATACCGAACGGCCACCGATGATCAGGCGGCCGTAGCCGTCGATATCGGTGGCCACACCGGTGAGGACCTCGCCGCCCGGCAATTCCGCCCGCACGTCCGCGCCGAGGGTGGCGCAGCGGGCACGATACGCGTCGGCCAGCGCGCCGACATTCCAGTTCTCCGTCCGCCATTCGGTGAAGTGGCGGGCGAAGGCGCGCAGCAGGGCGAGGACCAACGCGTTGCGATCGGCGTTCTCGGCGCCGGCCAGGGTCAGCGAAATGGCATGCGGCACAGGCAGTTCTTCCTCGGTGAGGCTCACATTGAGCCCGACGCCGACGACGACCGCCGGAGCGCCCGCACCGGAGGCGACCTCGGCCAGGATGCCGGCCACCTTGCGGCCGCCGATCAGAACATCGTTGGGCCACTTGAGGTTCGCGTCCAGGCCGGTGGTTTCGCGGACCGCGTCCACGACGGCGACACCGGTCAGCAGCGGCAGCCAGCCGAGGACGGCCGGTTCGATACCGCCGAGGCGCACCAGAATCGACATCGCGATCTGCGCGCGCGGCGGACTCACCCACGAACGTTCGTGACGGCCGCGGCCGCTGTCCTGATATTCGGCGACCAGCACCCGTCGATCCGAGGACGGATCGCCGGCGGCACCGATCAGATCCGCATTGGTCGAACCGGTCGACTCCACCACATCGATACGGGAGAAGAACGACAGGTCGGGCTGTTCGGCGACGGCATGTCGCAGGATATCGGCGTCCAACGGTGGCCTCTGCACGCCTCGCAGGCTACTCCAGCGGGTTGCGGCCGCCGATATGCCGCTCCGCAACGAACCTCCGCACCCGGCGAGTGCGACCTCTCATCGGGCCAGGTCGTACTCCGGCAGCTGGATCGAGCGCACCATCGCGCTCGCACCGCCGAATGCCATCACGGCGTCGGAGGCCGGTTCGCCGACCTCTTCCGGAGCCGGCTCCCCCGGCCGCTCGGCCCAGACCTCCGGATCCACGACGGTCGGCGCCGGTTCTCCGGCCGACCGGGTCCATGCTGTCGCGGTAGCCCGTTCCGCGACCGATCTACTCCACTCCCACATCGCGCACCTCCCCAGTGCTTGATTTCGGAGTCCTCACGGTACGGGTACGGGCACCCGGCAATCCACCGAATTAATCGGTCGTCCCGGCCACCCGCCGCGAAAAACACTGCGGTACAGCGTTTTCGGTGAAATCACAAAGGTTGCAGGCCCAGCGCTCCGGCGACGAAGCGGCTCACCGCGGTCAGACCGGACTGCAGCGCGGAATCGTAGCCCGCACGCGACCAGCCCGAAATCTCCGCGGTGCCATCGGCTCGAGGCGTCACCACGATCTCGGCGACCAGTTCCGCGGTGGTGGGTTCGCACACCGCCCACGAATATCCGGTCTGCTCGGCCCATTCGCGGGCACGGCGTTCGACATATCCGGGCTCGGTGATGCCGCCGTCGGCCAGTGCCGGGCGGTCGTCGATGCGGTCGTCGGCACGCAGCGCGCGCAGATACCAACTGCCGGCGTTGATCTCGATCGGTTCCATCAGAACCTCCGGCGACGGTCGCGCCGACGGCGGCGGTCGAGCAGGCGGTGATCGTCGCCGCCGAGGAGCCGGCGATCGTGGCCGCGCTGCTGCAGGCCGCCGGTGACGATGCCGGCCGCGGGGATGAGCAGGAACCAGAGCCAGGTATGGGTGGTGAAGAACAACACCAGCGCGAGGATCACCACCAGGCCCATCATCGGACCGGCGAATTCGCGGCGCCCGCCCGGCTGGGCGGCGGCCGGTTCCGGCGGTTCCGGCGGCTCCGGTACGGCGGCCGGGAGGTCGCCGAACACCGACGCCAGATCACCACGCGTCACCGCCGCGGCGATCAGGCCGCTGCGTTCGTCGAACTCGGCGACCGACAACCGACCGGCGGCGAAGTGCTCCGACAGGCGCTGCATCGCCTGCTCGCGCTCCGCGGTACCGATGCGGACGTCGGGAGAATCAGCCATGGCACGAGATTACCGCGCTGCGCGCCGGTGAGCGGGCCCGATCCACCCGCGGTACCGCCGACCGCCTATCCGCACTATCGTCGGTCTCATGTTCCGCCAGCGCGGCATCGGCACCGCTGCCGCCCCGCTCGTCGCAGCGTCGTCGGGTCGAGCCCCACAGCCGAGTTCCGAGACGCGACCGCAGATCGGCGACGCGGGGCTCCGGACGCGGACGAGCCCGCCGAGCGGCGGTGTCCCCGGCGGCTTTCGGCCGAACACCACGCACATCGGGCGGATGTGATGACCGCGCGGGAATTCGGGCGGTACCGGCTCGATCGACTGCTCGGCCGAGGGTCGGCCGGGGAGGTGTGGCTGGCGTACGACCCGGCGGACGCGCGGACCGTCGCGCTGAAGATCCTGTCCGGGAGTGCGGCCGAGGACGCGGATTACCGGCGGCGGTTCGAGCGGGAGGCCCGGATCGGGGCGCATCTGGACAATCCGCACATCGCGCCGATCCATCGGTTCGGCGAATACGCCGGACGGCTGTATCTGGACATGGCCTACATCCCGGGCGTGGACCTGGCGCGGCTGGTGCGGTCGAGTGCGATGGAGCCGGCGGAGGCGATCGAGCTGACCTCCCAGATCGCCGAGGCACTCGATGCCGCGCACGCGGCCGGGCTGGTGCATCGAGATGTGAAGCCCGCCAACATCATCGTGCACACCAGCGGATTCGCCTATCTCATCGATTTCGGCATCGCCCGCGCGGCCGGGCAGACCACCATCACCGCAACCGGTTTCACGGTCGGCACGCTCGCCTATATGGCGCCGGAACGCTTCACCGGGCACGGCGACTCCCGCTCGGACGTGTACTCGCTGGCGTGCGTGCTGTACGAATGTCTCACCGCGCGAAGGCCGTTCGGCGATACCGACGCCGTGCGGCAGTTGCACGCCCACCTGCACGAAGCCCCGCCGCGCCCCTCCGCCGCCGATGCGCACATCCCCGCCGCCCTCGACGCGGTGGTCGCGCGAGGTATGGCCAAGCGTGCCGACGACCGGTACCGCACCGCGGGTGAGTTGGCGGCCGCGGCCCGGGCCGCCGTCGGGATGACGATCTCCGATCGCACACCGCCGTTGCTGCAATCCGAACAGGGATCCACGACGCGGCTGGGGTCGGGATCCGCGACCAGGTACATCAGCCCTGCACCAGCGGCGACCGGACCGTCCGGCCCCGCCTTCGCGGCGACTCGGCAGGACGCCGCGCCGGCTGCTCCGAGGGATTACTCCGGCCCCGCGCCCGCCGCATACGGGCACCCCGGGCCCGCACCCGTAACGAGAAGAGTCGGCTCCGAACCCGCGGGGCCGGCAGCCGACCGGCCGCCTGCCCCGGTGCGGGCTACTCGTGTCCTGCCGGACGCGAGCGCACCCGTCGGTTCACCGGCGTCACCGGCAGATCGCGCGGTGTCCGCCCGGCCGAATCCGTCGGACGTTGGCAACCCTCGGCCCACTCTGGTCGGTAGCACGTCTTTTCCGGTGAAATCGGTTCCGGCACAGCATGTTCCGGCCACGCCGCCACGACGCCCGACGCTCGCCCTCGCCGCCGCACTGATCGGCGCCGCCATCGTCGCCCTCGCGGTCGTCGCCGGATGCACGGCCCTGCTCAGCAGTGGCTCCCGCACTCCGTCCGACCAGCAGTCGACCACCCGGACCGAGGTGAACACTCCCGTGCCGACCACCGCGGCGCCGGCCACCCCGGAACCCGAATACACCACGACGGTCATCCCACCGCGCTGGACGCTCCCCTTCCCGACGAACATTCTGCCGCCGCCGCTCCAATTTCCCCATCCCGCAGCGCATTCCGAGGAGCACCACCCCGCACCGGCAAAGAAGGGCAGTCACGGCGCTGCGCGAACCGACCGGGTCTCCTGCGCCGAGGACACCACCGCCTGCGAGGGCGCGGCACGATAACCCCGTCCCGCGTCGGCCGCCGGCGAGCCGTCGCCGCCTGCCCGCCGGGATACACGCCGACCGGCACAGGGCTGCCACACGTCACGGCCGAAACGTCGAAGGCCCCGCTCCGAATCGGAGCGGGGCCTTCGACGAAAACTGTTGGTACTACTTGATTTCGGCGAGCACGGTGCCCTGGGTGATGGCGGCGCCGGCCTCGACGGCCAGGCCGGTGACCACACCGGACTTGTGCGCGTTGACCGGGTTCTCCATCTTCATGGCCTCGAGCACGGCGATCAGATCGCCCGCCTCGACCGACTGGCCCTCTTCGACGGCCACCTTCACGACGGTGCCCTGCATCGGCGCGGTCACCGCGTCGCCGGAGGCGGCCGAGGCGCCCGCGCCGCCACGCTTGCGCGGCTTGGGCTTCTTGCGGATCACGCCCGCGCCGTTGTTACCGGCGGCGGCCACACCCGCGCCCACGCTGAACTGGCCCGGCAGCGACACCTCGAGGCGACGGCCGCCGACCTCGACGACCACCGTCTGGCGCGCACCCTCCTCCTCGTCCTCGATGGGCTGGCCACCGGTGTAGGGCTCGATGGTGTTTTCCCACTCGTTCTCGATCCACTTGGTGTAGACGTCGAACTTGGTGCCGTCACCGACGAAGGCGGGGTTGGTCACGATGTGGCGGTCGAACGGCAGCACCGTCGCCAGGCCCTCGATCTCGTATTCGGCCAGCGCACGCGCGGCCCGCTCCAGCGCCTGGGTGCGGTTCTCACCGGTGACGATCAGCTTGGCCAGCATGGAGTCGAACTGTCCGCCGATGACGCTGCCGGCGACCACGCCGGAATCGACGCGCACGCCGGGGCCGGACGGCTCCTTGTAGACGGTGACCGGGCCCGGTGCGGGCAGGAATCCGCGACCGGCGTCCTCACCGTTGATGCGGAATTCGATCGAGTGGCCGCGCGGGGTCGGGTCCTCGGTGATGGTCAGCTCCTCGCCGTTGGCGATGCGGAACTGCCAGCGCACCAGGTCCAGACCGGAGGTCTCCTCGGTGACCGGGTGCTCGACCTGCAGGCGGGTGTTGACCTCGAGGAACGACACGGTCTCGCCCTGCACCAGGTACTCCACGGTGCCGGCGCCGTAGTAGCCGGCCTCCTTGCAGATCCGCTTGGCGGACTCGTGGATCTTGGCGCGGACCTCGTCGGACAGGAACGGCGCGGGCGCCTCCTCGACCAGCTTCTGGAACCGGCGCTGCAGCGAGCAGTCGCGGGTGCCGGCGACGATGACGTTGCCGTGCTTGTCGGCCAGCACCTGGGCCTCGACGTGGCGGGCCTTGTCGAGGTACTGCTCGACGAAGCACTCGCCGCGGCCGAAGGCGGCGGTCGCCTCGCGGGTGGCGGAGTCGAACAGCTCCGGGATCTCCTCGATGGTGTGGGCGACCTTCATGCCGCGGCCACCACCACCGAAGGCGGCCTTGATGGCCACCGGGACGCCGTACTGCTCGGCGAACTCGACGACCTCGTTCGCGTCCTTCACCGGATCCTTGGTGCCCGCGGCCATCGGGGCCTGCGCGCGCTCGGCGATGTGGCGGGCGGTGACCTTGTCGCCCAGATCGCGAATCGACTGCGGCGAGGGGCCGATCCAGATCAGCCCGGCGTCCAGGACGGCCTGGGCGAAGTCCGCGTTCTCGGACAGGAAGCCGTAACCGGGGTGGATCGCGTCGGCGCCGGATTTGCGCGCCGCGTCGAGAATCTTGTCGAAGACCAGGTACGACTCGGCCGAGGTCTGCCCTCCGAGCGCGAATGCCTCATCGGCCAATTTGACGAACGGCGCGTCCGCGTCCGGTTCCGCGTACACGGCGACACTGGCGATACCGGCATCCTTGGCGGCCCGGATCACACGCACCGCGATCTCGCCCCGATTGGCGATCAGGACCTTCGTGATCTGCGCGCTGGCATGGCTGGGCACTGAGCCTCCTGTGCTGTGGACAACTTACGTCTCGGGTGAGTGTAGGCAGTGTGCCAACAGACGCCGAACACGGCTAGGGCTACCGAACAGTAGCCCGGACCCCCGTGACGTGAACAACACCTTAGACCGACTGTGCCGCCGCCGACACGGCGGCCGGAGCCGAACCCGGTTCACTTCCCTTGACGATCGGCGTGCGCACGGCATTGCTCCACTCGGTCCAGGAGCCGTCGTAATTGCGCACATTCGCCACTCCCAGCAGCGAGGTCAGCACGAACCAGGTGTGTGCCGAATGTTCGCCGATGCGGCAATAGACGATGGTGTCCTCGGCGCCGAGCAGCGGCGCGTAGATCTGTTCGAGCTCCGCACGGCCGCGGAATCGGCCGTCGCCGCCCACGGCCGCGGTCCACGGGATGTTGATCGCGGTCGGAATGTGCCCGGCGCGCAACGACTGTTCCTCCGGGCGGTCGAGGATGCGGTCGTCGTCGCCGGTGTACTCACCCACCGCGCGCACGTCGACCAGTCCGATGCCCGATCCGCCGCGAGTCAGGTAGCCGCGCACGTCCTCGAGGAAGGCCCGGCCGCCCCGGTCGTCGCGCTCGACGACCGGATACTCTTCCAGCCCGACGTCGGGCACCTCGAAGGTGGTGTCGCGGGCCTCGGAGATCCACGCCTCCCGGCCGCCGTCGAGCAGCCGCACATCGGGATGTCCGAACAGGCCGAAGACCCAGGCGGTGGCGGCGGCGGTGCCGTTGGCCTTGTCTCCGTAGACGACGACCGTATCGTCACGGGCGATGCCCTTGGCGCGCATGAGTTGGGCGAAACGGGCGCCGTCGATCACGTCGCGGGTGAGCGGATCGGTAAGCTCGGCCCGCCAGTCGATCTTGACCGCCCCTGGCACATGGCCGATGTCATAGAGCAGGATGTCCTCGTTGGACTCGACGATCGCGAGGCCACGCGTACCGATGTTTGCCGACAGCCACTCGGTGGTTACCAATCGTTGTGGATATGCATGAGAGCCGAAGGATGGATGAGAGTCCGGAGCGACGGGCACGGTGGAAGATCCTTCACACGTGGTAGGCGATGGTCGGCTGGGCAGTACCGATCGTAGGTGCGAACAATGCGCGCCGGCGGTTTCACATCACGAATCGGATGAAGCGCGATTAAGTCGCAGCGTCGTCCGATAAAGTCACATGGGAGGAGGGGTGAGCTATGTCCGATTCTTGGCCACGACGGCGCCTGCTTGCGATCCTACGCGGCGCCAGCGAGCCTCTCGATGCCCAGGAACTGGCGCGCATCACCGGACAGCACGTCACCACCGTCCGTTTTCATCTCGATGTTCTCACCCGGGAATCGCTCGTCCGCCAATTCCAGCAGCCGCCCCGGGGCCGCGGCCGCCCGCGCATCGGATACACCGCGGTACAGCGATCGGTCGGTTATCAGGATCTGGCGCAGGTGCTCGCCGATCAGCTCGGCAGTGATCCCCGCAGGCGTTCCGAATTGGCCGTGACGGCCGGACGGGCGTGGGGCGCCAAGGTCGAACAGCTCGAGCAGCCCATTGCCTCCCTCGACGACGCCCGCGACGTCGCGGTGACGGTGAGCTCGGAGCTGGGTTTCGCCCCCGAGCGCGATCCCGCATCCGAAAACGGCGACCAGCTCAACATCCGCCTGACCGCGTGCCCGCTGCGCGAATTGGCGCGCACCCATTCCGAGGTGGTCTGCGGTGTGCATCAGGGCCTGATGCGCGAGGTACTGGATCGCAACGGCGGGCGCGATGCGGTGAACGTCCGGCTGCACCCGTTCGTGGGGCCGGACCTGTGCGTGATCCACTTGGAGGCGTTGGCGAGCACGCTGCCGGATCCCGCCCACATCCCCGATCAGGCGGGGGCGGCGCCGCGACTACCGACGCCGTCAGCCAATCGCGTCGGCCCGCAGCTGCGCACCGATCCACAACTGCGCAATACCGACGCCCACGTCGCCCAGGAGGCGACGCAGCAGCGGTAGGCCGATCCCGATGACGCTGGACGGGTCACCGTCGATGCGGTCGACGAACCAGCCGCCCATTCCGTCGAGGGTGAACGCGCCGGCCACCCGCAGTGGCTCGCCGGTGGCGATGTAGGCATCCAGCTCGACCGGCCCGGGTTCGGCGAAATGCACGGTGGTGGTGCTGCAGTCCTGGGCGTCGGCGACGATCGCGCCGTCCCGCAGGCGCAGCACGCAGTGGCCGGTCAGCAGATCGGCGCTGCGCCCGGCCATGTCGGCCCAGCGGGCGCGCGCGACGTCGGGAGTGTGGGGCTTGCCCTGCAGGACGCCGCCGACCAGCAGCATCGAGTCGCAGCCGACGACCACACAGTCGTCCACCAGGCGCGGAGCCCGCGCGGAGACGATGCCGTAGGAATCCGGAGTGGCCGGGCCGTGGCCGGACGCCGCGGCGTCCGCGATCAGGCCGGCGGCCACGGTGTGAGCCTTGGCCGTGGCGAGGGCGGTGACCACGCCGGCGGGCGCAGTGTCCGGCGGCAGGGCCGCGGCGACCGCGTCCTCGTCGACCTCGGATATTCGCACCACCGGATCCAGCCCGGCCGCGCGCAGCACTTGCAGGCGCGCGGGCGAGGCGGAACCGAGAACGAATCCCGTCACGTCAGCCGCGGAGGTGCGACAGGTAGGGGAAGGCGTACGGGGAGAACGGCGAGGTACCGCGGTGCATCATGGTGGGCCGGCCCCAGTTGTCCACCGGGCCCTGGTCCTGCGGCGCGCCGGCATTCGCGCTCGCGGCGGCGAACACGGTGACCAGTGCGGCGAGGTCCTCGTCGGTGGGCGAACCCTTCAGGACGCGGATGACCGGTCCGTGACCGGCCTCGACCTCGACGGCAGCGGTGACGGATGCGAGCCTCGTGTCGTCGTCACCGAATTCGTCGACCGCCAAATCCACTTCGGCAGCGCGCAATATCTCTTCGTCAGCCACAGCCGTCACAGCGCCAACTCCTCCTGTTCTGTGCCGACCCGAGGGGCCGGCGTTCACGGTGCGGGACGAGCCCACGCCGCGAAGGGTATTCGTGCGGCCCTCATCGAATGAGGGCCTCTTCCTACCATCTTCGCCCGGATGCGGCGATCGTGCGCGGTGCGAACGCATCACTCATCCGGAAAGTGTGCCTCCGCTACCGCACATATCGTCGGATCAGAGCGGAATGTTGCCGTGCTTCTTCGGCGGAAGAGTAACCATCTTCCGCTCGAGCAAGCGCAGCGCGGCGACGATCTGGCCGCGGGTGTGCGAGGGCGGGATCACCGCGTCGACGTAGCCGCGCTCGGCCGCCACGTACGGGTTGACCAACGTGTCCTCGTACTCGTTCTGCAGCTCGAGGCGCAGTGCGTCGACATCGGCGCCCTCCGCGGCGGCTTGCTGCAGCTTCTTGCGGTAGACGAAGCCGACCGCGCCCGAGGCGCCCATGACGGCGATCTGGGCGGTGGGCCACGCCAGGTTCACGTCGGCGCCCATGTGCTTGGAACCCATCACGTCGTACGCGCCGCCGTAGGCCTTGCGAGTGATGACCGTGATTTTGCCCACAGTGGCCTCACCGTAGGCGTAGAGCAGCTTCGCACCGCGGCGGATGATGCCGTTGTACTCCTGGCCGGTGCCCGGCAGGAAGCCCGGAACGTCGACCAGCGTGATGATCGGAATGTTGAACGCGTCGCAGGTGCGCACGAACCGCGCGGCCTTCTCCGAGGCGTCGATGTCGAGGCAGCCGGCGAACTGGGTGGGCTGGTTGGCCACGAAACCCACGCTGCGGCCGTCGATGCGGGCGAAGCCGACGATGACGTTCATCGCGCGCTCGGCCTGCACCTCGAAGAACTCGTCGTCGTCGACCAGGCGCCGGATGACCTCGTGCATGTCGTAGGGCTGGTTCGGCGAATCCGGGATCAGGGTGTCGAGCTCGATGTCCTCCTCGGTCAGCGAATCCTCGATCGCGCCGGCGATCGGGTCGGTGGCCGGGAAGCGCGGAGCCTCGGCGCGGTTGTTGCTGGGCAGGTAGCTCAGCAGGTCCTTGACCCAGTCCAGGGCGTCCTGCTCGCCGGAGGCGACGTAGTGCGCGGTACCGGACTTCACCATGTGGGTGTGGGCGCCGCCCAGCTCCTCCATGGTGACCTCTTCACCGGTGACGGTCTTGATGACGTCCGGGCCGGTGATGAACATCTGGCTGGACTGGTCGACCATCACGACGAAGTCGGTCAGCGCCGGGGAGTACACGTGCCCACCGGCCGCGGCGCCCATGATCAGCGAGATCTGCGGGATCACGCCGGAGGCCTGAATGTTGCGGTGGAAGATCTCGCCGTAGAGGCCGAGCGAGACCACGCCCTCCTGGATGCGAGCGCCGGCGCCGTCGTTGATGCCGATCAGCGGGCGGCCCGTCTTGAGCGCGAGGTCCATGACCTTGACGATCTTCTCGCCGTAGACCTCACCGAGGCTGCCACCGAACACCGTCGAGTCCTGGCTGAAGATGCAGACGTCGCGGCCGTCGATGGTGCCGTAGCCGGTGACCACGCCGTCGCCGAGCGGACGGTTGTTCTCCAGGCCGAAGTTGACGCTGCGATGCCGGGCCAGCGCGTCCATCTCCACGAACGAACCCTCGTCCAGCAGGGCCAGGATGCGCTCGCGCGCGGTCAGCTTGCCCTTGGCGTGGACCTTCTCGACCGCGCCCTCACCCATCGGGTGCTGGGCCTCTTCCAGCCGATTGCGCAGATCAGCCAGCTTCCCTGCGGTGGTGTGGATATCGGGGGCGCCCGCCGAACCCGGCGAAGGCTGACTCTGGACACTCGTCATGCCCCGGAGTGTAACCAGTGGCGCAGTCCGGCGGAATTCCAGTGGGGGCTACCGACCAGTACCCTTATTGACTACCTGCCAGCAGAAAACCGCTGGTGAAGTGCCACAACGACGGTCCGGACACGCTCCCGCGAGCCGGGAATCGTCACCGATCGGCCATGCCCGTGAGGACGCGATCCAGGGCATCCACGGCCCGCTCTAGCTCCTCGGCGGTGACCGTCAGCGGCGGACGGAACCGGATGCCGCGCTCGCCGGTTCCGAGGAACAGTACCCGTTCGCGCTGCCGCAGATCGGCGAGGACGGCGTCGCGCAGTTCGGCGGACTCCAGCGTCACCGCGCACATCAGGCCGCGACCGCGCGGATCGCTCAGCCGCTCGTGCCGGTCGGCGAGCGCGCACAGCCGGTCGAGCAACAGGGCGCCCAGTTCCTTCGCGCGGGCGGCCAGGTCTTCGGCCTCGACCACCTCGAGGATGCGCCGCGCCCGCACCATGTCGGCGAGGTTGCCGCCCCAGGTGGAATTGATCCGTGAACTCACCGCGAACACGTTGTCGGGTACCTCGTCGACGCGTCCGCCGGCCATGATTCCGCAGACCTGCGTCTTCTTACCGAACGCGACCACATCGGGTCGCAGGCCGAACTGCTGGTAGGCCCAGGTCGAGCCGGTCATCGCCACGCCGGTCTGCACCTCGTCGACGAGGAACAGCGCGTCGTGCTCGTGGCAGAGCTCCTGCATGTGCCGGAGAAATTCCGGTCGCATATGCCGGTCGCCGCCCTCGCCCTGGATCGGCTCGGCGATGAAACACGCTATGTCGTACGGATTCTCGGCGAACGCCGCCCGGGCCTGCGCCAGCGCACGCTGCTCGGCGGCCTCGATGTCGACACCGGGACACAGGTAGGGGGTCTCGATGCGCGGCCAGTCGAAGGCGGGGAATCGTTCGGTCTTGATCGGGTCGGTATTGGTCAGCGACAGGGTGTAGCCGGAGCGGCCGTGAAAGGCACCGGTCAGATGCAGCACCTTCGTGCCGAGGTCGGCCGGGCGGCCGTGCATCGCGTTGTGGCGGCTCTTCCAGTCGAAGGCGACCTTGAGCGCGTTCTCGACCGCCATCGCGCCGCCGTCGATGAAGAACAGGTGCGGCAGTGCCGGATCGCCGAGGACGCGCGCGAAGGTGTCGACGAAGCGCGCCATCGTGACCGTATAGACATCGGAGTTACTGGGCTTGTTCAGTGCGGCCGTGGTGAGTTCGGCGCGAAATCGGGCATTCGCCGCCAGCGCCGGATGGTTCATCCCCAGCGCCGAAGACGCGAAGAAGCCGAACATATCCAGATAGACGGTGCCATCACGGGCGTCGACCAGGTTGCGTCCCCGCGATCTGCGCAGGTCCAGCACCAGATCGAAACCGTCGGCGAGCATATGGGCGGACAGGATGTCGTGTACGCGCGAGGCGGTGACCGACGCCGGGTTCGTGACCTCCGCGTCAGCCGTTCCGGGGCGCTCCAGTTCGAGGGTCACACCCACAGGATACGAAAATATTTACGGTTTCACTACGAACAATCGGATAAATTACGATCAGGTCTCACCTGTCATAGAATGTCTGCAGAATGATGGTGCTTCGGGTGCGGACATTGGCGGTGGCGCGGATCTCCTGCAGCAACTGTTCGAGATGCCGGGGTGAGGCCACCCGGACGAGCAGCATGTAACTCTCCTCCCCCGCCACCGAATGGCATTCCTCGATGCCGGGGATGTGCTGCAGCAGGGCCGGAGCATCGTCGGGCTGTGACGGATCGAGAGGAGTGATCGCGACGTATGCCGACAGCAGTTGTCCCAGCGCCTCCGGATCGACCTTCGCGGAATATCCGCGGATCACGCCGCGCGCCTCGAGCCGGCGCACCCGCGACTGCACCGCGGATACCGACAGACTGGCCTTCTCCGCGAGATTGGACAGCGTGGCCCGGCCGTCGGCCATCAATTCGCGGATCAGGAGCCGATCGATATCGTCGAGAACAGGTTTCGCAGGTGCATCCGCCATCAGCGAAGGCTAACCCAGCGGGCGGTGGCCGGGGCCGGAAACGATCTCCCACCGGTGCGAAGTCACCCACGAACCGATGTCGGAAACGGAGCCGCACATGACATCCGCACCCGTTCTGCCCACCACCGACGAACTCCGCGACCGAGCCGCGCGCCTGCTGCTCGAACTCGGTGTCGACCCGGTCGACTCGGGCGACCTGCCCGCCCGCACACCGATCACCGGCGGTGAGCTGATGCGCGTCCCGGCCACCTCCGCATTCGAGGTGACCAGCGCGATCGACAAGGCGCACAGTGCTTTTCACACCTGGCGTACCGTCCCCGCGCCGCAACGCGCCGCCGTGGTGCGGCGCCTGGGACGACTACTGACCGACAATCTGGACGCGCTGGCCGAACTCGTCACCCTGGAGGCGGGCAAGATCGGCGCCGAGGCCCGCGGTGAGGTCCAGGAGATGATCGACGTCTGCGAATTCGCCGTCGGTCTGTCCCGCCAGCTCTACGGCCGCACCATGGCCTCCGAGCGACCCGGGCATCGGCTCATGGAGACGTGGCATCCGCTCGGTGTGGTCGGGGTGATCTCGGCATTCAACTTCCCGGTCGCGGTCTGGTCGTGGAATACCGCGATCGCGCTGGTCTGCGGCGACACCGTGGTGTGGAAGCCCTCGCAGACGACGCCGTTGACCGCACTGGCCTGCGATGCGCTGCTGCGGCGCGCGGCCCTCGACGTCGGTGCCGACCCGCAGATCCATCAGCTGATCCAGGGTGGCGCCGAGGTCGGCACCCAGCTCGTCGACGACGAGCGGGTGGCCCTGGTCAGCGCCACCGGATCGGTGCGGATGGGGCAGGCGGTGGCACCCCGGGTGGCGGCCCGCTTCGGCCGGTGCCTGCTCGAGCTGGGCGGTAACAACGCCGCGATCGTCACCCCGTCCGCGGATCTCGACCTCACCACGCGGGCAGTGGTTTTCGCCGCGGCGGGAACGGCCGGACAGCGGTGCACGACATTGCGCCGGGTCATCGCCCACACGGACGTGGTCGGACCACTGCTGGATCGGATGAGCACGGCGTATCGCCAACTGCCCGTGGGCAATCCGTTCGACGACGCGGTATTGGTCGGACCGCTGATCGACGGCCGCGCCCACACCGCGATGCGGGCGGCGATCGACCGTGCGCTCGCCGACGGCGGTGAATTGATCTGCGGCGGTGAGCGGGTCGAGGTCGGTGGCGGCGACTCCTACTATGTGCGCCCGGCCATCATCCGGATGCCCGCCCAGACCGCGATCGTGCGCGAGGAGACCTTCGCGCCCATTCTCTACGTGCTCACCTATGACGATCTCGACTCCGCGATCGCCCTGCACAACGGTGTGCCGCAAGGGCTGTCGTCGGCCATCTTCACCGGTGACCAGCGCGAGGCGGAACGGTTCCTCGCCGCCGACGGCTCCGATTGCGGCATCGCCAATGTGAACATCGGCACCTCGGGTGCGGAGATCGGCGGTGCGTTCGGCGGTGAGAAGCAGACCGGCGGCGGGCGCGAATCGGGTTCCGACTCCTGGAAGGCGTATATGCGCCGCGCCACCAACACAGTCAACTACTCCACCGAATTACCACTGGCACAAGGCATTCGGTTCGGCTGAAGGCCTAGCGCTCCGGTTCGCGGCCGATCTCGCGTACCTGCTCCTCGTAGACGGCCCGCACCGCCGCATCACCCGGATGCAGCGCCCGGTCGCCGTCGAAGAGGCCGCGCACCCTGCGCACGACCGATTCGGGCGCGGCCGCCAGCGCGATGTCGACGGGGTCGAGGTACTGCGGTACCGCCACCTCGGCTCGCCGGGTGCGGCAGGTCTTGACGATCGCGCCGGCGACGTCGACCGGGTCGACCGTGGGCAGCCCGCGGCCCAGGGTCAGCCCCGAGGACAGCCGGGTGCGCACCGCGGCGGGCAGCACACAACTCACGCTGACCCCGGATTCGGCGAATTCCAGCCGGGTCGCGGCCGACAGCCCGACGGCGGCGAATTTGCTCGCGTTGTACACCGCCAGACCGGGCAGCGGAATCTTGCCGGCCAGCGAGGCGACGTTGACGATATGACCGCGGCCGCGACCGATCATCGCCGGCGCGACGGCCCGCATGCCGTGGATGAGTCCCCAGACGTTCACATCGATCGTGGTGTGCCCCACCGCATCCGGTTCGCTGAGGAACGGGCCCGCGGGCATCACTCCGGCGTTGTTCACCAGGATGTCGATCCGGCCCAGGTCGGCGACGACCTCGTCCCACCGCTCCCGGTCGCGCACGTCGAGTTCGACGGCGCGGGCACCGAGGCCGGCCGCCGCGTCGGCGGCGGCCGCGACGTCCACATCGGCGAGGACGACCTCGGATCCCTTGTGCGCGAACATTTCCGCGGTGGCCCGGCCGATACCGCGTCCGGCGCCGGTGACCAGGACGCGGGCCGCGGCGAGGTCGATCGGCGGATAGCCGTTACCGAACAGGTTCATGCGAATTCACTCCGTTCCATGGCGCGGCGGGTGCTGCGCAGACTGTGTTCGAAGGTCTCGCCGCGGCGGCGGCCGTCCATGAAGTTCGGGCCCATGACCGCGAGGTCGGCGGCGGTCACGGCCAGTCGCAGCACGCGGGTTCCGGTCGCGCGCACGGCGGCGATCTCGGAGTCCAGTTGCGCGCTCATCGGCCTGCGGAGTTGACGCTCGAGCCAGTGCCCGGGCCCGCCCGCGGGCACCGACCGCGCCGAGGCCATCGGCGTCAGCACCACCAGTTCGTCCAGGTGCACCGGCAGCAGCAGATCCACCGAAGCGGTGGAGGCGGCACCGCCGTCGACGAATCGCCGGCCCGCGATCGGCACCGGCGGGAACCAGCCCGGAACCGCCCACGAGGCTCGCAGCGCCTGGCCGACCGTGGCGGCCGGCGCCTGCGGTGCGCCGAAGGCGACCCGCTCGCCGGAGTCGTAGTCCATCGCGACCAGCCATGCGGCCGGATGGGCGAACCAGTCGCGATCGTGGTTCAGGTCGGTGGCCAGGCGCTGCAACCAGCTCGCATCGCCGCCGCCGACCGGCAGCAGCCGACTGCTCGCGCTCAGCAGCGCTTGCCGGGAACGATTGCCGTGCAACGCCATTCGCGGTGCACCGAGGCGGGGGCGGGGCAGCGGCGGGAAGCGGCCCGGTTCGTCGGCCATGTGCCGGGCCAGGATCGGATCGGCGACGGTGCCGCGCTGCATCGCCACCAGATCGTCGACGGAGATCCCCGAAGCCAGCATCGTCACCATCTCCGCACCGGCGGAGGTGCCGATCAGCGCGTCGGCCTCGCGCGGATCCCACTGCAGCACGTCTCGCACCGCGGCCAGCGCCGCCACGATCCAGGCCGCCCCCACCGTGCCGCCGCATCCGATCGCCAGGCCACGCCGCTGTAACCCGTTACTGTTACGCATAGTCTCAAACACTAGCGGGCGCGCGGTGCGAGGTGCGGCCCGGTTCGGCGGATCGCAACCGTTCGGCAATGAACGCGCCCGCTACCGCCAGGGCATGTATTGCAAACTCCAGGTATTGCCGTCGGGATCCGCGAAATGCGCGTACAGCACACCCCCGCCGACGTCTTCGACCTCACCGACGGCGACGCCGCGCGCGACGAGGTCCGCGCGGGCAGCCCCGATATCGGCCACCACCAGATGCAGTCCACGCAGGGAACCGACCGCGCCGGCGGTGGTGGGGACGCCTTCGGAGAGCAGGATCGAACAGGCCGAACCGGGCGGTGTCAGCTGCGCGATGCGCACACCCGGTGCGGGAGCCACGTCGACATCGAGATGAAATCCGACCCGATCGCGATAGAACTCGATCCCCCGGTCGATATCGCGCACCGGGACCGGCACCAATTCCAGCAGCAGCGTGCCGGGCGGGACCGGCGGATTGTCCGGGTCGTTCGTGACCTGCGCGGGGTCGGCCGGAATCTCGGTCACAGTGTCGGGGCGCTCGCTCATGGTCGGTCCCATCGTCGGTATCCACCGCGTTCGCGGCCAGCCTATCGGGACGAGCCGTGGACCGGCGCCGATCCGGCCACCTCGTCCGGCGAGGTGCGGCCGGGGAAACACCCCCGCACACATCGCCGTCGGGACTCGATGTCGGTGCCCGGGTGCAGACTGAACCCATGCAGCAGTTCTCCCGGCCGACCCAGGAGTGGTTCGACGGTGCGTTCCCCGCGCCCACGACCGCCCAGCTGGGGGCCTGGGAGGCGATCTCCGCCGGAGAACACACCTTGGTGATCGCGCCGACCGGGTCGGGCAAGACGCTCTCGGCCTTCCTGTGGGCGATCGACCGGCTCGCCACCCGCGAACCCACGGACGGTCCGCAGCGCACCGCCGTGCTCTACATCTCCCCGCTCAAGGCACTGGCGGTCGATGTCGAGCGCAATCTGCGCGCACCCCTGGTAGGCATCACCCGCACGGCCGCCCGGCTCGGTATGCCCGCCCCGGAGATCAGCGTCGGCGTGCGTTCCGGCGACACCACCCCGGCCGACCGGCGGACCCTGCAGCGCCGGCCGCCCGACATCCTGATCACGACGCCGGAATCGCTGTACCTGATGCTCACCTCGGCGGCACGCGAGACGTTGTCGCAGGTCGGCACCGTGATCGTGGACGAGGTGCACGCGATCGCCGGTTCCAAGCGCGGGGCACATCTGGCCCTGTCGCTGGCCCGGCTCGACCAGCTCACCGAGCGGCCCGCCCAGCGCATCGGGTTGTCGGCCACCGTCCGGCCGCCGCAGGAGGTGGGGCGCTTCCTGGTCGGCTCGGCGCCGATCACGATCGTCTCGCCGCCGGCGCCGAAGACGTTCGACCTGTCGGTGCGGGTGCCGGTGGCGGATATGACCGAGCCGGGCGAATCCGATCAGCCGGGTTCGATCTGGCCGCATGTGGATGCCGCGATCGTGGATCTGGTGCTGGCGCATCGTTCGTCGATCGTGTTCGCGAATTCGCGGCGGCTGGCCGAACGCCTGACCGCGCGGCTGAACGAGGAATACGCCGAGCGCATCGCCGAACCGGACGAGGCGGAGGAGGTCGCGGGACGCCGCGAGCACGCGCCGCCCGCACAACTCGGGTCACCGACCGAGGTCAATCACGGGGCGGCGCCGTTGCTGGCGCGGGCCCATCACGGTTCGGTGAGCAAGGAACAGCGCGCCATCATCGAGGACGACCTCAAGAGCGGCCGGTTGCGCTGCGTGGTGGCGACCAGCAGCCTCGAACTCGGTATCGATATGGGCGCGGTGGATCTGGTGGTGCAGGTCGAGGCGCCGCCGTCGGTCGCCGGCGGGCTGCAGCGGGTCGGTCGCGCCGGACATCAGGTGGGTGAGATCTCACGCGGGGTGATCTTCCCCAAACACCGCACCGACGTGATCCACTGCGCGGTGGCGTCGATGCGGATGACGGCGGGACAGATCGAGGAGTTGAAGATCCCCGCCCATCCCCTCGACATCCTCGCCCAGCAGACCGTGGCCGCCTGCGCGCTGGAACCGATCGATGTCGACGAATGGTTCGAAACCGTCAGGGGCACAGGTAGTTTCGCCGCCCTGCCGCGCTCGGCGTACGAATCGGTACTGGACCTGCTGTCGGGCCGCTACCCCTCCGACGAATTCGCCGAACTGCGTCCGCGCCTGGTGTGGGATCGCGATGCGGGCACGCTGACCGGGCGTCCCGGCGCGCAGCGCCTCGCGGTCACCTCCGGCGGCGCGATTCCCGACCGCGGACTGTTCCCGGTGTTCATGGTCGGCGAAAAGGCCTCGCGGGTAGGTGAACTCGACGAGGAGATGGTCTACGAATCGCGAGTGGGCGATGTGTTCGCTCTCGGCGCGACCAGCTGGCGCATCGAGGACATCACCCACGACCGGGTTCTCGTCTCCCCCGCCTTCGGTCTGCCCGGCCGGCTGCCCTTCTGGCACGGTGACTCCCTCGGGCGGCCGGCCGAATTGGGAGCGGCCCTGGGTGAATTCGTCCGCACGGCCGGTCAGGCCGTCGAGCGCGCACCGGCCGGGCGGATCGAGGAACTCGTGCGGGATGCGGGCGGTTTCGATTCGGCGTTCGACGGTGCGGCCCCCGACCCCAGCGGAAATGGTGCCACCCGGCGCACGCCCTCCCGCGCCCGCGCGGCAGCCACGGACTCCACGGCCGGCAGGAAGGGCGGTGAACTGGTCGAACTCGAACAGCTCGTTTACGCCGCCGGCCTGGACGATTTCGCGACCGCGAATCTGGTCACGTTGTTGGCCGAACAGCGCCGAGCCACCGGCCATCTGCCGACCGACCGCACCCTGCTGGTCGAACGCTTTCGCGACGAGCTCGGCGATTGGCGGCTGATCCTGCACTCGCCCTTCGGATTACCGGTGCACGCGCCCTGGGCGCTCGCCGTGGGCGCGCGGTTGCGGGAGCGATTCGGGGTCGATGCCGCGCCGACCGCCTCCGACGACGGCATCGTGGTCCGGCTGCCCGATACCACCGACGATCCGCCGGGGGCGGAACTGTTCGTCTTCGAACCGGACGAGATCGACGACGTGGTGACCGAGCAGGTGGGCGGGTCGGCACTGTTCGCCTCCCGCTTCCGCGAATGCGCGGCGCGGGCACTGCTGTTGCCGCGCCGGGATCCCGGCCGCCGCGCGCCGCTGTGGCAGCAGCGCCAGCGCGCGGCCCAATTGCTCGATGTGGCAAGGAAATTCCCGGATTTCCCGATCCTGCTGGAAACGGTGCGCGAATGTCTGCGCGACGTCTACGATCTGCCCGCCCTGCGGGATCTGCTGACGAATGTGGCGCGGCGCAAACTGCGACTGGTCGAGGTCGAGACGGCCTCCCCCTCGCCGTTCGCCAACGCGTTGCTGTTCGACTACATCGGCCAGTTCATGTACGAGGGCGACAGTCCGCTGGCCGAGCGCCGCGCGGCCGCGCTGTCGCTGGATTCGAGCCTGCTCGCCGAACTGCTGGGCCGGGTGGAACTGCGCGAACTCCTCGACGCCGCGGTCCTCGAACTGACCGAACGCGAACTGCAACGGCTCACTCCCGAACGCCATGCCCGCGACGCGGAAGGGCTCGCCGACCTGTTGCGACTGCTCGGCCCACTCACCCCGGCCGAGGCGGCCGAGCGCTGCACCGCGGACCCGGGCCCGTGGTTCGCCGAATTGCTGCAGGCCAGGCGGGTTCTGGAGGTGTCGTTCGCGGGATCGCGGTGGTGGACGGCGATCGAAGACGCCGCCCGGTTGCGCGATGCCCTGGGCGTCCCGCTGCCGATCGGCACGCCGGCGGCCTTCATCGAACCGGTCGCCGATCCGCTGGGTGATCTGGTCGCCCGCTACGCCCGCACCCACGCCCCGTTCACGCTCGACGCCGTCGCCCGGCGCTTCGGGATCGGCCCGGCCGTCGCCGCCACCGCACTGCATCGGCTCGGCGCCGAGAAGCGAGTGGTGGAAGGCGAATTCACGCCGGGTTCGGCCGGTGCGGAATGGTGCGACGCGCAGGTGTTGCGCCGGCTGCGGCGCCGGTCGCTGGCCGCCGCGCGCAAGGAGGTCGAGCCGGTATCCACGGGCGCGTTCGGCCGGTTCCTGCCGGCGTGGCAGCATATCGGCACCTCGACACTGCGCGGCGTGGACGGGGTGGCCGCTGTGGTGGAACAGCTTGCGGGCGTACCGATTCCGGCTTCGGCGTGGGAGTCGCTCATCCTGCCCTCGCGGGTGCGTGACTACACACCGGCGATGCTCGACGAACTCACCGCCTCCGGTGAGGTGCTGTGGTCCGGTCACGGCGCCATCACCGCCAAGGACGGCTGGATCGCCCTGCATCCGGCGGATCAGGCGCCGGTCACGCTGGGGCCGCCGCAGGAGATCGACTTCACCGACGTGCAGCTGCGGCTGCTGACGGCGTTGGGTGCGGAAATGACCGCGGCGGCCACCGACGCGATTGCGCTCGACGCCGACGGCACGGCCGCTTCCGAATCGGGCGCCTCCGCCGGCAATCAGCTCGTCGTGGTGGCGGGCGGCGCCTACTTCTTCCGGCAGTTGTCCGACGCGACCGGCGTGCTCGACGACGCGGCCGTGGCGGCGGCACTGTGGGAACTGGTATGGGCCGGATATCTGTCCGGCGACACCTTCGCTCCGGTCCGGGCGCGGATTTCCGGCACCACCCGCAGCACCACCGCCCATCGCACCCCGCGGCGCACTCCGCGCGGGCGCATGTACCTGCCGCGACCGGCGATGCCGACCCGGACCGGCCCTCCCGCCGTGGCCGGGCGATGGTCGCTGCTGCCACAGCGCCTGCCGGACAACACGATTCGCGCCCACGCCACCGCGGATCTGCTGCTGGAGCGCTACGGCGTGCTGACCCGCGGTTCGGTGCAGAACGAGGAGATTCCGGGCGGGTTCGCGCTGATATACCGGGTGCTCACCGAATTCGAGGATCGCGGACGGTGCCGGCGGGGCTATTTCGTCGACACCCTCGGCGGCGCGCAGTTCTCCACTACCGACGTGGTGGATCGGCTGCGCTCCTACGATTCCGACCGGGCGGGCGCCGGCACCGGCCGGGTCGGCACGGTCGCACTCGCCGCCTGCGATCCGGCCAATCCGTACGGCGCCGCCCTGCCGTGGCCGAAGAACGCGGGCGAGGGTGCCGGACATCGCCCGGGCCGCAAGGCGGGGGCTCTGGTCGTCCTGGCCGCGGGCGAACTGGCCCTGTACCTGGAACGCGGCGGTAAGACGCTGCTCACCTTCACCGAGGACCCCGAAATCCGGACCGAGGCCGCGGCGGCGCTCGCGGCCCTGGTCCACGACCGCCGGATCGACTCCCTGGTCGTCGAACGCGTCGACGGGGAATCGGTGCACGGCAACACCTTCGCCACCTTCCTCACCGACGCCGGTTTCCACACCACTCCCCGGGGCTTCCGGCTGCGGAGCACAGCATGAGACCGGTCCGCCTCGTCCGCCGGCACCGGTGGTGAACGCCGATGCCGGAAGGAGATACCGTCTATCTCGCGGCGGCGCGGCTGCGAACCGCGCTGGCGGGAAAGACGCTGACGCGCAGTGATTTCCGCGTCCCGCGCTATGCCACGCTCGATCTGCGCGGCAGCCGGGTCGACAGCGTCGGCAGTTACGGCAAACACCTGTTCGTGCGCACCGAGAAGCTCAGCATCCACACCCATCTGAAGATGGAGGGCACCTGGCGGGTCTACCGCCCGGGGCAGCGGTGGACCAAACCCGGATTCACCGCACGACTGATTCTCGCCACTGCCGACACCGAAGCCGTCGGGTTCTCCCTCGGCCTGGTCGAGGTGCTACGCCTCGCCGACGAGCACACCGCCGTCGACCATCTCGGCCCTGATCTGCTGGGCCCGAATTGGGATGCGGCCGAGGCGGTCCGGCGGCTGCGCGCGGATCCGGAGCGGCCGATCGGACTCGCGCTGCTCGATCAGACGACCATGGCGGGAGTCGGCAACATCTTCCGCAGCGAGATCTGTTTCGCCGAGCGGGTCCACCCGGCCATCCCGGTCGCCGCCGTACCCGATCTCCCCGGGCTCGTCGACGCCGCACACCGCATCCTCGGCCGCGCCGCACACCATCCACCCCGGCCCGCGGTGGTCTACGGCCGCCGCGGTCAACCGTGCCCTCGCTGCGGATCGATGATCCTCGTCCGCATGCTCGGCCCGGAAGCCGCTTCCGCCCCGGCCACCGAACGCGGGATCTACTTCTGTCCCCGCTGTCAGCCCGCACCCGAGACACCGGACCCGAGAGCCGCTGACCGGACTCGCCGCTGACCGGGCACGAGCCGTGATGTTTGCCGATCGATAGCTATATTTCTTTCGGCCGCTAACACTTCGGAGCGCGAATGCGACATAAGGGCGACACAGATCGTCACCGGTCGGGAAGCAGGGCAGATGACATATGCGAGCACCGCGATGCGGCGTAGCACACGGCTTGTCACCCAGCTGCTGATCACGGCCATCGCCATCGCGGCCACCGTCCTGTTCACCTATGCGCTGCAGCACTCGGTGAGTACGGGCCCCGTCCATTCCGGTCACACCTCGGCGCCCACGTCGACCGCCCCCTAGCCGCACCGCGCGCGGCGCTATGCCTGAGGCAGCGGCACCGGCTCCAGGATCTCCGGGCGAGGTTCCGGTGCGGCGGCGCGCAGAGCGTCGGCCGACACGTCGTCGGGTTGGGTCTGGGACCGGATCTCGGCATCGACCCGGGCGTTGTAGGTACTCACCTCGCGCCGGATCTGCTCCTCGTCCCAGCCCAGCACCGGCGCCACCAGCCGCGCCACCTCGTCGGCGCATTCGGTGCCCCGATGGGAGAACTCGATGGAGATCCGGGTGCGCCGGGCCAGGATGTCGTCCAGATGCAGCGCCCCCTCGGCGACCGCCGCGTAGACGGCCTCCACCCGCAGGTAACCGGGCGCGTCCGTAATCGGCTGCAGCAGTTCGGGTTTGCCCTCGGCCAGATCGAGGACATCGGTGATCAGGGAGCCGTACCGGTTGAGCAGATGTTCGATCCGGTAGGGATGCACACCGTAGGTCTGCGCCAGCTGCGGCGTCTGGTTGAGCAGGGCGAAGTAGCCGTCGGCGCCGAGCAGCGGCACCTTGTCGGTGATCGAGGACGACACCCGCTGCGGGATGTCGTGGACGGCCAGATCCACCGCGTCGTAGGCCATCACCCGGTAGGTGGTGTATTTACCACCCGCGATGGCGACCAGACCCGGAGCGATCTGCGCCACCGCGTGCTCGCGCGACAGCTTGGAGGTCTCGTCGCTCTCCCCGGCCAACAGCGGTCGCAGCCCGGCGTACACACCCTGGATGTCGTCGTGGGTGAGCGGGGTGACCAGTACCTCGTTGATCCGTTCGAGCAGATAGTCGATATCGGCCTTGGTGGCGGCCGGGTGGGCCAGATCCAGATTCCAATCGGTGTCGGTCGTACCGACGATCCAGTGATTGCTCCCCCACGGAATCACGAACAACACCGAGGTCTGGGTGCGCAGAATCAGCGCGGCGTCACTGGCGATCCGATCGCGCGGCACCACGATATGCACGCCTTTGGACGCGCGCACATGGAATCGGCCGCGAACATGCGACAGCGCCTGCAGTTCGTCGGTCCACACGCCCGTCGCGTTGATCACCACATGTCCCCGGACCTCGGTCGTGCGCCCGTCCTCGCTGTCGCGCACCTTCACTCCGACCACCCGGTCGGCCTCCCGAAGGAAATCCACGACCTGGGTCGACGTGCGGATCACCGCACCGTAGTGGGCGGCGGTGCGAGCCACCGTCATCGTGTGGCGGGCGTCGTCGACCACGGTGTCGTAGTAGGTGACACCGCCGATCAGCGCGTCCCGGCGTACACCCGGCGCCAGGCGCAGCGCTCCCGATCGGGTCACATGATGTTGGCCCGGAACCGATTTCGCTCCGCCCATGGTGTCGTAGAGCACCAGGCCCGAGGCGACGTAGGGCCGCTCCCAGCCGCGATGGGTCAGCGGGTAGAGGAACCGCAGCGGTTTCACCAGATGCGGAGCCAAGGTCTTCAGGCTCAGCTCACGCTCCCGCAGCGCCTCGCGGACCAGCCCGAATTCCAGCTGCTCGAGGTAGCGCAGACCGCCGTGGAACATCTTCGACGAACGGCTCGAGGTGCCCGATGCCAGATCGCGCGCCTCCACCAGGGCCACCTCCAGGCCCCGGGTGGCGGCATCGAGGGCGATGCCCGCGCCGACGACCCCGCCACCGATCACGATGACGTCGAAATGCTTGGCGCCCAAGCTTTCCCAGCTGGCCTCCCGCTGCTCGGGACCCAGTTCGCCGGTGTGCTGACCGTGTGACTTCTCGTTCATCGCTCGACTTCCTCCGCACTGTTCGGTGGGATCGTCCTGCGTTACCCGTCGGTAATCGCTTTCACCCTAGTCCACCGCCGGGCGTGCGGCGATGTGATGCGCGGCGCGTGCGAGGTTTAGTAGCCTGCACGGATGCGACGCTTCGTGGCCGCCATCGACCAGGGGACAACCTCGAGCCGGTGCATCGTGTTCGACCGCTCCGGCCGCATCGCCGGCCTCGGGCAGCGCGAGCACGAACAGCTGTTCCCCCGGCCGGGCTGGGTCGAGCACGATGCCGAAACCATCTGGCGCAATACCGAATTCGTGATCGGTGCGGCGCTCGAGGATGCCGGGATCGGCGCCGATGACATCGCCGCGGTCGGGGTCACCAATCAGCGCGAAACCACCGTGGTCTGGGACCGTGCCACCGGCAGGCCGGTCGCCAACGCCATCGTCTGGCAGGACACCCGCACCGCGGCGCTGTGCGAGGAGCTGGCCGGCGACGTCGGCCCCGCGCGCTATGCCGACCGGACCGGGCTGCCGCTGAGCACGTATTTCGCGGGTCCCAAGCTGCGCTGGATCCTCGACAACGTCGACGGTGTGCGCGCCCGCGCGGAGGCCGGTGACCTGTGCTTCGGGACCATGGACAGCTGGATCCTGTGGAAGCTGACCGGCCGCCACCTCACCGACGTCACCAACGCCTCCCGCACCATGCTGATGAATCTCGAGACCTTGCAATGGGATTCGCAGATCTGCGCGGAATTCGGCGTTCCCGTCTCGATGCTGCCGCAGATCCACAGCTCCTCGGAGGTGTACGCCGAGATCTCCGACGGTCCGCTCGCGGGGGTTCCGGTGGCCGGCATCCTGGGCGATCAGCAGGCCGCGACGTTCGGGCAGGCCTGCCTCTCACCGGGCGAGGCGAAGAACACCTACGGAACCGGCAACTTCATGCTGCTCAATACCGGTACCACGCCGGTGTTCAGCAAGCACGGTCTGCTGACCACGGTGTGTTACCGGCTCGGCGACCAGCCCGCGGTGTACGCGCTGGAGGGTTCCATCGCGGTGACCGGATCCCTGGTGCAGTGGTTGCGTGACAATCTCGGCATCGTCGAATCCGCGGCGGAGATCGAACCGCTGGCCCGCAGCGTCGACGACAACGGCGGCACCTATATCGTCCCCGCCTTCTCCGGTCTGTTCGCACCGCGATGGCGGCCGGACGCGCGCGGCGTGATCACCGGACTCACCCGCTTCGTCACGAAGGCGCATCTGGCCCGAGCGGTGTTGGAGGCCACCGCATTTCAGACCCGCGAGGTGATCGACGCGATGCGCGCCGACGCCGAGGCGGAGAATCTGGGCGTCGAATTGACCACCCTCAAGGTCGACGGTGGCATGGTCGCCAACGAACTGCTCATGCAATTCCAGGCCGACATCCTGGATGTGCCGGTGGTGCGGCCGGTGATCACCGAAACGACCGCGCTCGGCGCCGCCTACGCGGCCGGACTGGCGGTCGGTTACTGGTCCGGCACCGACGACATCCGCGCCAACTGGTCCGAGGACAAGGTGTGGCAGCCGACGATGTCCGACGCCGACCGCGATCACCTCTACGGCGAATGGAACAAGGCCGTCGAACGCACCTACGGGTGGGCGCAGTAGATTCGCCGCGCTACCCCGCCGCGTCGACCGCGCGGCCCAGCCGATCGACCGCGTCGGTGAGCACGGCCGCATCCGACGTGGTGAAACACATGCGCATCGAGCCGCGGTAGGGCTGCGAGACCGCGAACGCGGAGCCCGGGACGTAGGCCACGCCGTGGTCGATCGCGCGCGGCAGCAGTTCGACGGTATCGGTGCCGTCGGTGAAATCGAGCCACACGAACATGCCGCCGGCGGCGTCGGTGCTCACCACCCGGTCGCCGAAGCGGGCGCGAACCGCGCTCACCAGGGCGGTGGCGCGCTCGCCGTAGATGCCACGCACCTTGTCCAGGTGGGCGCCCAGCCACGGCTCGTCGGCCAGCAGGTCCGCGGCGATCTGCTGGGTGAGCGCCGAACCGCACAGATCGGCGCCCTGCTTCAGCAGTTCCACGCCGCGGCACACCGCGTTCGGGGCGATCATCCAGCCCACCCGCAGCGTCGGCGCCAGGATCTTCGAGGCGCTCGACAGCCGAATCACGTTGGGCGAGTACGAGGCAACGGCCTGCGGCGCGGGGCGGTCGAACCACAGCTCGCCGTACGGGTCGTCCTCGACCACCCAGAAGCCGTACCGTTCGGCCAGCGCCGCCAGTTCCCGCCGGCGCTGCGGGCTCAGCGTCACACCGCGCGGATTGTGGAAATTACTCACCGTATGCACCAGCGCCGGGCGTTCGCCGCGCTCGAGCAGCTCGGCCAGCGCGTCGACACGCATACCGTCGGAATCCAGCGGGATCGCCACGATTCGCGCCCCCGCCGCGCGGAAGACCTGCAACGCGCCGACGTAGGCCGGATCCTCGACCACCACGAGAGCGCCCGGATCGAGAAGCACCTCACCCAGCAGCGACAAGGCCTGCTGCGAGCCGTGGGTGACGAAGATCTCCTCCAGCGGGACGGGCCGGCCCAGCCGCACCGACTCCCGGGAGGCGAGCACCTCGCGCAGCGGCCCCCAGCCCGCGGACTCGGTGTACTGCAACCGGGACGGATCGGCCAGCGCCGACTCCGCGGCGCGAGCGATGGCATCGCGCGGCATCAGCTGTTCGTCGGGCAGACCCCCGGCCAGGCTGACGATATCCGGCCGGGCGGTCAGCTTGAGCAGATCCCGGATCGCCGAACTCTGCAGACCGTCCAGCCGGCGGGACAGGGGTGGAGTATGCGGCGACATGGAGACCTCCGATAGCTGCGGATCACGGCAACTATCGCATATCGGTACCCAGAATATGAAATTGTTTTCCCAGATATTGAGATCTGGGGACAGCGCGCGAGCCCGCGCGATCAGCGCTGATCGATCGAGAAGACGAGGTTCTTCCCCTCGCGATTCACGGTCTTGACCAGCTGTTTGTAGAGCGTGGTCGTACCGTCCGGCCGATGTTCGGTGAGGTCCACGTTGAACTGCTCCGGCGTGACCGTTTCCACACGCAAGCAATACGTGGTGCCCTGCGGGATCAGGCTGTCGATCGCCTGCTGCATGGTCGAGGCGGTCGACACGTTCGACGCGTCCGGCGCGACGAAGTCGTGCGCCTTGGCACCGCTACGGTCGGCATAGAACGCGTGCTGGAATCCCAGAATCGCCGCGGCTCCGCTGTTCGTGTCGCCGGGGCCGTTGCCGATCACGACATTGCCGTCGGTACGTGCCGGACAGCTCAGCGCGGCCACCGACGGCGGTGACGATTTGCCGCCGGCGACGGTTCCGTCGCCATCGCTGCTGCGCGTCGCGAACACGATGATCAGCACCAGCGCGATCACGATCACGACGGCACCCGCCGCACCGGCCAGGATCACCGGAATGTTGCGGTCGGGCCGGGCCTCCGGCTGGGGCTGCCCGAGGGGCCGCGACGGCACGAGCTTCTTCGCCAGCTCGTCGTCGTCCCACAGTGAACCCGATTTCTGCTCGCCGCCGCGCGGCACGGTGAGTTTCTTGGCGAGTTCGTCGTCATCCCACAGCGATCCCGTGGTTTCCCGCGGCGGAGTGGGTGGAAAGCCGGAATCGTCTGCGCGCCACCAGGTTCCACGATCGGCCTCGGCACCACCCGCGTCCGGGTATCGCACCGTCTCCGGGGCGCGCGGTGCATCCGGGGCGCGCGGCGGCTCGGGCATGCGGCGTGTCTCGGGCGCGGGCACGCGCGTGGTGTCGGCCGCGCGCGGCGCCTCCGGTGCCGGATGGCGGACGGTTTCCTGCGCCGCGGTCGAATCCGGCGCACGGTACTGCGGGGGCGGCGGCGGGACGGACGGCGTCGCGGGTGCGTCGGCGGGCTGCCAGCCCAATGTGGGGCGTTCCGGTTCCCCGACCGGCGCCCAGCCGATCGCACCCGTTTCACCCGTCGGCGGCCCGAAATCGTTCAGCGGTGGTCCGAATCCGGAAACCGGCGGGCCGAATCCCGACTCGCCTTCGTCCCGGTCCTGATCGTCGCCGGAGGCCATCACCCGTTCCTTCCCCGAGACACACGCGTGGGGCGGTCGCGAACGACCGCCCCACGCGTCGATTCAGTCTGTATCAGTACTGGACCGTGCCACCCCACTGTGTGGTCGCACCAGCGACATTCACCGTTTGCGGAGCGAAATCACCCTGCGGGAGTCTACCAATCTGAGCGGCCGCATCCAGTGCTGCGGCGCCGCCCGGCTGCTGCTTGATCCAGCCCTCGACGGCGGCCTTGGCCGCATTCGCCTCGGTGGTGTCGACGTAGTTCTCGGACTTCAGATCGTCGAAGCCGGTGGCGTGGGTGTACGAGGTGATCTTGACCTTGTTCGCCTCGACGAACTCCACCGACACACCCGCGTCGCCCACTCCGTTCGGAGTGCTGTAACCCACCGTGCCGACATATCCGTCGAGGTTGCTGAAGTGGTGGGTGTTGGCCACGTAGCCCGGCAGCAGTCCACCGCCGTCGACGTTGGCGCCGACCTCGGTGTGCGGGCCGTTCATCTGGACGACCGGAGCGGCCGGTGCGGCCTGCAGGCTCGGCGAGGTCCACTGCGCCTGCGGCGACGGGGTCGAGTTGCCCTGCTGGCTACGCAGCGTGTCTGCGTTGCCGCCGTTCTGCGACTGCGGCTTGTTCGGAGTGCCGACGGTCTGGTCCGGCGACTGCTGACCCGGCTTCAGCTGGTCGGCCTGACCGTTCGGGGTGGGCTGGTCCGGAACGACGGCCGGCTGCACCTGACCACCCTGACCCGGCACCGGCAGCGGCGCGACACGCGGGGTGGTCACACCCGGCTGCGTCGGCGAGGCCAGGTTCTGGTCCGGCTTCGGCGTGTTCTGGTTCGGGGTGGTGACACCCGGCTGCGGGGTGGTGACGCCCGGCTGGTTCGGAGTCGTGACACCCGGCTGATTGGGGGTGGTGACGCCCGGCTGCGGATTGCCGTTGCGCTGGGGACCGTTCTGCTGGGTCCCGTTCTGCTGGGTCCCGTTCTGCTGCGGCCCGTTCTGCGGAGCGTTCTCCTGCGTGCCCGGCGCGTTCTGACCCTGGCCGTTGTTGTCGCCTTGCGCGGGTGCCTCGTTGGTGGCGCCCGGCTGCGCCGGAGTGGTCGGCACGCTCGGCTGATCGGCCGGCGCCGCACTCGCCGTACCCGACGCGAGGATGGTCGCCACGGCGGCTGCGGTGGCCAGTGGCAACGACGTCGTGGCCATCGCTCGCTGCGCCCGACTCGGCTTACGATGTTTCACTGTCTCGCAATCCCTTTCCCGAGCTCGGCCAGTGCCATCGACCGACGAACGCCGCTCGACGGGGCCGTCTCCATTGGTCCCTCATCGATGTCCGGCCCGCACCCTGCTGCGGTCCGCGAGCCGCTCGCGGATTCCCGGCCCGGGAAAGATTGCATTCCCCCCGCCACGTGAACCTGCCAGTCGACCACCACTGACATCTCTGCCGGAAGTGAACCACACGAACAAGTTTCAGGCAACCGGTGCTACCCGGCTGTGGGAAGCCGCACTCGGTCCGGCAAAAGATCAAGCGCGGCAGCGCATTTGAAACAGCCGCCGCCCACTAGTCCAGATCGTCGTGACGCATCAACTGGCGCGCCGCCTCGGTGACCGATCCCGACAGCGACGGGTACACCGAGAACGTCTGGGCCAGGTCGTTCACCGTCAGATTGTTCTGGACCGCGATCGCGATCGGCAGGATGAGCTCGGAGGCGATCGGCGCGACCACTACGCCGCCGATCACCACACCGGTGGCCGGCCGGCAGAAGATCTTCACGAAGCCGCGGCGCAGGCCCGACATCTTGGCGCGCGGATTGGTGTTGAGCGGCAGCATCACCGTGCGCGCGGGCACCTCACCGTTGTCGATCGCCGTCTGGCTGACACCGACCGTGGCGATCTCGGGCCGGGTGAAGACCGCGGAGGCCACCGTCTTCAACCGGATCGGCTGCACTCCCTCGCCGAGCGCGTGATACATCGCGATCCGGCCCTGCATCGCCGCGACCGAGGCCAGCGGCAGCAGCCCGGTGCAGTCACCGGCGGCATAGATTCCGGTCGCCGCCGTCCGCGAGACGCGGTCGACGCGCAGATAACCGCCGCGGTCGAGTTCGATGCCGATGCGCTCGAGGCCCAGATCCTGGGTGTTGGGCGTGGAACCGACCGTCATCAGCGCATGGGAGCCGGTGACCGTGCGGCCGTCGGACAGTTTGACCACGATCCCGTCCGCGGTCCGCTCGACAGCGTCGGCACGGGCCTGTTTGACGAGCTCCACCCCGCGTTCGGCCAGGGCGTCCTCCAGGACCAGCGCGGCGTCGGCGTCCTCCCCCGGCATCATCCGGTCGCGGCTGGAGACCAATTTCACCTGCACACCCATCTCGGTGTATGCCGAGACGAATTCCGCGCCGGTCACACCCGAGCCGACGACGACGAGCGTTTCCGGCAGCTCCTTCAGGTCGTAGAGCTGACGCCAGGTGAGGATGCGTTCCCCGTCGGGTTCGGCGCCGCGCAGCACCCGCGGGCTGGCGCCGGTGGCGATCAGGACGATCTCGGCCTCCATCACCCGTTCGGTGCCGTCGGCGAGCGTCGCGCGCACCAGATGTGTGGCCAGACCGGCGATCTGGTCGATCAGCTGACCGCGGCCGTTGAGAATGGTGACCCCGGCGGCCTGCAGTTTGGAGCGGATATCGGACGACTGCGCCTGCGCCAGCGCCTTCACCCGGGAGTTCACCTCCGACAGCCGCACCTGCGCCTGCGCCACATGCAGCGTGATACCCAGATCACGCGCGCGGCGCAGGTCGGTGCGCACACCGGTCGAAGCGATGAAGGTCTTGGACGGGACGCAGTCCCACAGCACGCATGCGCCACCGATTCCGTCGGAGTCGATCACGGTGACCGTGGCTCCGTGCTGAGCTGCCACCAACGCCGCCTCGTAGCCGGCGGGGCCGCCCCCGATGATTGCAATGCGGGCCATGTGTACCTCCGCTATCGAGCCGTGCGGCCGGGATCTCCGGCACTGCCGTCAACGTTATCGGTCCTGCTCCTCATCGTTTTGACCGCGTCATGGGTGACGTTGCGCGTGTCACCTGCCGGTAATTCTCCGGACATCCGCCCGCCCCACCGGAGACAGGCACGGCCCGAACCGGGCCGGATCGAAACAAGCGGTCCCTACATTCGATACTCTTGCCAGGTGCCGATATACGCCGCCTACGGATCCAATATGGACCCGGAGCAGATGCTCAAGCGCTGTCCGCACTCCCCCGTCTACGGAACGGGCTGGCTGGAAGGGTGGCGCCTGACCTTCGCCGGCGACGACATCGGCTGGGAAGGCCCGCTCGCGACGGTGGTCGAGGATCCGGGCTCCCGGGTGTTCGTCGTGCTGTACGACGTCTCCGCCGAGGACGAGCAGAGCCTCGACCGGTGGGAGGGTTCGGATTTCGGTATCCACAAGAAGATCCGGCTCCGGGTATCGCCCAATACGGGGACGGGTACCCAGCCGGTGCTGGCGTGGTTGTACGTGCTGGACGCCTACGAGGGCGGGCTGCCCTCCGCCCGCTATATCGGCGTGATCGCCGACGCGGCCGAAAAGGCCGGGGCTCCGGCCGATTACGTCCACGCGCTGCGCACCCGCAACAGCCGCAACGTGGGCCCGGGGACCTTCGGCTCGATGTAGCCGGGACCGAGCCGGACAGCCCGCCGGGTTCGCCACCCGACGGGCCGTGCGATCAGCGTGCCTGCAGGACCAGATTGGTCATCACGCGCACGCCGGCCGCCAGCGCGCGCTCGTCGATGTCGAAGGTCGGCTGGTGGATGTCCAGTTGCGGGCCCTCGCCCGACCACACGCCCAGCCGCGCCATGGCACCCGGAACCTCCTCGAGGTACCAGGAGAAGTCCTCGCCACCGCCCGACTGCGGAGTATCCGACAGCGCGTCCGGACCCAGACCGAGAATCGCGTCCTCGAACATCCGGGTGGAGAATTCGTCGTTGACCACCGGCGGCACGCCACGCTTGTAGTTCAGCTGATACCGCACCCCCGTCGGGGCGAGCAGCCCGTCGACGATCTCGCGGACCATCGGCTCGAGCAGCGACCAGGTGGCGTGGTCACCGGTGCGCACGGTCCCGGTCAGCATGCCGGTCTGCGGAATCGCGTTGGGCGCCTTACCCGCCGATACCGCACCCCACACCATCACCGTGCTGGTCCGCGGATCGATGCGGCGGCTCAGCAGACCCGGCAGGCCGGTGATGACGGTGCCGATGGCGTAGACCAGATCGCTGGTCAGATGCGGCCGGGAGGTGTGCCCGCCCGGCGAGTCCAGCACCAGTTCCACGGTGTCGGCGGCCGAGGTGATGGCGCCGACCCGCACTCCGATCCGCCCGACCTCGAGCCGGGGATCGCAGTGCAGCGCGAAGACCCGCGAGACGTCGTCCATCGCACCGGCGGCGACCATGTCGATGGCACCGCCGGGCATGACCTCCTCGGCGTGCTGGAAGACCAGCCGGACGCCGACCGGAAGGTCGCCGATCTCAGTGAGGGCCAGGGCGGTGCCGAGCAGGATCGAGGTGTGCGCGTCGTGACCACAGGCGTGAGAGACGCCGGGAACGGTCGAGGCGAACGGGCGGCCGGTGTATTCCTGCAGCGGCAGCGCATCCATATCGGCGCGCAGCGCCAGGCGCGGACCGGCCGGGCCGATATCGCAGATCAGGCCGGTGCCGGTAGGCAGTTTGCGCGGTTCCAGACCGGCCTTGACCAGCCAGGATTCGACGAATTCGGTGGTGCCGTGCTCGGCGCGGGACAGTTCCGGATTGGCGTGGATGTGGCGGCGCCAGCCGATCAGATCGTCACCGTGCTCGCTCAGCCACGCCTCGACCGCGGCCTGTCCGGCCGCGATCTCCGCCTGTCGACCGGTCGCGAGTCCGGTGTGCCGACAGGTTCCGGCCTCCGGGCCTACCGCCTTGCTCTGCAGGCCGGTACCGGCAGACTTGCGGCCCGCCGCCGCGGAAGGGCGCGAACCGGTCGCGGAGTCGTCCTCCGAACCGGTCGCGTCATCGTCGCGACCCGCCGCGGCGTCTCCCTCGCGGCCCGCCGGTGATGACCGGCCGATCGTGCTCACCGAATTTCCTCCTGTCGCTGAATACTGCGCTCCAACAACCTGTCCCTGTGTAGTTGATCGCCCGCAACCTGGATTGCGGTACGGGCGAGCGCCCGCGCCCCGTCGGTCACCGCGAGATCGGCCGACGGCGTCACACAGGCCGCGGCGAACTCCCGCTGGTGTGTCACCGCGCCGTTCGCCTCGATACCGATAACCGGGTGGATGCCGGGAATGACGTTGGTGACATTGCCCATATCGGTACTGCCCAGCGGCCGTGCTGCCTCGAGTTCCGGCGCGAGCGGCATGCGACCCATACCGATGATCTGCTCGCGGTAAGCACACAGTAGTGCGGAATCCGGCGTGAGCTCGGTATATGTGGGCGCCAGCGCCCGGATTTCATGAGTGCATCCGGTTGCCAGCGCTCCCGCCTCGAAGCAGGCCGAGGCGCGCTGCAGCAGATCGTCGAGGGATGCGGAATTGTCTGCCCGCAGGTAATACAACAGTTCCGCATGGCCGGGCACGATATTCGGGGCAACACCGCCCGTTTCGACTATACCGTGCAGTTGCTGGCCGGGGCGCAGATGCTGACGGAGCAGACCCAGCGCGACCTGCGCGACGGTGGCGGCGTCCCCGGCGTTGCGGCCGTACTCCGGCGCGGCGCTGGCATGTGCTTCGCGGCCGTGGAAGGACACCGACAGATCGGCCAGGGCCAGCGACCGCGCACCCACGATGTCCAGCGGACCCGGATGCACCATCAGGGCCATCGCGACCCCGTCGAAGACGCCGCGCTCGAGCATCAGCACCTTGCCGCCGCCGCTCTCCTCGGCCGGCGTGCCGAACACCTTCACGGTGAGACCGCACCGATCGGCCACCTCGGCCAGCGCCAGCCCCGCGCCCACCGCGGCCGCGGCGATGATGTTGTGGCCGCAGGCGTGACCGATCTCGGGCAGCGCGTCGTATTCGGCGCAGATGCCCACCACCAGCTCGCCGCTGCCGAAGGTGGCGACGAAGGCGGTCTCCAGGTCCGCGACCGGCATCTCGATCGCGAACCCGCGCTCGCGCAGCGGTGCCAGTGTCTTGGCCACACTGCGGTGCTCGGCGAATGCCAGCTCGGGTTCGGCGTGGATGGAATGCGAGAGGGCGATCAGTTCCGATTCGGCCGCCGTGACGGCGGCATCGGCGGCGGCGAGCAGGGCCGGATCCGCCGGGTCCACCGAGGCATCGGCCTCGTCGGCACGGAGATCATCGGCGTCGGCACGGGGGGCGTCGGCGGGGGCGCAGCCGGATGCCGCGGCCCGGTGCGCCGACCGGTCCGTGCGACTCCAGCTGCGTTCGTCCCCGCTGCGTGGCATGGCACACAGTCTCGCACTCTGCGCCACGCGATGATCATCGGGTGTTCAGGAGCCGAAGGCGAGATTTTCCGGTGTCGTCGGGGTATTCAGGCCCGCGAGCGCCCGTCCGTGCAGCGCACGCTTGATAACCGGCAGATTCGGCTTGCGGTTGCCGGTCAGTGCCGCGGCCCGCGCGACCGCCGCGGCCAGCACACCGTCGGCCTCGGCCGCCTCGTCGACGATGCCCGCGGCGATCGCGTCGGCGGCGCTGTAGCGGCGGCCGGTGGTCATCGCCTCGAGCGCCACCTGATTGGTCAGCCGCTCGGTGACGAGCGCGTTCATCGCCACCGTGAACGGCATTCCCAGATGGACCTCGGGCAGGCACCAGTACCCGCGATCCGAGCGCATCACCCGGAAGTCGTGCGAGGTGGCCAGCATGGCGCCGGCGCCGAAGGCGTGCCCGTTCAACGCGGCGACGGTCGGCATCTCGAAGGCCAGCAGCCGGCTGAAGACGGTGTGCACCCGGTCCAGGTACCAGTGCATCCTGTCCATGTTGCCGAACAGCCAGTCGGTGTCCAGGCCGTTGCTGAAAAATTTTCCGGTGGCCACCGTGACCAGCGCCGCCGGCCCCTCGGCAGCCTCGACCTCGTCCAGTTTCGCGTGGATGGCGTCGATCCAGTCGGGATGGAAGCGGTTCTCGCTGTCGGTCTGACCCTCGTTGCCGAGGTAGAGCACGAATACGTCCCCGTCACGGTCCAAGTACGGCATACGCAGAGAATATGCAGCTCCGAATGAACGCCCGCATCACACCCCCGGCCAAGTTACCGGCGGGTTGTGATCACCGCTGGTGCACAGGTCAGCGACGCGGCGGGAGCGGCACCCGCATCAGGTCCTCGGCGATCACCAGGTCCCCGTCGAAATACCGCTGCGCCTCCGCCCGGTGCCCGGCCAGATCGCCGTAGCGCTGCGAGAAATGGGTGAGCACGAGCGTTCGCACCCCTGCCTCCGCGGCCACGCGTGCCGCCTGCCCGGCGGTGAGGTGGCCGAAATCGTCGGCCAGTTGCGCCTCGGCCTCCAGGAAGGTCGCCTCGATGACGAGCATATCGGCGCCTTCGGCCAATTCCGCTACGCCCGAACACATTCGGGTGTCCATCACGAAGGCGAAGCGTTGCCCGGGCCGCGGCACCGACACCTCGTCCACGGTGACCCTGCGACCGTCGGGCAGCCGGACCGCGCCTTCGCGCTGCAGCGTCCCGACCAGCGGACCCGCCAGGCCGAATTCGGCGAGCCGCTCCGGCAGGATCCGATAGCTGTCGGGTTCGACGAGCCGATAGCCGAAGGTGTCGATGCGATGCGACAGCCGCACCGCCTCGAAGGTGAACGGCGCGTCCGGCAGCGGCACCGGGCCGTCCGCATCGATCGGATGCTCGCGCAGACCGGGAAAGTCGGGCACCACGCCGCGGAGATGTGTGAGCAGTTCCGCGCCCGATCCCGGGAAGCAGATGTCGACCGGATGGGTGACCTGGTCCAGATTGAGCCGCGCCAGCACCCCGGGCAGGCCGAGGCAGTGATCACCGTGGAAATGGGTCAGCCCGATCCGGGTGATGCCACTCGCCGAAACCCCCGCGAACAGCATCTGCCGCTGCGTCCCCTCGCCGGGGTCGAACAGCAGGCCGTCACCGTCCCAGCGCAACAGATATCCGTTGTGATTGCGCCGGCGGGTCGGCACCTGACTGGCCGTCCCGAGGACCACGAGTTCACGCACGGCACCATCCTGCCCTCGCCCCGCCGACCGCGCCCGGCGGCGGCACCCGTGTCCGGCCCGCGACGCGCACAACCGGCCCGTCGGCGCACTATCGTGGGCGCATGCTTGCCGAACAGGCCGCCGAGGCGATCGCCACACGTACGGGAGTCACGCGTCATCGGGTCGCGGTGGTACTCGGATCCGGCTGGCAGTCCGCCGCCACCGAGATCGGGGCGCCGCGGGCATCGATTCCGATGACCGAACTGCCCGGCTTCGAACCGCCGACGGCCCAGGGACATCAGGGCATCGTGCATTCGGTGCAGGTCGGCGAGGTGCCGGTGCTACTGATGATGGGCCGCCAGCACCTCTACGAGGGTTACGAACCGCACCGGGTGGTGCACGCGGTCCACGCGGCGGCCGCGGCGGGTGCGGAAACGGTGATCCTCACCAACGCCGCGGGCGGGATCCGCCCGGGCCTGCGGGTCGGCGAGCCGGTACTGATCAACGATCACCTCAATCTCACCGGGCGCACCCCGCTCACCGGCGCCGCGTTCGTGAACATGGTCGATGCCTGGGATCCCGAATTGCGCACGCTGGCAAGGGAAATCGACCCCTCGCTGACCGAGGGCGTCTACGCGGGCCTCAACGGTCCGCAGTACGAGACACCCGCCGAGATCCGCATGCTGGGCGCCATGGGCGCCGATCTGGTCGGCATGTCGACCGTGTTGGAGGCGATCGCGGCCCGCTCGCTGGGCCTGCGGCTGCTGGGCATTTCGCTGGTGACCAATCTGGCCGCAGGCGTGACCGGCGCGCCGTTGTCGCATCAGGAGGTGCTCGCCGAAGGGCAGGCCGCCGCACCGAGATTGGGCAAACTGCTGCGCGGTGTGCTGGAACGGCTGTAGGCGGGCACCATGTTGCGATTCGGAACGGCAGGTCTGCGCGGCCCCCTGCAGGACGGGCCGGACGGGATGAATGTCGGCACGGTGGCGCGCGCGAGCGCCGGTGTGGCGGCCTGGCTTCGGGACCGCTGCCTGGGCGGCGGCCTGGTGATCGTCGGCCGCGACGCCCGCCACGGCTCCGCGGAGTTCGCCACCGTCACCGCGGAAGTGTTCGCGGCAGCGGGCTTTTCGGTACTGCTGCTGCCACGCCCGCTGCCGACGCCGATCGTGGCGTTCGCGGTACGGGAGCTGGGGGCGGTGGCCGGCGTGCAGATCACCGCGTCCCACAACCCCGCCACGGACAACGGTTACAAGCTCTACCTGGACGGCGGTTCGCAGCTGATCCCGCCCGCCGACGCCGAGATCGAACGCTGCATCGATGCGGTCACCGAACCGATCGCGCGCACCGATCCGGCGAACGACGCCCCCTCGCCGTCGATCCTGTCGCTGCCGGCCGATGCCACCCGCGCCGACCTCGGCGAGGAACTCGTTCGCCGCTATCTGGCGCGAGCCGCCGCCGTGCCCGAGACGATCGGCGGCGCGCGAACGGTTCCGGTCCATGCGGACCACGCGGCACGCCACGCCGGTGAACCCGACGGCGACCGAATGACGCTGCCGCGCCCTGATATTCGTATCGCGCTGACGCCCATGCACGGCGTGGGCGGCGAGACGGCGGTGGCCGCGCTCGCCGCCGCCGGATTCCCGGACGTCCACGTGGTCGACGAGCAATTCAACCCCGATCCCGACTTCCCGACCGTGGCATTTCCGAATCCCGAAGAACCGGGCGCCGCGGATCTGCTGCTGGCTCTGGCGGAGAAGATCGATGCGGACCTGGCCGTCGCCCTCGACCCCGATGCCGATCGCTGCGCGATCGCGGTGCCCGGACCGGACGGGTGGCGCATGCTGCGCGGCGACGAAACAGGCGTACTACTGGCCGATTACGTGCTGCGCAATACGGCGCCGGACGCACTGGTGGCGACCACCGTCGTGTCGTCCCGGCTGCTCGGGAAGCTCGCGCCCGCACTCGGCGCCCGTTACGCCGAAACGCTCACGGGCTTCAAGTGGCTCGCCCGCGCCGGTGCGGGGCTCGTGTACGCCTACGAGGAGGCCATCGGCCACTGCGTCGACCCGGCCGCCGTGCGCGACAAGGACGGCATCACCGCCGCCGTGGCCGCCGCCGACCTCACCGCTCGGCTGCGGGAGCAGGGGCGTTCCCTGCTCGACGTCCTCGACGACTACGCCGTGGAGTTCGGCCTGCACGCCGGCGACCAGGTGTCGCTGCGACCGGCCGATCCGGCGGCCGCCGCGCACGCCGTTGCCCGCCTGCGCGATACGCCGCCCGACATCATCGCGGGCGTTCCCGTCACCTGCACCGATCTGTCGACGGTTCGCGGCCGGATGCGGACCGACGCCTTGGTCTTCGAGGGCGAGGGGCAGCGCATCGTCGTCCGTCCCTCGGGTACCGAGCCGAAACTCAAATGCTATCTGGAGGTCGTCGAACCGGTTCGCGACCGCGACGCACTGGCCCGATCGAAAGCGGTTGCAGCAGAGCGACTCTCGGCGCTCCGTGACTTCTGCGAAAATTTGTGAGCCGCTGAGCCGCCCGACCCCATTCCGCGCCGGGATCCGCTCCGGCGCAAACCACCGCGCGATCGTCGGCGGTTCGGCCCGGCTTCGGGCTGTCACGCCGGATCGGTGACCCGCGCGCACCATCGTTGCGCTGCCCAGCGGCGGGCGACCTCAGTCGTGGCGCGGACCGAATTGCCGGTCCCCGGCGTCGCCGAGCCCCGGCACGATGAAGGCGTCGGCATTGAGTCCGGAGTCGACCGCGGCGGTCACCAATCGCACCGGCAGGCCCGATTTCTCCAGCGCGGCAATACCTTCCGGGGCGGCAACGACGCAGACTGCGGTGATGTCGGTGGCGTTGCGGGCGCACAGCAGTTCCAGGGTGTGGCGCATGGATCCGCCGGTGGCCAGCATCGGATCGAGAACGAAGACCGGTAGGCCCGACAGATCCGCGGGCAGCGACTCCATGTACGGCACCGGACGATGGGTCTGCTCGTCGCGCGCCACGCCGACGAAACCCACGCGGGATTCCGGGATCAGCGCACTGGCGGCGTCGACCATGCCGAGGCCGGCGCGCAACACCGGAACGAGCAGTGGTGGTTTCGCGAGCCGGGTGCCCCGGGTCGGCGCGACCGGGGTGTCGATGTCGAAGGTGTGCGTCGGGGCTTCCCGCAGTGCTTCGTAGACGAGGAATCCGGTCAGATCGGCCAGTGCCGCCCGGAAACCCGCGTTGGAGGTGCGGGCATCGCGCATGGCCGTCAGGAGGGTGGCCGTCAGCGGGTGTTCCACGATATGCGTACGCATGAGGGAACGATAAGGTCTGTCGGGCTTCGAATTCGCCAACCGAGGGCGGATTTCCGCAACCGGAGTGGGAACCGTTGCGCAGGAGCATGCGTCGAACTACTCGGATGACGTAATCTGCCACCAGACCAGCACGATGGGGGATGTTGATGCACAAGATCTCGGTCGACACCGAGGGCGTCGCCGCCTACGGTGCCACAGCCGCGGGACTGGCCGGTGAAATGGGTGTTGCCGCGGCGGGCGCCGCCGGGGCCGACCCGCTCCTGCTCGGCCCGATCTTCGGACTGGTGGGGGGCGATTTCGTCGCTGCCTATGCCGCTGCCCATGCCGGGCATGTCGCGGGGATCGGCGAATTGTCCGCGGTGATGGGCAGTGTGGGGGCCGCCGCGACGGGCGCCGCCGCCACCTACTCCGAAACCGACGCCGCCCACGCCGCCGCATTGCGCGCCGCGGAAGGCCCGATCGGATGACGGGCGTCATCGATCTCGACGCACTCGCCCAACCACTCATCGATCTGCTCACCAGCTTCGGTTCCGGTGTGCTGCCGGCCGGCGGCCCCGCCGACGCGCTGCGCCGGGTGTCCACCCACCTCGACGGAATCCACCAGGCCGGCAGCGCGAGCATCAATCAGATGACCAACGCCTGGAACGGCGGTGGTGGCGACGCCGCGATGGACAAGGCGCTCAAGGTGCAGACCTCGGCAGCCACGATGTCGGATCGCGGCAACGATATGGCCGACGTGGTCAGCCAGGCCGCCGCCACGGTGCAGACGGGGCAGAAGGAACTCGACGGAATCGTCCAGTCGTTCGTGCAGTCGGTGACGGCGCTGGGGCCCGCGCTGACGACTCCTCCGGGATTGATCACCGTGGTCAACTCCGCGATCGACCATTTCGGCCAGGCCCTGAGTGTGGTCGGCCGGGTGCGGTCGGACCTCGACACGCACACCACCTCGATGACCGAACTGACTCCGCCCCCGCCGACGCCGTCCATGTCGGGTACTCCGGTGGCCGCGGCCTCGGTCGCCGCGCCCGCGCTGAGCACCGGCGCGCAGACGGCCAGTTCACTGCTCGGCGGGCTGGTGTCGAGCGGCGGTTCGATGATGAGCAGCATGACCAGCCCGGCCTCGGCGGCGACGCAGTCGCGATCGAGCTCGGGTGCGACGAAAACCCCCGGAGCTCAGCAGTCCGGTGCCGACAAGCCCGGCCGCCACGGCGGCGTCATGATCACCCTGCCCGACGGCAGCCAGGTCGAGGCGCCCAATCAGAAGGCCGCCACCGCGGTCAAGGCGGCGATCAGCGCCTGCGGCACGCCGTACGTCTGGGGCGGTAATACCCCCGGGGCCGGGCTCGACTGCAGCGGCCTGACCAAGTGGGCCTACGGCGAGGCCGGCGTCGATCTGCCCCGCCTCGCCTGCGATCAGAGCGCCGGCGCGACCCCGGTGAGCCCGGGCGATGTCATGCCGGGCGATCTGGCCATCTGGGACGGTCACGTCGCGATGGTCGTCGGTAACGGACAGATGGTCGAGGCCGGTGATCCGGTGCAGATCGACTCGATTCGAACGGAGAACATGGGAATGGCGTTCCACGGGTTCTACAGGCCGACGTCATGAGCCAGCCGCAGCAGCAGATCCCGAGCGTCACGGTCGCCGCCAGCACCAATCGCGCCGGCACCATCAGCGTGCGGGCCACCGATCAGGGCATTCCGGTGGAGATCAAATTCGAGCGCAGCGAATACCGTTACGGCGCACAGGCTTTGGCCGCAGAGATCCTGCGGCTGACCAAGCGGTCGGCGATCGTCGCCAAGGCCCGCCGGCGCGAACTGCTCGCCGAATCCGGCATGCCCACCGAGATCCTGGACAAACTGGGCCTGCCCACCCGCCAGGAAGCCGTCGACGAACTCGATCGCATGGACGACGAGGACACCGGACCCACCAGCTGGATGAGGCCCGTATGAGCGTCAGCGCGTATGCCGGAAAGGACGCATTGTGAGCGCGGAAATGGATGCCCTCGTCGCCGCGGCGACCAATAAACTCGAGGCCCTCGAGGCCGCGCTCTACAACCTCAAGAACGTGCGCGGTCGTTTCACCGCCGAGGACGGTTCGGTGAGCGTCGAGGTCGACAGCGACGGCGCCCTGGTGGGCCTGGATCTGTCCGAGGCCGTCACCTCGCATTCTCCGGCCGAGGTGGGCCAGTTGATCATCTGGGCGTGCCAGCAAGCTGCGCAGAATGCGGGAGAGCAGCGCTCCGAGGTGGTCGCCACCCTGAATTCCGCCTTCACCGCACCCGAATCGGGAAACGTTGGGGGGCGGGCCGAATAGTGCCGAAGGCAACGGCTCGATAGGCTTCCGTTCATGGCTTCTGGAGACATCGTCCCGATCGAGCTCGGTCTCACCGACGGCGATCTGGTCACCCTGTGGGCACCGCGCTGGCGAGACGGTGACGACGAGTGGGAGGCATTCCTCGGTCACGAGGACGAGCTCTACGGATTCGACTCCCCCGCGGAGCTCGCCGCGTTCATCCGGACCAACGACGACAACGATCTCGTGGACCATCCGTCCTGGAAGGTCGTCGTCGGTTTGTCCGCCGCCGAGCTGGAGCCCCAGGAGGAGCACGTCTTCGATCTGGTCGGCGTCCCGGAGCTCGCGGCCGGTGAACCCGACCCGGAGACCATCGCCGAACTGGAAGAGACCCTCGAGATGGTCCGCACCATCGGCGAGGTGTGCGAACTCGAGGTGGTCACCAAGTTCTTCGGCTCGCACCCCGTCCTCGGCGCACTGCCGGCGGGGGTGACCGCGTTCGTGGGCCGCGACGGCGAACAGCTGTGGGATCAGGTCGGCAACGCGATCGCCAAGGACTGGGACCAGGTCGTCGACGCCATCGATTCGGTGGTGGCCTCACCCGAGGTCGATGCCGAAGCGCTGGCCGTGGCCGAGGCGGAACTACTGGCCGCCGAGGAGAACGTCGTCGATGCCGAGGACGTCGCCGACACCGACGACGACGACATCGAACCGGTCGACCTCGACGAGGACGAGGACACCGACGAGGAAGACGACGAGGACGAAGAGGAGACCTTCTGGCACGAGGTCGGCATCGACCCGGTCAAGATCGTCACCTCCGAGGGCGAATTCTTCACCCTGCGTTGCTATCTGGACGACGAGCCGGTGTTCCTCGGCAGCAACGGCACCATCACCGTCTTCCCCTCCGAACGCGCGCTGGCCCGCTACCTGGCCGACGATCACGACCACGATCTGGCGCGGGTCAGCACCTACGGTGAGGTCCGCACGGCGGCGGTCGACGGATCGCTCGAGGTCGAGGTCACCGAGGAGAACGTCTACGTGCTGCCGGGGCTGGCCGACGATCTGGGGCAGGGCCCCAAGTCGGTCGACATCGATCAGCTCGATCTGGCGGTCGAATTGTTCACCGACGCAGCCGATTACGTCGGCGACGACTCGGTCGAGCAGGCGCTGGCGAAGTCGACGCCGCTGGGCTGGTACGTCTCCTATCTGCTGGAGCCGGACCCGACCCGGCTGGCGCCGAGTCCGCCGTTCACCGCCGAGGCCGAGAGCTGGCGGGCCCTGGAACAGGCCTTCGAGAACCGGCTGGAGAAGGGCTAGCCGGCTCCCGAGGCGCGGTCGTCATCCGATCAGCACGGCGTAACCGGGCTTGATCACCTCGTCGATGATGCGCAGCCGGTCCGGGAACGGGATGAACGCCGACTTCATGGCGTTGATGGTGAACCGTTCCAGATCGCTCCAGCCGTAGCCGAAGGTTTCCACCAGCTTCAGCATCTCGCGGCTCATGTCGGTATCGCTCATGAGCCGGTTGTCGGTGTTGACCGTGACCCGGAACCGCAACCGGGCCAGCAGGTCGAACGGATGCTTGTCCAGTGCCGGCACCGCGCCGGTCTGCACATTCGACGAGGGGCACAGCTCGAGCGGAATCCGCTTGTCGCGCACGTAATTGGCCACCAGCCCGAGGGTGGGTTCGGCGCCGTCGCTGTCGAAGATGTCGTCGGTGATCCGCACCCCGTGCCCGAGCCGATCGCAGCCGCAGAACGCCAGCGCCTCGTGGATCGACGGCAGTCCGAACGCCTCCCCGGCGTGAATGGTGAACTGCGCGCAATTGGCCCGCATGTATTCGAAGGCGTCCAGATGCCGCGAGGGCGGATACCCCGCCTCGGCGCCGGCGATGTCGAATCCGCCGACGCCGCGGTCCCGGAAGCGCACCGTCAGTTCGGCGATCTCACGGGAGCGGGCGGCGTGCCGCATGGCGGTGAGCAGGCAGGTCACCCGGATCGGAGTGCCGGCTTCGGCGGCCAGCCGTTCCCCCTCGTGGAACCCGGCCAGCGTGTGCTCGACGACCTCGTCGAGGGTGAGGTCGCGTTCGAGATGCTGTTCGGGCGCGAAGCGGACCTCGGCGTACACCACGCCGTCGGCGGCCAGATCCAGCGCGCATTCGCGGGCCACTCGCCGCAGCCCCTCCGGCGTCTGCATCACCGCCACCGTGTGGGCGAAGGTCTCGAGGTAGCGCTCGAGCGATCCGCTGTCGGCCGCTTCGCGGAACCAGTGCGCCAGCGCCTCCGCATCGGTGGCGGGTAGCTGGTCGTATCCGCAATCCTCGGCCAGTTCGAGCACGGTCGCGGGACGCAGGCCACCGTCGAGATGGTCGTGCAGCACGGCCTTGGGGGCCTGGCGGATCGAGGCGAGAGTCAAAGGCATCGGTCCAGTCATGTAACGACGCTATCCGCATTCGCGGGCCCGCGCAGGCAACTTGCCCCGGTGTGCATCTACCCGCCGGGCTGTCGTTGCCCGATGGTCGCCCGCGCGTAGCCGGACCCGGCTCAGTACTTCGCCATCAGATAGGCGCCCACGACGATCAGCGCACAGCCCGCCAGTCGTTGCGCGCTGACCGGCCGGCGCGGGAACCCCATGACGCCGAAGTGGTCCATGACCACGGCGAGCAGCATCTGACCGGCGATGATCAGGGCATTGAACGTGCTGACTCCGACGCTGGAGGCCACGGTGATCATCGCGAAGATGGCGGCGCCGCCGGTGAGCCCGCCGAAGGGAGCCCACCGTGGCATCGCCTTCAGATCCGCCCGGGACGGCCACGGCTGACGCGGTGAAATCGCCAGTGTCACAGCGAATATCGCGCCGACACCGGCGAGCGCCACCGCGTAGGAGATCACGCCGCACAGAAAGACGTTGTGCAGGGCGAGTTTCAGTGAGTTCTGGCATCCGGCCTCGACCGAGCGCAGGGCGCCGCCGACGAGCATCAGGACGAAGACGAGAATCATCGCCCCGCGGCCGAGGGTCGCAGGCCGGACTGCGGTGCGGGCGGTCATCGCACCGCCTCCCCCGCCGGCACGAATTCGGGTTGCCGGGGCTCGGCCTCACGGGAATCGCCGGCCATGAGATAGACGGCGACGGCGATCAGCGCGGCTGCCAGCAGGCGGGGCGGGGTCGCGTGCCGTTCGGCGAACCCCATCGCACCCACGTCGTCCATCACCAGCGCGACCAGCATTTCGGCCACGATGACGACGGCGTTGAAGGTGGCGACACCGACATATTTGGCCACGGTGATCATGCCGAGCACCGCGACACCGCCGATCAGCCCACCGAACGGCGCCCACCAGGGCATCCGTTCCACGTCGGCCCATGTCGGCCACGGCGAGTGTGAGACCACGGTCGAGATCACGAGGAAGACGGAAAATCCGGCCAGCGCGACGGCGTAGGACACCACCGCGCACAGCCACATGTTCTTCAGATGGAATTTCTGCGTGTTCTGGCAGCCGACCTCGACGGACCGTAATCCGCCGGCGGCCAGGATGAACACGAAGATGAGTCCGAGAGCGACAGCACCCACGAGCACACGTCCTTCGCTAGGCAATCGAATGCCGTCCGCACGCAGGCGGTGCTACCAGCCGGATTCTGCGGTCGTGCGAGCACAGAATAGCAACCCAGACGACGTGCCGTTAGTTATTGGCACAATAGACAGGTCATCGATACCGGCTCAGAGCCCGATCCGGCCGAGGATCAGCGGATGCGCGACCGGCGCGACCGGCCCGATGTCGAATCCCGCCCGCAGTGCCGCGATCGCCGCGGGAACGGCCGCTTCGGAATCGGTGTGCAGCGTGAACAGCGGCTTCCCGGCTGTCACCGAATCACCCGGCTTGCAATGCATTTCGATGCCCGCGCCGAACTGGACGGGATCGCCCTGACGCGCGCGTCCAGCGCCGAGCCGCCAGGCGGCGAGGCCGACCGCCATCGCATCCAGCCGGGTGAGGACGCCCGACTCCTGCGCCACCAGGGTTTCGGTGTGCAGCGCCCGCGGCAGTGGCGCATCGGGATCGCCGCCCTGGGCCCCGATCATCGCCCGCCAGCGATCCATCGCACGGCCGTCGGCCAGTGCGTCGGCGGGGTCGACATCGTGAATTCCTGCCTGCGCCACCATTTCTCGCGCCAGGGCGACCGTCAGTTCGACGACATCCGCCGGGCCGCCCCCGGCCAGCACCTCCACCGCTTCGGCGACCTCGAGCGCATTGCCCGCCGTATTCCCCAGCGGAGTGTCCATCGCCGTCAGCAATGCGACGGTCCGCACTCCGGCGTCGGTCCCCAATTCGACCATGGCCGTGGCCAATTCGGTGGCGTCGCGGAAGTTCTTCATGAACGCGCCGCTGCCGACCTTCACGTCCAGGACGAGCGCGCCGGTCCCCTCGGCGATCTTCTTGCTCATGATCGAACTGGCGATGAGCGGAACCGATTCCACCGTGCCGGTCACATCGCGCAGCGCGTACAAGCGCTTGTCGGCCGGCGCCAGATCGGCCCCGGCCGCGCAGATCACCGCGCCGATCTCCGGATCGGTGAGGATCGAGCGCATCCGCGCGGGGTCCAGATCTGCACGCCAGCCCGGAATCGACTCCAGTTTGTCCAGAGTTCCGCCGGTGTGGCCCAGGCCGCGGCCCGACAACTGCGGGACCGCCGCCCCGCAGGCGGCCACGAGCGGCGCCAGCGGCAGGGTGATCTTGTCGCCGACCCCGCCCGTGGAGTGTTTGTCGACGGTCGGCCGGGGCAGGTCCGTGAAATCCATCCGCCGGCCGGAGGCGATCATCGCGGCGGTCCACCGGTCGAGTTCGCGGCGGGTCATGCCGCGCAGCACGATCGCCATCGCCAGGGCCGACATCTGTTCGTCGGCGACCTCGCCACGGGTGAACGCGTCGACCACCCAGTCGATCTGCTCGTCGTCGAGTTCCGCACCGTCGCGCTTGGCCGCGATCACCGACACCGCCGTATGGGTCATGGCGAAAAGCCTTCCAGATCCCGTTCGGGGTGCGGAAATTCACATCATGTCCGGCCGGCGGCCAGATCGTCCGGCCCGAAGGCGTCCGGCAGCAACCTCGCCAGCGGAACCGGGCCGTCGCGATGGTCGACGAGCAGTTCCGGCCCGCCGTGCTCGTAGAGCACCTGCCGGCACCGTCCGCAGGGCATCAGGATTTCCCCGTGCGAATCACAGACCGCGATCGCCAGCAAACGGCCGCCGCCGGCAGAACAAAAGTTACCGATGAGTACAGTTTCGGCGCAGACGCCGAGCCCGTATGAGACATTTTCCACATTGCAACCGCTCACAATGGAACCGCCGGCCGTGAGAGCGGCGGCGCCGACCGGAAAGCCGGAGTACGGTGCATACGCATTACGCATTACTCGAAATGCGTTGTGACGCAGGGAATCCCAATCAATTTCCGGCATATCGGACCTCCGCTCGAATGGTAGATATGACAGCGTAGAAATGGCATCGTGACGCTGTCGAATATTCAGGCAAGGCAAACCTAACTCCCCGCTCGGAGGGTCAACGCACGGCACGCCGAATTAGTTCCGCGAATCGCCGGGGATTAGAGTTCTCCACAGATCGGTCCAGGTTTGGCAACGCACCGCCGGCCACCGCCTCCGGATGTCAGCGCCCGAGATGAGCTGGTGTTTCTCCAGATTCACATGCTCGGCGTATGCCGAAGCTGCGACCGGATCCGACTGCCGGCTCGCCGGCGTGTCCATCAACGACGTTGGAGGCACCGCACTCTATGACGACCACACTGGAAGCTCCGGCCCAGCCGAAGCGGAAGACCCTGTACCGCGGCGACCCGGGTATGTGGTCCTGGGCGATGCACCGGATCACCGGTGTCACGATCTTCTTCTTCCTGTTCGTCCACGTACTCGACACCGCTCTGGTGCGGGTCAGCCCGGACACCTACGACCGGGCCATCGAGACCTACAAGAACCCGGTCGTGGCCCTCATGGAGATGGGCCTGGTCGTCTGCGTGCTGTTCCACGCGCTCAACGGCGTCCGCGTCATCCTGGTGGACTTCTGGTCCAAGGGCCCCAAGTACCAGCGCCTGATGCTGTGGATCGTGCTCACCATCTGGGTTCTGGTCTCCGCCGCCGGCGTCGGCCGCCAGTTCTTCTACCTGCTGACGGAGCACTGATATGACCGCACCTGTTCTCGGCAAGTCCTACGACCGGCCCGCCAGCCTCGACTCGCCGCGCACCCCGCGCCGTTCCTCCGGCAACAACTTCGAGAAGTACGCGTGGCTGTTCATGCGCTTCTCCGGCCTGCTGCTGATCGTGCTGGTGCTGGGCCACATGACGATCATGCTGATGCTCGACGGCGGCGTGAAGCGGCTGAACTTCGGCTTCGTGGCCGGCCGCTGGGCCAGCCCGTTCTGGCAGTGCTGGGATCTGGCCATGCTGTGGCTGGCGCAGCTGCACGGTGGCAACGGCCTGCGCACGGTCATCGACGACTACTCCCGCAAGGACTCCACCCGCTTCTGGCTGAAGACCCTGCTGGCCGTCGCCATGATCCTGATCATGGGCGTGGGCACCTACGTCATCTTCACCTTCGACCCCAACATCAGTTAGGAACGCCTCCGCGATGAGTGAGCGCAGCGAACGAATTCCAGTCGTCGGTGAATCTCGTTCTGTCCAGGAACACCGCTACGACGTGGTCATCGTCGGTGCCGGTGGCGCGGGGATGCGCGCGGCGATCGAGGCCGGCCCCCGGGCTCGCACCGCCGTGCTGACCAAGCTGTACCCGACCCGCAGCCACACCGGCGCGGCTCAGGGCGGTATGTGCGCCGCGCTGGCCAACGTCGAAGAAGACAACTGGGAATGGCACACCTTCGACACCGTCAAGGGTGGTGACTACCTGGTCGACCAGGACGCCGCGGAGATCATGGCCAAGGAGGCCATCGACGCGGTGCTGGACCTGGAGAAGATGGGCCTGCCGTTCAACCGGACGCCCGAGGGCAAGATCGACCAGCGTCGCTTCGGCGGTCACACCCGCGACCACGGCAAGGCGCCCGTGCGCCGCGCCTGCTATGCCGCCGACCGCACCGGCCACATGATCCTGCAGACGCTCTACCAGAACTGCGTCAAGCACGACGTGGAGTTCTACAACGAGTTCTACGTGCTCGACCTGGTGATGACCGAGACCGACCGCGGTTCGGTCGCCACCGGCGTGGTCGCCTACGAGCTGGCCACCGGTGAGATCCACGTCTTCCACGCCAAGGCGATCATCTTCGCCACCGGCGGTTCCGGCCGGATGTACAAGACCACCTCCAACGCGCACACGCTGACCGGCGACGGTATGGCGATCGTGTTCCGCAAGGGACTGCCGCTGGAGGACATGGAGTTCCACCAGTTCCATCCGACGGGCCTGGCCGGCCTGGGCATCCTGATCTCCGAGGCCGTCCGCGGTGAGGGCGGCATCCTGCGCAACGCCTCCGGTGAGCGCTTCATGGAGCGCTACGCCCCCACCATCAAGGACCTCGCGCCCCGCGACATCGTGGCCCGGTCGATGGTCAAGGAGGTCCTCGAGGGACGCGGTGGCGGCCCGAACAAGGACTACGTCTTCATCGACGTGACCCACCTCGGTGAGGACGTGCTCGAGGAGAAGCTGCCCGACATCACCGAGTTCTCCCGCACCTACCTGGGTGTGGACCCGGTGAAGGAGCCGGTGCCGGTCATGCCGACCTGTCACTACGTGATGGGCGGTATCCCGACTCGCATCCGCGGTGAGGTGCTGCGCAACAACACCGACGTGGTCCCCGGCCTGTACGCCGCCGGCGAGTGCGCCTGCGTGTCGGTGCACGGCTCGAACCGCCTGGGCACCAACTCGCTGCTGGACATCAACGTGTTCGGCCGCCGCTCGGGTATCGCCGCCGCCGAGTACGCCGCCCGCACCGAATTCGTCGAGCTGCCGGAGAACCCGGCGCAGATGGTGCAGGACTGGCTGGCGCTGCTGCTGAGCGACCACGGCAACGAGCGGGTCGCCGACATCCGGACCGACCTGCAGGTCACCATGGACGCCAACGCCGCGGTGTTCCGCACCGAGGAGACCCTCAAGACGGCGCTGACCGACATCCACGCGCTCAAGGAGCGCTACCAGCACATCACCGTGCAGGACAAGGGCAAGCGCTACAACAGCGACCTGCTCGAGGCCGTCGAACTCGGCTTCCTGCTGGAGCTGGCCGAGGTCACCGTCGTGGGCGCGCTCAACCGCAAGGAATCGCGCGGCGGCCACGCCCGCGAGGACTACCCCGACCGCGACGACGTCAACTTCATGCGCCACACCATGGCGTACAAGCAGGTCGAGCCCGGTAAGCCGGCGGAGCTGATCGCCGACATCCAGCTCGACTTCAAGCCGGTCGTGCAGACCCGTTACGAGCCGATGGAGCGTAAGTACTGATGACTGCTGTAGCCGAAGCCCCGGCCGGGCAGAAGCCGGCCCCCGTGCCCGACGGGTCGACCATGGTGACGGTCAAGGTCGCCCGGTTCAACCCGGAGGACGACAAGGGCGCGCACTGGGATTCGTTCCAGGTGCCGGTCCTGCCGACCGACCGCTTCCTGAACGTGCTCATCTACATCAAGTCCTACCTGGACGGCACGCTCACCTTCCGGCGCTCCTGCGCGCACGGTGTGTGCGGTTCGGACGCCATGCGCATCAACGGTGTGAACCGGCTGGCGTGCAAGGTGCTGATGCGCGACATGCTGCCCAAGAACGGCAAGGAGCTCACCGTCACCGTCGAGCCGATCCGCGGCCTGCCCGTGGAGAAGGACCTCGTGGTGAACATGGAGCCGTTCTTCGACGCGTTCCGCGCGGTGAAGCCGTACCTGATCACCTCGGGTAACGCGCCGACCCGCGAGCGCATCCAGTCCCAGACCGACCGGCACCGCTTCGATGACACCACCAAGTGCATCCTGTGTGCCTGCTGCACCACCTCCTGCCCCGTGTACTGGAGCGACGGCAGCTACTTCGGTCCGGCCGCGATCGTGAACGCCCACCGCTTCATCTTCGACAGCCGCGACGAGGGCGCCCGCGAGCGTCTCGACATCCTCAACGACGTCGAAGGCGTCTGGCGCTGCCGCACCACCTTCAACTGCACCGACGCCTGCCCCCGCGGCATCGAGGTCACGAAGGCCATCCAGGAGGTCAAGCGCGCCCTCCTGTTCGCCCGGCCCTGAGGTAGCAGCCGAACCGAAGCCGCCCGCATCACCCGATGCGGGCGGCTTTTCGTTTCCTAGGCAATTTGCTCAGTTTGCTGGGGGTTTGTTGTCGGATCGGGGTGGGGGTGCTTGCCTGGAGGCATGTTCACCGAAGCTCAGTTGTATTCGCCGGTTACCACGGGTAGCGACGGCGATGTCACGGTGCATTTGAGTGCCGAGCATCCGGGTGTGCACGATCCGGAGTATCGGGCGCGGCGCAACGCTATCGCCGCGCTGGCCTTGGCCTATCGGGCGGGCGAGGCGCTGCCGCGCATCGACTACACCGAGGAGGAGCAGCGGGTGTGGCGCATCGTGTCGGCGGAGTTGACGCGCAAACATCGGACCTACGCGTCGGCAGAGGTGCTCGACGGCGCGCGGCGGCTGGCCCTGCCCACCGATCACATTCCGCAGTTGGACGAGGTGACCGCGAAATTGGTGCCGCTCACCGGTTTTCGGTATGTACCGGCGGCAGGACTGGTGCCGTTGCGGGAATTCTTCGGCTCGTTCGCCGATCGAGTTTTCCACTCCACCCAGTACATTCGCCATCATTCCGCACCGCTGTACACGCCGGAGCCCGATTCGATTCACGAAATCATCGGGCACGCAAATCAATTGGCGTCGCCGCGGTTCGCCGCGATCTATGCCGAAGTGGGCGCCGCGGTGGCCCGGCTGGAGACCGAGGCGGCGCTGAAATTCCTGGCGGACGTGTTCTGGTTCTCCATGGAATTCGGCGTGGTGCGCGAGAAGGGTGAAGTGCGTTGCTACGGTGCGGGTCTGCTGTCCTCGTTCGGTGAGATCGAAGAGTTCCGGCACGCCCGGCTGCGTCCGCTGAACATTCACGACATGGGCACCGCCACCTACGACATCACGCACTATCAGCCGATTCTGTATTGCGCGGAGTCGATTTCCGAGATCGAGGACGTGATCGGCGGATTCTTCGCCACCATGACCGACGACAGCGCGGCCGCCGAACTGGCCACGTCCTGAGCACGGGCTGCCGTCAGTCGCCGGATTCCGCAGGGGGCGCCAGCGGCATGCCCGCCTCCATGAATTCCACGATCCGGTCGATCTTGTCCAGATCGAGCCCCTCCCGGCCGAACGCGGTCATCATCGCCCCGATCATCGCCCCGGAGAAGGCGCGGACCTCGAAGTCGCCCGGTTCGCGGCCGACTCGGCGGGCGAGCAGCGCGGAGACCAGATCCACGTTGCGCTCGGTCTCCTGCATGATCACGCTGCGCAGCTCGGGCTCGTTGTAGATCAGCCTCATCCGGTCCTGTTCGAACTGCCAGTCCTGCGGGTCCAGATTGTCGAAGGTGTCGCGCATCGCCTGGCGGAAGGCGGCCAGCGGCGACAGCTCCGGCGGCTGGGATTCGAGCGCGTCGATCATGATCGGATCGACGTCGTCGGCCAGCACCACCTGTTCCTTGGACGGGAAATAGCGGAAGAACGTGCTCGGCGAGATATCGGCGGCCTCGGCGATCTGCTCGATCGTGGTCGCCGAATACCCCTGTCGCTGAAACAGTTTCATCGCTTCGGCGCGGATGGTGCGGCGGGTGCGCTGCTTCTTGCGTTCGCGCAGACCCATCCGGGGCGATGTGGTCGCCCCGGAATGGGCCCGCGCGGGTGCCTTCGACTCAGCCGACATGCACCGATTCTCCCGCATCGGCGCGCGCGTGCGGGTCCGGCTCCCCGCTTCGGGTCCGGATCGCGGCGAGCAGCGCCGCCACCGCGCACACCCCCGCACACAGCCACAGCATCGCGCCCATCCCGGAGACGAAGGCCGTCTGCACGTGGGCGAGCATGTCACCGTTGCCGGTGGCCCGGGCCACCGCGACGCCCGCGTTCACGCCGTCCGATATCGGCTCGTGGTTGTAGGACCCCAGGTCGGAGCGGTACTGCGTGGCGAGGACGGTGCCCAGCACCGCGACGCCGATGGTGCCGCCGGCCTGGCGCAGCGCCTGCAACAGCGCCGATCCCGAGCCGGCGCGCTCGGCGCCGAGTTGCCCCATCGCCATGCCCATCGCGGCCGGCATGACCAGGCCCATCGCGAAGCCCAGGATCGTGGTCCAGGCGGCGGGGTAGCCGTAGCCGCTGCTCACCTGGGTCATGGCGCCCATGGCGAGACCGGCGCCGAGGATCAGGAAGCCGCCGCTGAGCACGATCCGCGCGCCGAGTTTCGGCAGCAGTTTGTCGACCGCGCGCGTGCCGACCACCAGCCCGCCGATCAGCGGCAGCAACCGCAGCCCGCTGCCGAGCGAATCGACGCCGAGCACCGCCTGGAAGTACTGCGGCACCGTGAAGAACATGCCGAACATCGCGAAGTTCACGAAGACGGAATACGCGGTGCCCCAACGGAAGCCACGGTTGGTGAACAGTGCGATATCGACCAGCGGATGCGCGATCCGCCGTTGCCACCACACGAAGCCGGCCAGCAGTGCCGCACCGGCGGCCACCGCCGCCCAGGCCGCGCCGTCGCCCCACCCCTGTTCGCCGAAGCGGATGAATCCGTAGGTGAATCCCAGCATGCCGGCGCCCGAGAGCAGCACACCCGGCAGATCGATGCGGAAGGCCGAATCGCTGCGGGTCTCCGGGACCAGGAGCGCCACCGCGATCAGCCCGACCACGACCAAGGGAACGTTGATCAAGAAGACCGATCCCCACCAGAAATGGTTCAGCAGCCAGCCGCCCACGATCGGGCCGAGCGGCAGACCCAGGGCCGTGGAGCTGACCCAGATCGTCAGCGCGCGTTGGCGTTCGGCCTGCGCCGGGAACAGGCTGGGCAGCACCGACATCGACAGCGGCATCATCGCGGCCGCCGCGATGCCCAATACCGCGCGGGCGGCGATCAACATCCCCGCCGAGGTCGCCAGCGCACACCACAGCGACGCCCCGCCGAAGACGACCAGCGCCGCCAGCAGGAACTTCTTGCGGCCGTAGCGGTCGCCGAGCGCACCCGCCGGCAGCATCACGGCGGCCAGCGCGAGCGTGTAGGCGGTGGTGAACCATTGCAGCGCAGCGGTATTCGCGTGCAGGTCGATGGCCATGGTGGGCAGGGCGACGACCAGCACGGTGGTGTCGAGCCCGATGGTGAGCATCGCGAGCGCGAGCGCACCGAGGGCGAGCCAGCGCGCCCGCCCGGCGCCCGGCGCATCGGCAGTGTGCGCTTCGCGGTTCGCTGCCGACGGCCCGCTGGGTTCCGGGCTGCCGGTCGCGTTCTCTCGCGCCGCGGTCTCGGCGAGTGCGGGCGATTCCGATGATCTCCGCAAGTTCATGACATGTCCATTCAGTTGGTTGTGTCTATATTTTGATAGTAACTCTCATTTCATGGTCTCTGTCAATACTCCGGCCGCGGGTGTTCGCGGCACCATCGCGCCACGCCGCATAAGCTGCATATCGATGAACACCCGCCTGTCCCGCACCGCCCGCTTCCGCCGATCCCGCGCGCTGGCGGGCGCCGTACTGACTGCCGGGCTGCTGGGCGCCACCACGGTCACCGGGCTCGGTGTGGCAGCCGCGGCCCCCGCGCCGCCCCCTACGCCGTTCACCACGCCGAATACGGATTCGTGCCCGAACAAGACGGCTCCGCCGCCGCCGATCGACACCTCGGAGGTGCCGGCGCCCGGCAGTACGACGCCGTCGCCGCTACCGGTGCCATCGGATCCGATCGGCGGCGACAAACTCGGGCGCTGCGGAGTGGTGGTTCCGGCGGGAGCACCACCGCTGCCCGCCGACATCTCGGCGACCGCGTGGCTGGTGGCCGACCTCGACACCGGCAAGGTGCTGGCCGCCAAGGATCCGCACGGCCGCTACCGGCCCGCGTCGACGATCAAGACGCTGCTGGCCGCCGTCGCACTCCCCGCACTGGACCCGAACCAGGTCGTGATCGGCACGCAGGACGACGCGAATGCCGACGGCACCCGCGTCGGCATCGGTCCCGGTGGCCGCTACACCAACGACCAGCTGTTCCACGCGCTGCTGATGTGTTCCGGCAACGACGCCGCCCACGCCATCGCCACCCAACTGGGCGGCGACGAAGCCACGATCGCGAAGATGAACGCGATGGCGAAACAGTTGCGGGCCATGGACACTCGGGCCGCCACCCCCTCCGGCCTGGACGGCCCCGGGATGAGCACCTCGGCCTACGATCTGGCGACGATCTTCCGCCACGACATGCAGAACCCCACCTTCGCCTCGATCATCCACACCGAGCAGTACGACTTCCCGGGCTATCCCGCGAACCCCGCGATCCCCGACGACAAGGACTACCCCGGCTTCCCGATCGCCAACGACAACCACCTGCTCTACGACTACGACGGTGACCTGGGCGGCAAAACCGGCTACACCGACGACGCGCGACAAACCTTCGTGACCGCCGCCGAACGGGGCGGCCACCGCTTGGTCGTCACCCTGCTCAAGGCCGACGTCCTGCCCATCCGCCCACCGGAGCAGGCCGCCCGCCTCCTGGACTACGCCTTCGCCCTCCCCGCCGGCGCGGCCATCGGCTCCCTCCCCGACCGCAACACCGGCGAGGACTCGAACACCAACGTCGCCCTGGCCTCCCCACCCGCCCACGACACCCCGACCGCCGCCGCGCCGACAACAACCCACGGCAACTCGAACCTGCGGACGATCGGCATCATCGGCGCGTTGGGCTTGGCGATCGCGCTGGGTTTGTTCGGGTGGTCACGGATGGGACGGTCGCGGCGGTAGGTCGCCCGGGAAATTGCGGCCGCCGCCGGGCTCGCGTTCTTCCGACGGTCAGATGAGCAAACGAACCCCGTTGAACCTTGTGGGTTCGAACTTCGCCGCGGTCACGCGCCTACCGGTTCGTATTCGAAAGAAGGCGGATAACCGGCGGCCCGGCGTGCCGCGTCGACTTCCCACATGTCGAAAGCTCGCCGACACAGAGACAGAATGCGATCCCTCGCTACCGAATCAAGTTTCCGGCCAGACTGTTTCGCCTCATCGTAAACAGCGTCGATTTCGCGATAGATATCGAAAATCGGGCCAGATCCTCGCAGATAGCAACTACGCGCATCCTCGGTCTCGCGTATGAACTCCTCTTCTGAAAGCTCCACGAAACCCATACCCGAGCCGGCCTTCAGCACCTTGTCGATATCCTCCGGCGTAGCCGGCCCGAACAAGCCCGTACGCAAACATAGCTTCTGCCCCGATACAACCCCGCCGGGCGGTTCGATAAGGCGCATCGTCCGGTTGCAGAAGCGAAAGTGGACCCACCGAGGTTCATCATCGCTCCCATCCCGGCTTGATCGACACCTCTCGTCCATATGCTGCCCAGTTCAGTCGGATTCGCTGGACCGGCGCTGTTGTGCCTCTTTCGCCTCTTTTACATATAGATCGTCATTCCAGGAGACGTCTTCGCGCTCGGGCGGATCACCCTTCCACGAAAAGAACCACTCGATCCAGTCTTCACTGGGCAACTCACTGGCCGCAGAGCCGTCTACCGCAAGACGGCGCGAAAAGTCCTCTGCCGTGGACCGGTCAACCGGTTCGTACCGATCCCAATTTCGGTGATCGGAGGTGAATTCGCGAACGCGTGCCGGATCGTATTGCCATGATTGGATAGCTTGATTCCACACAAGCGCGTCGTTCGATCTGTCAGTAGTAACGAACATCGTGAAGGGACGCGTCGTGCCGTAATCCCCCTCGCATACAGCTTTGTAATAAAGCATGCCTATTCCTTCCCGGGATAGAACGCATCCCCCGTCAGAGCTCGCACATCGAGGCCGAATTGGTCGACCACCCAGGTTAATGAGCGCCCGTTCTCGTTAAGCCATATCAAGTAGGTTTGCCATTCATCTGGGTTCTTCCTAAGCCACTTGGCGAACCCGGTGTCAACAGGAGAAGGTGTGCCATCCTGGCGGGCTGGTAGATTCTGACCTAGACCGAGATTGCTGTTGATTTGAAGCGTATTCAAAAGTGCATGTACGCGACGCTCGATCGGCTCGTCCAAACGCCGAAACACCTCGTAGTATTCGTGGGTCAGTTTATTCGCCCGCCAACTGGCATCGGTCGGAAACTGCAACTCGAACAGCCGCCCCTCAGGGGTCCTGACTGTCGTATTCATCCCGTAGTAGCGATTTCCCTCGCGCCAGAAATTCTTTATGTCGACCATCTCGTAACCATGCTCCTTCAATCGTTCGATTGTAGCCTCGAACGACTCGAGGTAGCGCTCCTCCGGCAACCGAACGGAGAAACGGACAACATCGTTGACCCGGTCGAGAAAGCCCGTGACACTCTCCTCGGGCATTCGCTCGGTAAAGTACTTCCGCCCAAGCGATTCCGGCGATTTGACTCGGTGGTCTTCGCCACGCATCTCCGGTGGATCCGACCGCAGACCGAGGCTATCGGTCACTTCGGTGAGGATGCCTTGCAAATCATCCAGCACTCGGTCGGCAGTAGGTTGTGCATCGCGAACCGCCGTTGCGATCTCATTCACTTCGTCCGCGGACAGCTCCACGTCGACTGCCCTGGCGGGTTTCGCCGCGTAGACCGGTGCCTCATCCGAGCCGCCGAGCTCGCCGGGCAATAGACTGCGCTGCTCCGCTGCCCTGAAGAGGGCAATTTCGCCCCACGTCTCGGCTACCTGGCCGCGGCGGTATCGAACGACTCCTTCGTCGCCACCGACTCGCAGTCGGCCATCCGGCAGTTCGCGAATATCGACACCGAGCGCATTACGCGCACGACGATCGGAGTCCCACTCGTGCGGCCAGTCAGCCAATCGGTCAGTGGGAGCGTGCAACGCCGTCGGTACGTGGTCGAGCCCTGCCATGCGCGCGGCGGTTACGCGGCGATTATCGAGGCTGGCGATACGTCCGTCGGCCCACGTCACTGCATGCACGGGGCCACCGCGCCACCCACCTGCGGCCATCGCATCCGCCAAATCGGGAATCGACAATCCATCCGAGGTCGCACGGCTGACACTGCGTTGGGTGAATCGCACCTGTTCGGGTGGCACCATCGCCGTTACCTGCAGTGCCTGTTGGATGCGGGTTCGCTCCTCGATCGGCAGATCCGCGAGGTCACCCATTCCAAGATCTTCAACTGTGGCAGCACGGAATTCGTCTGCACGCGGGGTGTAGTCGCCGTCGGCGCCGAACAGTTCCTCCAGGCGGGGTCCTTCGGGCAGCCTCGGAGCCTGCTCGGTCATTCCGTCGCCCGCGTGTGGTGTTTCGTGGTCGCCCGCACGCGGATCGGCCGATGGCGCCTGCCCGTCGTTCTCCCCTAGATCTCCCAGGTCCCCTCGCTCGGCCAGATCCCGTCCTGACTGCTCCGCATCTCCGCCCACGCTATGACGTTGCCCGCCATCGGCGCCGGCGGCTGGTACCGGAAGGTGGTCTTGTCGATCGTCAGTTGGTACTCGGCGTTCTCCTGCGGGGGATCGGTCAGGGACTGGATCTGGACGTCGTACTGGATCGTGTTCGGATCCTCCTGGATGCGCCTGATGCTCAGCCGCCATTGAGGCGGATAGATCTGCAGGGCCTTCGGGCGTTCGCCCGCCCGCTTCGCCTCCTGGAACGCGTCCGCGATCATGTCCGTGCTCCAGCTCGGATACTGGTACACCACTCCGTTGTCCGCGTCGATCACCAGGCTCGTCATTCCCAAGCCCCGTCCCGAGTCGATCTCCTCCTGGGTGAGGATCGACTGGACCAGCCAGCCCCTGTCCAGTTCGTACAGGTGAAATCTGCGGTCTGGGTTGAAGATTCGCGCCAGATACTGCTCCGCTTGCTCCCGGGTGCGGTATTCCGCCATGTACTTCTCCTCCAGGTGGTGGAATAGGTGTGAACCAGAGACGAGTGGACCTGCCTGTCATATGTCCAGGCGGGTACTCCGACATCGCGCCCGACTGCGGATCCCACCACACCGGCCCGCTCGCGTCGCGCGGATAAACGATGACCGTGGCATGAGAACCGCCCGGGCGAGGAGAGCCGTCCGCGTTGTAGAGGAGTTGGCCCGTTGCCGGGTCGCGGGCATGCCATTCGTTGATCACGAGCGCCGACGACCCCGGGCCCATGTTTCGAACAATCTCGTGCAGGCCGGCAAATTGTGCAGGCACTGACCGGCCATCATTCAGTTGGTGCAGACCGTCGCCGATCCACTCGGCGGCACGCTCGAGCCCGCCTACTTCACCGCTTTCGTTATCGAGGGTGCCGTCCGGGCGGCTGTCGGGCCATCGAGGCGCGGCCACCTCCGGCCTCCCTTGGAACGATGCCAGTGCGGACAAAGAGCAATCTAGACAGTTGTTGCTCCGCCCTTGGACTTCGATCCCGCCGTCGTTGATCAGCCTCCCATAGGCATTCGTACGCGGGTCGGCGCCTGCAACGAAGCGATCGCCGTGACGCAGGGCATCTTCCACCGCAGCTTGATACTCGGGATGCTCGACACCCTGGAGCCGAAAACGACCGTAATTGCGGTGTTGCGCCGGGCTTTCCACTGCCGAATCGGTATTCGAATGAGCGATAGCGTTGCTCATCTCGCGCACACTGCCCGGCCCGAGGCCGAGATGTGATTCCGGTGAAAGCCCGAGTTGCTGGTGCAGCTGCCGCGCGATCGCCTCGGGCGGGGTTCCCGGATGCCAGCTGCCAGGCGAATCGCTCACGTGCATATGAATATTCGCCACGTTGGGGTCGGCCGTATGGACCAGATCCACAAGCACCCGATCACCGGAGAGCAACCGCCAGCCAGTGTTGAAAGCTCGGTCGGTCGCGAATTGAGCGTTCTCCCAAAGGCGTTGAACGTCGTGCGGTGAGATGTGACCGTCGTGCGTGACATTGACCCGCAGTCTCACGACGGTTACCGGGCCACCCGGGGCATTCGGATAGCGCCGGACGTCGAAGGCGGGGCGTGGACTGTCGCGGTCGGGACGGACCGGGGTGACCCGATCGCCCTCTGGCCGTTGGTTCCGGTAGAACTCACGCTCGCGACGCGCTTGTTGGGCACGCTGTACCTCCGGGGACGGCGGCCGCTGCTGCGGGTGCGCCCCTTCGCTTCGCGGACCGTGCGGACTGGTGGAACTCTCCCGCGGCGCCGGCGCTGATCTTTGCCGCGGATCATGCGGCGGCGCGTGATTCGACGCGCCCTCGTTCGACCGAGGAGCAGATCGTCGAGGCTCATGATTCGGAACCGAGCGAGTCGGAGGCCGATCCATCGGGTGATGCGGCGGCGTCGGATTCGGATGCGCATGGTCGGTGGACCCATGCATATCCGGCCTCAGCTGCATGGGGGAGCGAGCTTCCGCATGAGGATGCACAGGGCCCGGTGCCGGCCGGGGATGTTCTACCGGACGAGGTGGCGTGCTGTTGACCCATGGTGGGGTCGGACTCGATCCACGACCGTAGTCGTGGTCGGGCGGGTTCGACTCCGGTGCCCGATTATCCGGTAGCGGAGCGGGAGTGCGCGGGTCGGGCTGCCTCGGCGCATGCACGGGTTGGTGCGGTCCCGGCCCCTCGTGCAGCGGTGCGCGCGTTGCCGATTCGCCGGTGTGTGGCGCGCGGAAGTGCTCCGGCGGACGGTTGGACAAGGGAGCTCGGTCAGGATTCGGGCCGACGGAATGTGGCTCCTGTCGAGGTGTCGGCGCGTCGCGACGAGGCTCGTGTGGCGGTATCGGCGAATCGGATTCGGGTGCACGCGACGACAACCACGGCTCGGACGGCCGGTCGCGTGCGCGCACTGGTTCGGTCGGATTGTGTTGCGATGCAAGGCGTTCGCGACCAGAAAGTTCATGGCTCGCCGCGAAGCGCGGATTCTCGAGGTGCGCAAACCGCGGGTTGTAGATGGGTTCGCCAACCTTGACCGATACCGGATCGCCGCTCGCATCAACGATGATCTCGCGCGGCCACACACGGAAGATGGCATCACCGGAGATACCCCCGGGCGCGAGGATTTCCGCTTCCGTGTGCCCGCCGGCATGCAGGGGGCTGACCGCCGTGGCGTCATGGAATGTGGCATCCACATCGATGCCGCCCGGGTGGTACAGCTCGTGCATGTAGCGCATCTGCCGGAAGGTGCCGTCCGGCAGCCGCTCCAGTTGTCCCAGATCTGCGAGCCGGTCCAGGTCGTCAGCTGCAATGTGCCGTTCCCGCGCGACAGTTCGCTCGGGACTTTCGGACAGTGATACGAACCCGTCGGCCTGCCCGCCACCGGTGTGTCCGACGTGAGAGCCGATGTTGAGGTTGCTCGGGTCGCGAGACGAAAAGCCGGGTCCGAATATCTCAGGCCCTCGCGAGTCCATTCGAAACAGCGCGTTTTTCGCGTCGAGGTACTCATCCCCTGCAGCCAGGTCACGCCACATCGGGCGCAATCCGTCATCCCGAGTGCTTACGAACATGCGACTGACATCGACCCGATCTACGGCGCTGTCGAGTGCTCCATCAGGCATCGACCTGGTCAGGTGCTTCGGCAGCTCGTCGTCGGGGCAGCCCGGGCGGAAAACGTCAGGTTCGAGATTCGCGTATCTGCGCAGTGCAAGAGGGTTCTGCAGTTTGTGGACGATCGCCTCGGTCAGATACTCGGCGGTGAGTTCATCTGGTGTCTGCAGTACCGGCCGTTCGGCCTGACGTTTATAGACTTCGTATTGACCAATTTTCAGGCTGCCGTCGTGGATACCACGGACGACCTCCTCGAAGGTCATACCTTTCTTTTCGGCGTATCTCGCGACGAGTTGTTCTTCTCCGACCGTCAAATCGAGCGGACCACGACCGGGCTCCCATGGGTTGTGTGCGCCGCCACGTCCACGCGCATCTTCCGCGCTCGGAGGATGCCTCTGCCGCTCACCCTCCGGATGTCCTGCAACCGATGGTGAATCACTGACTCGACCAGGCGGCGCAGGCTCCGTCGACCGGTCGCTCAGGCCTGAATCCCGCCCCCGCCCGGCCAGTTCGGGTCGCTGCCCTTCCGCGCCAGAATGCGTCCGGCTACTTTCATCACCAGCGGGTCGTTCGTTCCGTCCGCCGCTTTGACGGCCGGGCCGGTCTTCTCGATCACCAGCTCGCGGTTCAGCTCCGTCTCGCTGCTCCCGAACCGGTAGGTCACTTCGGTCTCGGTTTCCGCCGTCTTCCGGTAGATCACGTACAGGGCCATCTTTTTCTCCCCAGTTCTGGTAGTTCTCGCCGGTGCGCTCGGGGATGTCGCTTTCCCAGTCGGCTTTGGTGTTGGCGTGAGCGTGCGCCTCGCGGTAGCTGGCATCCGGGTGTTCACGGAGGTAATTCGATTCCGCCAGTTCGTGTTCCAGCAGCTTGATGTCGGCGGGTAGCGGCTCGCCGCGAGACAGACGCATCCATGCCTCGGCGATATCAGGGTCGGCATCGAAGCGACGGTTCTCGTGGCCGACGACGTTACCGTTGTCGTCGAACACACTCAGCTTGTGTTCCTCTTCGAACAGGTGCTGCTTCACCTGGCCGATTTCGTGTTCGGTGAAGCCAACCGAACCATCCTCGCGCGGCACCTGTGCAAGATTCTCGACCATGTCGTGCACGTCGCTGCGCGAAGAGCGGATGGTGTCGTAGGCCTCGCCGGCCCACTTGTCCTGTGCCGCGACATCGAGGGGGTTGCGCGGGCGGATAGCGCCGCCGCTCTGCGACTGCTCCAGACCGGCGTTGTCACCATCGGAACTGTGTCGATGATCCGTCGGGCGACCGGGTTCCTCGTGCGCGGCGGTGTGGTGATCCGACCCGCGGTCGCGAGCGGGAGTCGGTACACCGACCGGCACCGCTTGTGCTTGCTGCGCACCATCGGCGCGGGCGCCCGTCGGGGTATCGACGCCCTCCGGTCGCCCGGCCGGCTGATCGAGCCGACGGTTTCCGTTCGAGACATCCTGTCGCGGAGCATCTCCGGGCACACGATCGCCGCGCGGAGAATCCGGATGTGCACTGCCCGGCTCCGGAAAACGAGAATCGGCGGGCCTGCCTGGCTCGTGCGGCGCCGACGCGTCGTTTCGATGAGCGGGATCCCCAGTGTGCTGTAGGTCTTTTGGATTCCGCGCGCCCGACGGGTGAGCTGAGCGAGGCGGTGTGTGGGGATTGTCCGGACGCCCTGGCGTGCCCGACGGCCGCTCGGTGCCAACCGGCGGACGATGCGACGAGTCGGGAACCGGTCGGACGGCGGCATCCGGCCGAGGCGGCGCATCGGAATGGCCTGGTCGAGTGGGCGTGGCCTCTGGGCGCGGTGTGGCGCCGGCGGTCGGGGGTTCGGTTGTCCGGTGCACCGGCGCATCGGTGATCGGGGGGCGCGAAGATTCCGGAACCCGCTGCGGTGCATTGCGATCCGGAGCAGGAGTTTGTGCATCCGGTCGCGCTGCTACGTCCGGCGCCGGGCGCGCTGCGGGCATCTGCCGATCCCCTGGCGCGGCGTTCGGAGCCTGCGGTTGCGATGGTGGGGCGGAACGATCGGGCGACGGCGTCGCCGCCTGTGCGGGTGCCGGCTGATTCGTCGATCCCGGCTCGGGAGTCTGCGGCCCGGCGTTCGACCGCGCTTCGGTCGGAGGCTTGGCATCACCGGCCTGGCTCGCGCCGTTCGAGTCGGGTTGAGCCGCAACGGATGTCTCGTGCCCGGCCGCGACAGTGGCCGCATGATCGGTACCGTTTCCCTGGTGCGCGGAGGGAGGGGCATCTGCCTGCATGGCCCCCGGATCCGGATGGGTGCCGGATGGATGCGTGCCGTCGGCCGCGGACGGAGTCCCCACCTCCGAAGGTGAAGGCCGCGGAGGCGGATCGGCGCTCGCCGAATGCTCCGAACCGCCCGCGGCAGGCTTCTCGGGCGGCGAATCGGCATGGGGACCGGTCGTAGCATCACCGTGCGGCGTGTTGTGTGGCCCCGGCTTACTGGCCAGGCCGCCCCCGGCGCCCTCCAGCAAAGTGCTGGAGTCGATCGAATGATCGGGGTTGGTCGCGAGCTGAGCCGCTGCGTTGCCGACGACGTTGGCCGGCACCTCCGCCACATTCTTGCCGACCAATCCGGCGACCAGCCCGGGTTCGGCCCCGCCGGCGAGCCGCCCGGCGAGATTGCCGCCGATGCCTTCGCTCATCGGCCCGGCCACACCTCCGGCGACGGCCCCGGCTCCCGTTGCCCGGAAGAAGCCGGCCAGATCGAACCCGTCCTGGCGGTGGCCCGCCGCCAGCTGAATGCCTTGTGCCGCAGCATCGGTGCCCGCACCTATACCGGCGCCGATCACCGCCTGCGTAGCTACCTTGGCGCCCACGCGCATTGCGAGCCGCCGGGCGACGAAGGCCGCGCCCTTGGTGGTGATCTCGGTCAGCAGCTTCTCCACCGCCGCACGAATCGTCACCTTGACGGCAGCGGCGGCCGCCACCTCGCCTACCTGCCCGGCGCCGGGAACCCACGACCACGCGGTCATCGCGACCATGACCATCGCCGAGATATAGATGGTCAGCTTGGTGTGTTCGATGTCGGTGGCACCGTGCTCGAGCTGCTCGGCGAAGGACTCACACGTATTGATGAGGCGTTGCAGGTCGCTGCCGTCACCACCGGAGATATCCGCCCAGTAGCTCGCCATCGCCTGGTGGGCTTTACCGTCGATCGCATCGAGAGCGTCGACCATCGACTGATCGGCCGGCTTCTGCAGCTCCTTCAGCGCATTCGCCATATCCGACCAGTGCGTTGCCGCTCGTCGCATGGCGTCTTCGTCACCATCGGGCCAGTGACCGAAGAGGAAATCCGACAGGTACGGAATTTGCGGCGGCCGCCACAATGTCACGACAACCCCCGTTATGCCTTCCCGATCCCGTCCGCATTGGCGCGATCCTGGTCTTGGACGATGCCGGCCGTACCGGTGATCTTGTCGCCGGTCGACTTCAGTTTGGCTGCGAGGGCGCCCAACTCGTCGAGCGTCTGTTTGACACTGCCATCGCCTTCCTGCGGATAGTTCTTTTCGAACTCCGTGCCCGGACGGTCCCCGCCCCAGCAGCGCCCCTCGGCATCCAGACCTTGTCTCAGCTTCTCCAAGGCGGTTTCGACCTCCTCCCCCAACTGTTCGAACTGGGGCGAGATCGCGCGCAACCGCTCGGGGTCGGCAAAGAAGTCAACCACGCCCACGCTCCCTCATCAGCTGCTCCGTCCTCGACTTGGACGCAGCGGTGCCGCGTCGGGTTCCACGAAACTTGTAGCGGCGCAACAGGCTCTACTGCTCCGGCTGCGGAAACTCCGAGAACTGTCGCCGAAGTTCTCGCATACTGGGCATGCCGGGCATGACCTCGTCGAGATCCGCCATACCGTCGATCACCGATTGAACCGGCTCGAGGAGCTTTGCCCGAGCTTGTGTCACAGCCTCGACGCCGGCACGGATCGCCGCGTTCAACTCCTCTGTCAACTGCCGGGGAGTGCTACGCCGATACGCATCGTCGACGATCTCTATCTCCGTGACCATCCCCGAACCGTTGATCGTCACCCGGGCAAGATCGCTCGGCGTAGTCGCACGTACCTTCAGCGCCGCGAGCTTGTGCTGGAGCTCCGCCAATTCGCCTATCTCACGGTCGAAATCGCTTTGAATGGAGTCCAAGGTCGATCGCAGACCATCATTGGCGGCCCGGATCTGTTCCCGCTCCCACTTATCCATCCGAGTTCGGTCCTTCGGCGCGGCGAGCCCGCTCAGCGTCCTGCCATTCCCGCCACCAGCGCGTCAGCCACGACCCCTGTAACTCGAGGCCCGGAGCGCTGCCACCGTTCATCACCACGACGGTGCGCTCGCGCGGACATACCTCTTCGAGGATCGCGCGGCCGGAAACGGTCCGCCGAAGCCATGGATTGGTCGTCGGTGGCAGGTGCCCGGCGGAGGTATAGATGCGCAGTATCTCCTCACCGGTGTAGAACGGCTCGAGCGGCCAACCTCGCTGCCCTTCGGGATCGTCGTCGGGCAGCTCCATGATCACATCGCTGCGGCTGAAAACGTCGATGAAGTGGCCCAGCTCGCAGAATCCGTAATCGACTCGCCAAATCGCCAGCTCCAAGTGGCTTGCGATGCCGTATGAGTCATATCCTGGGGAGGGCGTGAACGCTGGATTCAACCAAGGTTCGATTGCGCCCTTCTCGTCCGCATACCAACCGCCGATGACATTGACCTCGGTGGCCGATGCCTTGTCGACCCTCGGATCCACGAAGTACCGCCACTCGCCCGGATGCGCACGCGCCCAGGCGAGATCGGCCTCCTTGGGTTCGGGCAGGATCGGTGAGCGAGGCCCCGGAAAATCGGAGATGCTCATCGAACCATCGACATCCGCCGGGACACTCAAACCACGCATCGAAGCCCCCTCCTATACATCCCCGACCGGTCCGTCGTCTGCACTCTAGCGGCCTACGTCAGCCACGACTTCGGCGGACCGTAGCCCTCAGCCCGGGCTTCGTCCTCGTCGGTCCAGTCCGAAGGTAGGACAACTGCATCCCGTCCGCTGGTCTTGGGGCGTCGGCGGTCGGCCGCCATATTCGCGCGTTCGGCAGCCTCGCGCTGCCACTGTTCACGTTCGGCCGATTCTTCGCGGCCCGTCGCGTCTCGGGAAGCCTCCGGATGCTGGGACTCGTTCTCTCGCAACTGTTCCCGCAACTCAGCGAACAGGTCCGCACCTCCCCTCGTGGTCCGCGCGTCCGCCTCCAGGAACTGCTCTCGGATACCGTGTGATCCGGCCCTGTAGTCGGCGAGAATTCGATCCATTTCTGCCGCGTAGTCAGTCATTTCGCATCACCGGTGTCGATTTCGATCTTCACCCCGGTAGGGGAGGGTCGCGGCGGCGAATCGGCGGGGCCTGAGATTCGACTCGGGCCGTCCGACACCGGGGAAGTGCTGTCCAGCGGACCTGCGGTCGCCAACTCGGGACCAGGCTGCCCGGGTGCCTGCAGCGGACCGCCGTCCAAGGGGCCGACAGTCGCCAATTCAGGGCCCGGCACGTCCGACCCCGTGGGCCCGTCGGGAATGTGGCCGTCCCCACCGGGCACTGTGGTCCACAACGGCTTTGGGGGGATGATCCCACTCGGCGGTCGTTCGGACTCGGGCGTGGACTTCCCTCCGCCACCCGGTGCGTGGGGCATCCCGCTCATCGGCATACCGGGCGCGGACGGGCTGTTCGTCCCGGCGTCCACGCCTGTGCTGGGGTTGTCCGCGCGAGGCTCGACGCCATGGCTCGGTAGCGACCCCGGCTTATCGGCCCCCGCAGGCGCCGGCGTCAACGACTGGGCCGAGGATCCAGCGGCGGACGCACCACTCGGGCCCGGACCCGCCGACTGTCCGCCACCAGGTGTGGAGCCATTTCCCTCGGACGGTCCCCTGCCTGACGGATCTGTCGACTCGGCCGGTCCAGGTTTCAAGAACGGCACACCGTCTTTGAGCCCCATCGAGTACTCCTGTGGTTTCCCGTCGGGCCCAGTGACTTTCGCGGTGATTGCGCCGTTCGGCGCCTGAGTGACCGTGAGGTTTCCACCGAACGCACTCAGATTGGCCAGCTCTTTGCCGCCGGTAAGACTCTTGACATCTGTCAGCTGAGCAGCTGCGCCCGGCTGCTGCGAACCGAGGCCGGCAAGGTTGCCCCCGAGCGCGCCGAGGCCCTGCTGCGCGACGTTCTGAATCTGGGACAGGCCCTGCTGCAGGGTTTGCGTAATACCTTGCTGAACCGTTTGGCCCACCTGACTCGTCAAGCTCGATAAGATTTGGGCCGGATTGAACTGAGTGGCAGCAGGATTGGTCGAGACGGGGGTCGCCGAGTTGAAGGAGGACGGTGTCGTGGGCGTGGTCGGAGCCGCGGACGTCGGTGTGGTTGGGGCTGCCGGCCCGGTAGCAGTCGGGCCTGGGCCGGTATTCGATGGCTGATTCGGATCCTGCTGGCCGGGGGGTTTCGGGAACGGAGTCGTGTCTTGACTGTCCAGTAGGTCCATCACCGGCTTGTAGGCTTGGCGAATGTAGTGGTCAGCGAGCGCACATTGGTGTACGAAAGCTATGAATGCCTCGCGGACTGCCGGACCGAAATGATTGATCAGCCAGTCCTTGCACGCCTGCTTGGCTTGGTCGTCTCGCTCCAGATGTAGCTGTTTCTTCGCTTCTCTCTTATCGGAATCGCCAAAAAGAGGCGTACTGGCCTTACCTGCGGCAACAGTGATCATTACGCTGACGAGATCCTCGGCTCCGCCGAGACGCATCGCGTGCCCGGCTACAGGGCACTGCGGCGAGTCGAACCCTGCAACAAAATTTGCCTTGTCCGCGACGATTTGCCGGAGCACTTCCGGAAGGCCATTCAGCGCCGAAGCGACAGCCTGAAGGTACTGAGCCTGTTGGTCAGCGTGGGCGTGCAGTCCGGCGAGATGATCTGTCGCCGCGGCCCCTCCTCGCCCCTGCCATGCCTCCGGGACGGCCTGCGCCACGCCATAAAGGTCAGAGGCCAGGTCTCCACCGCCCAGATGGCTGTCGTTTCCGAGTGCAGCGCCTGTTATCGCCGTCGACAGGTCTCTGAGACTATTCAGGTTCATGCTGCGCTGCTGGTCGTAGTACTTGCCCTCCAAACGCTTCATCTCAGCATCCGGATCCCCTGCGGCATCGATCTTCTCCGCGCCTAGTCCAGGCTCGAGCGCAAGAGCAGGAACATCAATCCGATCGAAGCCGTCGAGCTTCATGATGTCCCAGACACGGTGATATCGGACCAGCGCTAGTCGAAACCATTCGAGACCGAATGCGCCGTTGTCGAGCAGAGCGTTGATGTCACCGTTGATGATCGGCGGTTTATCGGTCCAGATTGGCTGATCGAAGACGTTCCGCCCATCCTCTTTAAGGAAGCGCTCGAGGTCCAACCTCGCTTTGTCGTTGTCACGTCGGTATTGTTTCTCGTATTCCTGCGCGGAGGTCATGCCGAAGTTGCTCCGTCAGCAGAACCGTCGATACGAGTGCGATTCTCCTGATCCGTGCCCACTGTGATATCGACCGCTCGGCGCAGCACGCCCGTGGTTGCCTCGGATGCCTCCGACCACGATTGCAACATCGTGACGATGCCATTGACCCCTGCCGCGATCTTCTTCCCTTGGGCCCCATAGTCCTGCCCCGCGTGAGACGGATCGAACCCCACATTCTCGATGTTCGTCGCATGCGCCTTCGTCGCTTCGACTGCCGGCTCTATCGTCTGCGCCATACCCAGCACAGATTCGGGAACGAAACGCATGACCCCCTCCTGGTCTTCGAACTGAAGCATCGAAGCGGCCCGCATCAGTCGAGCAGCCGCCGCTCGATCATCGCAGACGGAGTGGTGTCGTCGCCAGGTAGCCGTTGGGGCAATCGCGACAACCAGCCCAACGCGCGCAAATACCCCTCCGATCCGGTCGCCGGCCTGGCATGGTGGCCTCGTGAACTGTCCGGCGCCTACTCACCCCCGCATCCTCGTCATCGACCCCGCGCCGAGCGAGTTGGCAATGGACGAGCTGGAAGACTTGACTCGGCTCGGTCTCGTACCGACGGTCAACCTACGTCGAGTTGTGAATCGAACTGTCCGTTCAGAGATCGAATGTCGCTGGGGCTCTGACGATTTCGAAGGGTCCAGTTCAGAGGAGATTCTGGCCGCCTTCGATCGTGGCGGCGGATACGACGCGCTGAAATGTCGCGCGGGTATTCCTCTGAGCCGCAACGTCTTCGAGCAGATGGCGACCGAGCGGCACGAACAACCACTGCGACTGGTCGCCAAGGCCGCTTCTGGTCTGGACAGTTTCGATCTCGACGCTGCCCACGACTTGGGAGTCACGGTCCTGTCCACCCCGGGCGCGAATGCCGACGCCGTTGCCGAGTTGACGATCGGGCTCATGCTCGACGCTCTCCGCGGAATCAGCAAGCGGGACAGAGCTCTTCGTGCCGGCGACTGGGGCGCAGCGGTCGACGGTATGCCCGTTCGGAGTCTGTCGGATTCGCGGGTGGGACTCGTCGGCAGTGGAGCGATCGCACGGGCGGTGGCGGAACGTCTCGTGCCGTTCGGGGCGGAGGTGTGGGTCCACGGGTCGCCGCGCTTCACTGCCGAAGAGGCGGCACAATGGCCTGCATACCGGGCCGAGAACCTGCGCGCCCTGCTGACCGGCTGCGACATCATCTCGGTTCACGTCCCGGCCACCCCCGCGACCATCGGGCTCATCGGCGCGCGGGAGCTGCGGTGGATGAAGCCGGGGTCGGTACTGGTCAACACATCGCGGGAACAGGTGGTGCCCGAGGACGCCCTGGACGCGGCATTGCGCGACCCCAGCTGCGGTCTCGGCCACGCCGCTATCGACGTATTCGCCACGGAGGGACGGTCTTTCAGTTCGGGGCTGGCTTCGAACCCAAATACGACACTCAGCCCTCACGTCGCAGGCATGACCCTGAACGCGATGAGAACCAGTTCCGAACGGCTACTCGCCGAGATCGCCCTGTTCTACGCGCCGTAATGGATGCCAGATTCGGATCGTAAGTTCGACGTCGCGGTACTCACCGGTCCAGGTCGCCCCTTGTTACGGCGGCGGTGAACGCGGACCACTCAGCAGCGGCGAAGATCAGGGCCGGCCCGGTGCAGTCCTTCGAATCTCGCACGCCCACAGCATTATCCGGTAAGAACGCGACTTCGACGCAGTTCTTCGACCCTCCGCTACGACTGCTCTTGAACCATTGCGCATTCGATAGATCGACAACCATCAGACGTACTCCCTCGCTATCTGCCGGAGCAGGGATCGGCTTGCGACCGGATCCATCACGCTTCGCCGGAGACCTTCGTAGGCCTGATGGTACCGCTGCACCGCTACTGGTTTTTCGAGATACAAATCCCCGATGAAACCTTCGACATAGACGACCGGCGGTTCTATGGTCTGCCCGCTACGGTCGTTACCGAAGTCGAGAAGCACGAACGAGCCCACCGCCTCACCTAGCGGGAAGCCGGCCCGATCGGGCAGTACTTGCACGTTGACGTTCGGACGACATCCCATGTCCGCGAGATGCTTCAGCTGTGCAGACATCACTTTCGGTCCACCTACGACGCATCGCAGGGCTGATTCGCGGAGGATCACGTCGAGTTCAGCCGGTTGATACTTGCGCGTGATCCTGGTCTGCCTACGCATACGCAATTGGACACGCCTGGCATGTTCCGCAGCGGTGTCGGTCGGATGAGCGGTGCCGAACATCGCGCTGGCGTACGCAGGTGTTTGGAGCAGTCCAGGGACAAGTTCGGGCTCGTAAGTCTTCAAACTACGAGCTGAGGCCTCCAATCCGACATAGAAGTCGAAGTTTTCCGGAATGACATCGCCGAACTCACACCACCAGCTCAACGCGTTGCCATGTACCGCAAGGGCTTTCATGGCAACCACCTGCTCGCCTTCGAATCCGTAGACCTTGCACAGCGCATCGATGTCCACCTCCCTCAGATGGGCCACCATCCCCCGC